>JBAQIQ010000204.1:0-3857 GCA_049288935.1 Candidatus Competibacteraceae bacterium
GGGTCCATCCCAACAAAGGTACGTGATGCGACATAGCTATTCGCGTATTGCAATTATATAGTTTATTTTTATGATTTTTTCAGAATTTGGGCGTGTTTCATGCAGCTGATTTCAGGGGCAGGATTCCGAGGGAATCCCGGAGTTTTTCGTCGGAGAAATCGTATTCACCCAGGCGGTTGATATGCGCCCATGACATGGGCGAGTGGGTTGCGATGGTGCGGCGCAGGTTTTCCCGGATTTCGGCATCGGTGACCTTTTCGATCTGGCGAGCGAGGTAGAGGTAGTTCCAGCAGATGATGCTGTTCTTGATCAACCGGTTGCAGGCCTCTGCGATCTCCTGCTCCTCTTTCTCGGCCTGCGTGAACTCACGGGGGTTTCCAACAGCAACGGCGCGGGTGAAGCGATTGGCCAACTCCACCTTGTTGAGCTGCTTTTCGATCGCCTGACGCAACTCGACATCATCAACGTAACGCAGTATAAACAGTGACTTAATGACTTGACCGAAAGCCTTGAGGGTCTGATAAAGCGCGTGCTGGCGAGAATAGGAGTTGAGCCGCCGGAAGATATCCGAGGCGGTGTTTTCCTTGAGCTTGATGGTGGCGACCAACCGCAGCAGATCATCCCAGTTCTCACGGATCAAGGCATCGTTCACATAATGGTCCGGGGCGATTTTCCAGCCCTCGCGGGCGTTGGGATCATGGCCACGAAAAAGATACAGCCTTTGCTTGCCAATGCCCTTGATGCGCGGCGCGAAGGAAAAACCCAGCAGATGAATGAGGCCGAACACGACTTCCGTGTAGCCATGGGTATCGGTCGAATGGATGTCGCTTCTGACGACATCATTGTGCATCAATCCGTCGATCACATAGGCGCTTTCGCGGTCGGCGGCGCTGATCATCAGCGAATGCCATAGAAAATGGCGCTCATCGACAAAGGTGTAGGCGGAAACCCCTTGCCCTTGCCCGAAATACTTGAACGAGCGGCGCGCATGCAGGGACTCCCCGCGAACCTCGAATTTCTGGCCATCGCTGGCGGTGTGGAGCGCGTCCGCCTCCCGACGATAGAGGTTCGGTAGTTCCATCTGGTCCATCGCCTTGAGCACCGCGTCATTGGCGGCGCGGATGTTGTCGAGCGAGAAGCGCCAATTGACGGCGTGTTCCAATTCACTCTCGGTGACGCGCGAGGAAATCCGCGCCATCTTGCGCACGCCGATGCCGCACCCCAGCCCGATGATCCCGGCGAGCAAGGCTGGATGTGAGATGGCCTGCCGGATATGGGTCTGCTGCCAATGCTCAAAGGCCTTCAGCATGCCGCAGTGATGGTGGATGGTTTCGAGAACTTGCGCCAAGGGTACATCGTGCCGTTGAGGGAACAGCTCGCTCAGCGGATCGGCCTCGTGGGCATCGAGTGCCGGGGTAGCGACATGGAAGGTTCCATCGGCGCGGAATTTCAGATAGGGGTTGTCAGCCGCGTGGTCGTTCGTCGCCCGATATTGCGCGCAAAGCGCTTCATCCAGTTTCGCCAGAACGGGTTCAGGATCGGTGAGCGCGGTCAATCCCGCCCGTTCCAGCAGGTGCTCTTTTTCCCGGTGCCAACGGTCACGATCAAGGAGGTAGGCATCCATCGGGCGGTATTTGTAGGATCGAGCCAAGTTCAGATCGCCGGATTTGAGGGCTCCGGTGACCTGCTGGAACAGGAAGACCTTGTAGAGCGAGGGGCGGAATGTTCCGTCTGCGCGGGTCAACGCCGCCCGTTCATCGTCGGCCAGGAAATCGACCGGCGCACGGTCGCCGATATTCCCGTCATGGGTCTTGAAATGATCCACGGCTGCGGCCAATCGTTTAGCGCGGTCATTCGGTTGGAAGGTGAGCGCCCGCAAGATCGGGCTGAGCCGGTTCTGCAGCTTCAAGGAATGGGCTTCCAGAACCGCAAACCTGCTTCGATCTTGCGTCGTATCGTGCAAATCGGCTTTGAGGCGCTCGAACGCGCTGCGCTGCCCACGATTCAGCAGCGTCCTGATTTCGATGACTTTCTGCGTATCCGACAGGCCCTCGGCGTCGGTCAGGCTACGGATTTCTCGGATCACGCCGAACACCGAAGCGTCCAGATCATCGACCACTGATTTGAGTTGTTCCTGCTGAGCCTTGCGGGTTTCCAGAAGCTTTTCCTGGTGCTCACGCGCGGTGGTCGTCTGAAACGAGGCCATAACGCTGAGCCATAGATCAACCAGATGGTCTTGGCCGCGGAAAAACTGATGGGCGACGAAGGCGGCGGCGTGGATGTAGCGATCATTGGCCTCTCGCCGGTGTATCTGAAACACCTCGGATTTCAGCACGCTGCCTGCATAGTAACGGATACCGGCAACACCGAGATCGAGAACGGACAGGATGCCCTCAAGCGGGCGGTAAAGCGCCGCCAACGTCTCAAAATCGGCGATGCCTTCCTTGATGCGCGTCGGTTTCGTCGAGGACGACCGCTTCTTGAGCAATGTCAGTTGGTAACGGTTTCGCTCTTCCGATGCGGCGAATAAATCGTCGAGCAGGTGGCGGGCTTCATCGGCGAGATGAGTCTCCATCAGCGTGACCAACTCAGCCTTGCGCGTATGCAGTCCCCAGCGGATCAGTTCGAACAAGGTGCCCGCCTTCGGCACCTGCACTCTGCGCTGAATGAGGAAATCGACGCAGCGGTCAAAAATGAGCCGTGGCTTGAGATGCATCCGCGTCATCGTCGCAATCTCGGCGGTCACGGCTTTTTTTGCCGCCTCATCGAAAGGCGCGAAACCGTAGAAATCAAGAATCAGCTGTTGATGCCTTTGGCGGGTGCGATCCGGATAGGGGTCAATGGATGCAACGGCGTTGCCCAACTGGCTGGCCACATAGGCGACATCACGGGGATCGCAGTCCACCGGCGCGAAAAACCGTCGCGTCGCCCGGAAGTACCCACAGCTCACCAGAAAACCTACCCGATGGTCGACGCTACGCATACTTTGCGCCATATCCAGCAAAGCTTTGGGAAACGTGAAGAATTTCTGCCGCTCGCGATGATCGAATAGCGGTGGCCTGTCGAAAGCCTCTTGTTCGCTCGCGGTGAGAATGCGCATTCGCGGCATGCAGATCCTCGGGGTCGATGTCCTAAACGGTCCCTTTTCGGACAGGGATAAAACATCTGTTCATAAATTAGCTTGATCGACTATAGGACAGTATTATAATTTCGTACAGCCTTTTCGTAACAAAAGGTCCGTCATGTCCAGAACCTTTGCCTATGCCCGAGTCTCCACCCTCGATCAGACCCCTGAAAATCAAATCCGGGAGATCGAGGCGGCGGGCTTCCGCATCGAGCCCCACCGGATGATCACCGAAACCGTCTCGGGATCGAGGGCCATTGCGCAGCGGGAAGGCTTTTCCCGCCTGCTCGACAGGATGGAGAAGGGCGACGTGCTGATCGTGACCAAACTCGACCGGCTGGGGCGCGACGCCGTCGATGTCAGCACGACCGTTGCGCGGCTGGAGAACAGAGGCGTTCGCGTGCATTGCCTCGCCTTGGGCGGCGTCGATCTCACCAGTTCAGCCGGTAAGATGACCATGAACGTGATCAATGCCGTCGCCCAGTTCGAGCGCGACCTCCTCATTGAGCGCACGCAATCCGGACTCGCACGCGCCAAAGCGCACGGCAAACCCCTCGGACGGCCCCCCGCACTGTCATCGGATCAACAAAGGATCGTGCGCGAGAAAATCAAAAACGGCGAACCCATCTCCGCCATCGCACGACAGTTCAGCACCAGCCGGCAGACCATCCTGCGGGTCAGGGATCACGCCTGATCCCGATGTCGCTTTACGTACCTTTGTTGGGATGGACCC
>JBAQIQ010000205.1:0-40618 GCA_049288935.1 Candidatus Competibacteraceae bacterium
GTCTATACCCGTTATGCCAGGGTGCTCGACGCCGAAGGCAAACCGCTCCCGGTGCGGGCAGCACTGGCACTCATCAACCAGACCCTAGACGAGGCGCTGGCCGAACAGGAAGGTGACTTCGACGCCGATACCCGCTGGGCGCTGACCTGGTTCGAGCAGGTCGGCTTTGCCGAGGGCGACTTCGGCGTTGCCATCACGCTGGCCCAGGCCAAGAACACCGGCATGGATGGACTGGTCGAAGCCGGCATCATCGTTTCCGGCAAAGGCAAGGTTCGCCTACTACAACCCGCCGAACTCCCCGCCAACTGGGACCCGAGCACCGACAGCCGCCTGACCGTCTGGGAAATGGTGCATCAACTGATCCGCGTGCTCGAAGCCGGCGGCGAAAGCGCGGCGGCGGCACTGGTGGGGAAGCTCGGCAGCCGGGCCGAAACCGCCCGTGAACTGTGCTACCGCCTCTTCACCCTGTGCGAGCGTAAGAAGCGCGCCAACGAGGCGATGGCCTACAATGCTTTGGTGCAGAGCTGGCCGGAAATCACCCGGCTCGCCAGGGAGACCGACAAAGCGTCCCCGGCGCAGGCAGAATTGCTGTAAGTGCAAGACATCACGAGGAGCATTCCCATGCAAACGGAGCATTTCGATCTCAATGACATCGCTCACGAACCGAGCGACCAGCAACTTCAGGCCCTGATGATTTCGGTGGCGGCGGAAGCCAGTCGACGCGGCAAGCTGGCTCGGCAGGAATTGATGACTCGTCTGCGCGCCGACATCGCGGCGGCAAACCTTCCTGGCGTTTCGAGCGCTTCCCCTACCAGCGCATGAACCCGCCGTCGAAACCTCGCCTGATTGTCGTCGCCGGCCCCAATGGTGCGGGCAAAACCTCGATCACGGAGCAATTGCTGCGCCACGAATGGATGGGTGGCTGCGTCTACGTCAACCCGGATTTCATCGCCCGCGATGAATTCGGCGACTGGAACGCGCCCGCTGCCGTTCTAAAAGCCGCCACTCGGGCCGCCGAAGTGCGCGAGCAATGCCTGAAAGAGGGCAGCAGTCTGGCCTTCGAAACGGTGCTGTCGATGACCGACAAGATCGAATTCATTCAGCGCGCGCGGCAGGCGGGATTTTTCGTGCGTCTGTTCTTCGTTGGTACCGACGATCCTTCCATCAATGCCAAACGGGTCGCGTTGCGGGTCATGGAGGGTGGGCATGAAGTGCCCATTGGCAAGATCATCGCTCGCTATACCCGGTCACTGGCCAACTGCTCAGTGACGGCGCGCATCGCCGACCGTGCCTACATCTACGACAACTCCGTGGAAGAGGCACCGGCGCGACTGCTGTTCCGAACCGAAGAGGGCCGGCTGATTAGACACTATGGGCACATCAACCCCTGGGCGCACGAAATCCTGCGCAAGATCGATCCTGATTCGATCGTCGAGAAAGACAAATAGCATGGCCATCACCAACCACGAACGTGTCGGCAAGGCGCTGGAATTCCTTAAAACCGGCCTCGGGCCGTTTGTCGAACGCGAATTGAAGGCGAAGTACCGGGATGCCTGGGCTTTCGAGGTAAAGGACATTTTGTCGGACACCCGCCTCGGTGCCGGCAAAACCGAATCGCTCAATGACGTGGCCGCCTTGCTAGTGGTCATGGATCGCAAATGGAACGAGGTGTTCCGCCAGATTCTCGGCAAGTCCGAGCGCAGCCTGGTGAACGAGATTCTGGGCGTGCGCAACGCCTGGGCGCATCAGGAGCCGTTCTCCAGCGACGACGCCTACCGCGCGCTCGATTCGGCCGGGCGTCTGCTGTCGGCCATTTCCGCCGCACAGGCGGACGATGTCGAGAAGATGAAGATGGAATTGCTGCGCGTGAAGTTCGACGAGCAGGCGCGCGGCGAGAAGCGAAAATCGGTCAGCCAGGCCATCGACACGGGCGTCACTGGCAGCCTCAAGCCCTGGCGCGAAGTGGTGATGCCGCATGACGACGTGGCCAGCGGCCGCTACCAGCAGGCCGAGTTTGCCGCCGACCTGTGGCAGGTGCAACTGGGCCAGGGTACGGACGAATACCGGGACCCGGTCGAGTTCTTCCGCCGTACCTACCTCACCGAAAGCCTGAAGGCGATGCTGATCGGCGCCGTGCGCCGTCTGACGGTGGGCGGTGGTGCGAGTGGTGGCGACCCCGTGGTGCAGTTGCAGACCAACTTCGGCGGCGGCAAGACGCACTCGATGCTGGCGCTGTATCACCTGTTTTCCGGTATCGCGCCAACCGACTTGGCGGGTATCGACGCCGTGCTGTCTGCCGCCGGGGCCAGCACGATTCCGACGGCCAGACGCGTGGTGCTGGTCGGCAACAAGATTTCACCGGGCAACCCGACGACCAAGCCTGATGGGACCGTGGTGCGCACGCTGTGGGGCGAACTGGCCTGGCAACTCGGCGGCAAAAAAGCCTTTGCTCGCATCAAGGCCGATGACGAAAAGGCGACATCACCCGGTGACGTGCTGCGCGAACTGTTCAACGAATACGGCCCGTGCCTGATCCTGATCGACGAGTGGGTGGCCTATGCGCGCCAGTTGCACGACCAGAGCGACCTGCCGGCCGGCGGCTTCGAGACGCAATTCACCTTCGCCCAGGTGCTGACCGAATCGGCCAAACTGGCCAAGAACTGCCTGCTGGTGATCAGCCTGCCGGCTTCAGACACCTCCGGCCACTCGCACAGCGATGACGTGGAAGTGGGCGGCACGCGCGGGCGCGAGGCGCTGGACCGCCTGCGCAATGTGGTCGGGCGCGTTGAATCGTCGTGGCGACCGGCCAGTGCCGAAGAAGGCTTCGAGATCGTGCGGCGGCGGCTGTTTCAGCCGTTGATCGAACAGTCGCAGTTCAGGGACCGCGACGTGGTGGCCCGCGCTTTTGCCGAGTTCTATCGCACGCAGCAGGCCGAGTTTCCGCCCGAATGCCGAGAATCGGAGTACGAGCAGCGCATCAAGATGGCGTATCCGATTCACCCGGAAATCTTCGACCGGCTCTATACCGACTGGTCGACGCTGGTGAAGTTTCAGCGCACGCGCGGCGTGTTGCGCCTGATGGCGGCGGTCATCCACAGCCTGTGGGAGAAAGGCGACCGCAACCCGCTGATCCTGCCGGGCAACGTGGCGATAGATGATCCTCGCGTGCAGTCCGAATTGACGCGCTATCTCTCGGACAACTGGGTGCCGGTGATCGAGAAGGATGTCGACGGGCCGAACTCCCTGCCGCTCAAGCTGGACAGTGAATTGCCCAATCTCGGCAAGTTCTCGGCGTGCCGGCGCGTGGCGCGTGCTATCTACATGGGTTCGGCGCCGACCACCGCTGCCGCACACAAAGGGATTGAAGATCGTCGGGTGAAGCTGGGCTGTGTGATGCCGGGCGAATCGCCCGCCATCTTCGGCGATGCCCTGCGGCGCATGGCCAGTGCAGCGACCTATCTTTATCAGGACGGTTCGCATTACTGGTATTCCACCCAGCCGACGGTAACCAAACTGGCGGAAGACCGCGCCGAGCAGTTCAAGCGCGACCCGGACAAAGTGGCGCATGAACTGGAGCAACGCCTGCGCAAGGACCTGGCGCGCACGGGCGACTTCAACCGCATCCACCCCATGCCGCAAAGCGGGTCGGACGTGCCGGACGATCTGGATGCACGCCTGGTCGTGCTGGGTGTCAATCATCCCTATAGCAAAGAAGGTGGCAGCGCGGCAGAGGTAGCCGCCAAGGCGATACTTGAGACGCGCGGCAACACGCCCCGCCTCTACCGCAATACGCTGGTGTTTCTGGCCGCAGACAAAACCCGCATGCAGGAACTGGACGAGGCAGCACGAAAATATCTGGCGTGGGAGTCGATCCTGAGCGAGAAGGTGCAGCTCAACCTCGACCCGCATCAGGTCACCCAGGCCGAGACGCAGAAAGTCGCCGCCGACAGCGCCATGACGGCCAGGTTGCCGGAGACTTACCAGTGGTTATTGGCGCCAGTGCAGGCCACTCCGCAGGCTGCGATCACCTGGGAGGCGCTGCGCCTGTCCGGGACCGATGCGCTCGCCGTGCGCGCCAGCAAGAAGCTGCGTACCGACGAGCTTTACCTAACCAGCTTCGCATCGACACGCCTCAAGATGGAACTGGACCGCGTGCCGCTCTGGCGCGGTGAGCATGTGGCCGTGAAGCAACTGATCGAGGATTTCGCGCGCTATCTCTACCTGCCGCGCCTCAAGGACAGCGGCGTGCTGCTGCACGCCATCAGCGACGGGGTGAATCTTCTCACCTGGTCGCAGGACAGCTTCGGCTTTGCCGATGCCTTCGATGAAGTCGCCGGGCGCTACAAGGGACTTCGCGGCGGGACGATGGTCAATTTGGCCGACCCGCACTCGACCGGACTGGTGGTGAAGCCGGAAGTGGCCAACAAGCAAATTGAGGCCGAACGAGTGAATCAGCCGGTCGACAAAGGACAGCCGGCGGGCGATGGGCAGGGAGAAACGCCCATACAGACTGGTGGCAAACAGTCCGAGGCGCCACCCGGAGCCGTCAAGCCAAAACGCTTCCATGGCACGGCCGTTCTCGATGCGACCCGCGTTGGCCGAGATGCCAGCCGAATCGCCGATGAAGTCATCTCCCACCTGGCCGGCCTGGTCGGGGCGCGGGTAACGGTGACGATCGAGGTGGAAGCCGAGATCCCGGATGGTGCGCCGGATAATGTGGTACGCACGGTGACCGAGAACAGTCGGACTTTGAAGTTCACGAGCCAGGGGTTTGAGAAAGAATAGATTCTACGGAAATGCCAGCCGCAGGCTGGCGTGCGCCGTCAGGCAGCAGACGCTTCGATGGCGCCCTGTTCGGCCAGCAGGGTTTCATCACACTGCGTAATGGGGGAAAATGACAAATTCTGAATCCGCATGTTCTCAGCGCAAGGGCGCCCAATCAAATTGGGGGTGCTTCTGGGGGTATCAAAACCAAAACCCAGTAAAGCGTTGTAGAAGAAACAAGAGGATAGACGATTCATGTTGCTGATGATCGATAACTATGACTCCTTCACCTACAACCTGGTGCAATATTTCGGCGAACTGGGGGAAGACGTATGGGTATATCGCAACGATGAGATTACCCCGGAGCAAATCGCCGAGCTGCAACCCGAGCGCATCGTTCTTTCCCCAGGCCCCTGCACGCCGAACGAGGCGGGTATCTCGCTAGCTGTGATTGAACGATTCGCCGGAACTCTTCCGATCCTCGGCGTCTGTCTGGGTCATCAGAGCATCGGCCAGGCTTTCGGCGGACGTATCGTCCACGCAGGTCAGGTCATGCACGGCAAAACCTCCGAGATCTACCATGTCGGCCAGGGGGTGTTCGCCGGGCTACCCAACCCTTTTACCGTGGTGCGTTATCATTCGTTGGTCATTGACAAAGCGACCTTGCCGAGCGATCTGGACGTCACCGCCTGGACCCAAACCCCGGACGGCGACTTCGATGAAATCATGGGCGTGCATCACAAAAATTTGCCGGTTGCTGGCGTACAATTTCACCCCGAATCGATTCTGACCGAACACGGCCACGCGCTGCTGCGCAATTTTTTGACCCGGCTCTGAACCGCCCCGGAGAATCCTCATGTCTATCACCCCCCAGGAAGCCCTGCAACGCGCCATCGAGCATCGGGAAATTTTCTACGATGAGATGCTGTCGCTGATGCGGCGGATCATGGCCGGCGACCTCTCTCCCGTGATGACGGCCGCCATTCTCACCAGCCTGCGGGTCAAAAAGGAAACCATCGGCGAAATCACTGCCGCTGCGACCGTCATGCGGGAGTTGTCCACTAAGGTGCATGTTCCCCCGCCACACGAGCATTTCGTCGATATCGTCGGCACCGGCGGTGATGGTGCGCACACCTTCAATATCTCCACTGCCAGCATGTTTGTCGTGGCCGCCGCTGGCGCACGGGTGGCCAAACACGGTAATCGCGGCGTTTCGTCCAAATCCGGTAGCGCCGACGTGCTGGAAGCGCTCGGCGTCCGCATCGACCTGCCACCGGACCAGGTGGCCGAGTGCATTGCCACAACCGGCATTGGTTTCATGTTTGCGCCCAATCATCATTCAGCGATGAAGAATGTCGCTCCGGTCCGTCGCGAAATGGGGGTGCGCACCATTTTCAATATTCTCGGCCCGCTGACCAATCCCGCCGACGCGCCGAATCAATTAATGGGCGTCTTTCACCCCGATCTGGTCGGTATCCAGGTGCGGGTCATGCAACGGCTTGGCGCGCAACATGTTCTCGTCGTCTGGGGTAAGGACGGCATGGATGAAATCTCGCTGGGCGCGACAACGTTGGTCGGCGAGCTTCGCAATGGCGAAGTGATGGAATACGAAATTCACCCCGAAGATTTCGGATTGGCGATGGTGTCCAATCGTGGACTCCGAGTCGAAGACGCTGAACAATCGAAAACCCTGTTGCTGACGGCGCTGGACAATCATCCAGGCGCGGCCCGCGATATTGTCGCCTTCAACGCCGGCGCGGCGCTGTATGCTGCCAATATCAGCCCCTCCATTGACGATGGCATCTGGCTGGCCCGGGATGTGCTGGCCAATGGTGCGGCGCGAGCCAAGCTGGACGAGTTCGTGCGCTGCACGCAACAGTTGGCCTCATGAGCGCGCCACCGGATATTCTGCAAAAAATTCTGGCCCGCAAGGTTGAGGAAATCGCCGAGCGCAGTGCGCAACTCAGCCTGCCCGATCTGCGCCGCCGTGCTGAAAACGCGCCGACGCCGCGTCCGTTCCGGGAGCGCCTGGAACACACTATCGCCCAAGGCCAGCCCGCAGTGATCGCTGAAATCAAACGCGCCTCGCCCAGCAAAGGGCTGCTGCGCGATCCGTTCCTGCCGGCGGACATCGCGCGCAGTTACGCCGCTGCCGGCGCAGCGGGCCTGTCGGTGCTGACCGACCGCGATTTCTTCCAGGGCGGTGAAGATGATTTGCAGGAGGCGCGGGCGGTTTGCGCCTTGCCGGTGCTGCGCAAGGATTTCATCATCGATCCGTATCAGGTCTACGAAGCGCGGCTGATCGGCGCTGATGGTATTCTGCTGATCGTGGCGGCGCTGGAAGACGCTGCTTTACAGGCGCTGGCGCAACTGGCGATGGATTTGCGGATGGACGTGCTGATTGAAGTCCACGATGCCAGGGAGTTGGAGCGAGCGCTGCGGATGGACGCACCGCTGATCGGCGTTAATAATCGGAATTTGCGAACGTTTGAAACCCGGCTGGAAACGACGCTGAATCTGCTGGCGCATCTTCCCAAAGGCTGCACCGTGGTGACGGAAAGCGGGATTCATACGCCGGACGATGTGGCGCTGATGCGCCAGCACGGCGTCCATGCCTTCCTGGTGGGTGAGGCGTTCATGCGCGCCCCTGATCCGGGAACAAAACTGGCGGAATTGTTTGGAATGTGAAGGTCTCCCCTTCACTCCGCTGAAATGATCAAACCACCCCGGCGCTTGCCACTCCTGCTGATCCAGGGAGAGGGGGATATTGGTTCACCGGAGCGAAATCCTGATGAAAACCCGTATTGTCTGGCTGGAAGACATGACCTACGTCGCGCAATCGCCCAGCGGTCATGCCCTGGTCATGGACGGCCCACCGGAACTGGGAGGACATAATCTTGGCCCGCGCCCGATGGAAATGTTGCTGATGGGGATGGGCGGCTGTACCGCGATTGATGTGGTGAACATTTTGCGCAAGGCCCGGCAGGACCTGCGCGGCTGTGAAATTGAAATTGAGGCCCAACGGGCGGACCGCGATCCCAAGGTGTTCACGCAGATTCATGTGCATTTTACCCTGACGGGCCAGAACCTCAGCGCCAAGCACGTCGAGCGCGCCATTCATCTGTCGGCGGAAAAATATTGCTCGGCCTCAATCATGCTGGGCCAGACCGCCCAAATCACCCACACTTTTGACATTCGCGATGAAGAGCAGCCGCCATCGTCCTAAATCCAGTAAGTCGTCCCGGTCATGATCTTGGCAGCGCCCTTCATTAAGGTGCGAACTGGCCATGGCAACTGGGCGCCGCCGGCTTCTAACGCCTGGGTGGCGTGGCGGGCCTCATCTTTCTTCATCTGCTCCAGAATCGCCCGGCTCGGTTGATCCTGGATGGGTAGCCGGTTCAGATGATCATGCAAATGGGCGACCACTTGATGCTCTGTTTCCGCCACGAAACCCAGGCTCCAGCGGTCTCCGATCCGACCCGCCATCGCGCCAATGGCGAAAGCGCCGGCATAGAACAGTGGATTGAGGAAACTGGGATGGCTGCCTAATTCCTTCAGCCGCTCCTTGCACCAGGCCAAATGGTCATTTTCCTCACTAGACGCTTGCTCCATCCGGTCGCGCACCGGGTCCAGCCGCGCCGTTAGCGCCTGGCCTTGATACAACGCCTGGGCGCAGACTTCGCCCGTATGGTTGACGCGCATCAACCGCCCCGCTTCCTGCCGCTCGACCGGCTGCAACTCGGCTGCTGGCGCACCGGCGGCGGGGTTGGGCCGTCCAGTGGTGACGGGTTGCCCGAACACCGTGCGGAGTGCTTGATCAACCTGGGTGAGCAGGGCGTCAACCGGGGTATAGTAGCGGGTCATCATGGGCGCAAACTCGAAGCTGGGAGAAATGAACGTGTCCTATTATCGCTATCACGTCTTTTTTTGCACTAATCTGCGCGACGACGGCTCGCAATGTTGCCAGCAATGCGGGGCCCAGGAGGCGCGTGATTATGTCAAGCAGCGCGTTAAGGCATTGGGACCTTCCATTCCCCACAAGGTACGAATCAACACCGCCGGTTGCTTGGATCGCTGCACCGAGGGACCGGTCATCGTCATCTACCCTGAGGCGGTCTGGTACACCTACGTGGATCATGCTGATTTGGATGAAGTGATTGAGGAGCATCTGGTGAATGGTCGCGTGGTCGACCGACTGTGCATTTGAGCGTTCGTTCAGCCCCTCTTGTCAAACGGATATTGCTTGGGTACGATACGCGGCTTTCCAAGTGGATATGGGCTTTGTGGAGTTACACATCATGAAAACTTTCAGCGCCAAGCCGGCCGAGGTCAAGCGCGACTGGTATGTCATCGACGCCACGGACAAGGTTCTGGGTCGGCTGTCATCGGAGATTGCCCGCCGTTTGCGGGGTAAACACAAGCCCGAATATACTCCGCATGTCGATACGGGTGACTACATTATTGTGGTCAACGCCGAAAAAGTTCGGACGACCGGACGCAAAACCAGCGATAAGATGTATCACCGAGTTACCGGTTATATTGGCAACCTGAAGTCGATTTCGCTAGAAAAGATGTTGCAGCAAACGCCGGAGCGGGTCATTCAGATTGCCGTCAAGGGCATGTTGCCCAAAAACCCGCTAGGCCGGGCGATGTTCCGCAAACTGAAGGTTTACGTTGGCGCTGAGCATCAGCATACCGCGCAGCAGCCTCAGCCGCTGGAACTGTAACTCGCTGGCGCATTCATCAGAACGGAACAGGCAAGCATGATCGAAAATCAGCACTATGGTACTGGACGGCGCAAGACCGCCACGGCAAGGGTCTTTCTGCGGCGCGGCGTCGGCAAGATCACCGTCAATCAGCGTCCCCTGAATGAATATTTCGGGCGGGAAACATCTTGCATGGTCGTGAACCAGGCGATGGAAGCCGTTGATCTCAAGGACAAGTTTGATATCTATGCCACCGTCAAGGGGGGTGGTATCACGGGTCAGGCAGGCGCGATTCGCCACGGCATCACCCGGGCGTTGATTGAGTATGATGAGAGCCTGCGCGCTCCGCTGCGCAAAGCCGGTTTCGTGACCCGTGACGCCCGTGAAGTCGAGCGCAAGAAAGTGGGCCTGCGCAAAGCTCGGCGCGCCACTCAGTACTCCAAGCGCTAACCTGGCTTTTTGGGGGATCGTCTAACGGCAGGACAGCGGACTCTGACTCCGTCAATCTAGGTTCGAATCCTAGTCCCCCAGCCAATACCGCAAGCCCACCTAAAAAAGTGGGCTTTTTGTTGCAAAATAACAAAAGAGTTGTTTTTTTGACTATAACTAAAAAGATTTGTGTTTTTTTTGAAAATATCAGTTGCATTTTCGCTGTTGAGTGCGTATAAATCCCTTTAACGAATTGTAAGCGCCCTTTTGTTGTGTCAATACAACACAAACCTAGGAGTTTAATCATGAAAAAGTCTACTCTTGCGATGGCTGTTGCTGTTGCGCTGGCGGGTTTTAGCACTGCGGCTCTGGCCGACACCACCCTTTACGGTTCTGCCCGGGTGTCCGTCGATTATGAGGAGTTCAACTCCAGCTATGTTCGGCTTCCCAATGGCAATCTGAGTCGGACCATTATCGGTTCTGACGCTTGGGACGTTGTCAATAATTCATCCCGGTTGGGCGTGCGGGGCGAAGAAGACTTGGGCGGTGGTCTGAGCGCCATCTACCAGTATGAATTCGGCGTGGACGTCACTGAAGGCGATAACTTCAACAGCAACCGCCCGAAGTGGGTGGGGTTGAAAGGCGCTAGCTGGGGTTCGATCACCGCAGGCACCCAATGGACGCCTTATTACAATGTGATCGGCGTGGGTGATGTCTTCAACAGCAGCAAAGTGTTTGACAATGACGTCTACCTGGGGAACACCTTCGGGTTGCGCATGGATAACAGCTTGATCTACACCACGCCTAACTGGAGCGGTTTCAGCGCTCAGGCGATGTTAGTGATGAATGGTTCTTGCGGGGTCAGCGACCCCCAAACGACCACTGAGCTGTGCAGAACGGTAGGCAGTAACCGGCTACAGGGCAACCTGAGTGATGCAGTAGATATGTACAACATTTCCGCCTCGTATAAGAACGGTCCGTTCTTCGCTGGCGCGACCTACATGGCGCTGGATGGTCCTGATTTTGGTGGCAACATCCTTACTGCGCCCACTTACGACGGCGATCAGTGGGGCTTGGCCTTCGGTTATAATGCGGGTCCGTTTGCGGTTTCTCTTGCCTACGAAAATGGCGATGTGAATGTCCTGAACTTTGGTAAAACCGAAAACATTTACCTGGTTGGTCAGTACACCTTTGGCAACAACATCATTCGGGGTTCGTATGGTTTCAGTAGCCCCGACGACGGCCAGTTTATTCTGGCGAATGGAAATATCTTGCAGCAAAGCGAAGTCAACAACTGGGCCTTGGGCTATCAGTACAACTTCAGCAAGCGCACCCGGTTCTGGGTTGAGTACTTGGGTCAGGATGTTGACTCCGACTTGGTGGGCGACAAGCAGACCGTCTCAATCGGCACCCGTCACGACTTCTAATTCTCGCCCAGCTTGAAGTGTGCTGGATCAACGGACGCCTTCGGGCGTCCGTTGGCGTTTAAGGACACAAAAGTTGCGTCGATACCAAAAAGTTGTATTTTTCACAAATTAGCAGTTGCTTTTTTACTGCAATAGCGATATAAAACCGTATAAAAATTCTTCCAAGCTGCTCTCCCATCAAAACTTGGCTTGATCGGAAAGCAGAATTTGAAGCACTGATCGACTCACAGACAACCCTGGGAATTACGTCATGAAAAAATCCATTCTCGCCCTGGCGGTCGCCGCCGCTCTTGCCGCCCCATTGGCCGCACAGGCCGACACAATCCTGTACGGTTCCGCACGGGTGTCGGTAGATTACAATGAAGACGAAGGTACTGATCTGCTGGACGGTGATGGCACCTGGGATGTCGTTAATAACGCCTCGCGTCTGGGTGTGCAGGGATCTGAAGATTTGGGTGGTGGTCTGAGCGCTATTTACCAATACGAATTTGGCGTAGACGTAACCGAAGGCGGCAATTTTAACGGGAACCGGCCCAAGTTCGTCGGCCTGAGGGGTAGTTTTGGCCAGTTAACGATTGGCACCCAACAAACGCCTTATTATGAAGTGGTGGGTATCAATGATACTTTCAACACCTCCCTCTCATTTGGGTCAACGGTATGGCTGGGTGGTTTTAGCAATGGATTCAACGCCAATTTTGACAGCACGGGTAAAGCGGATTCTCAAGGCAGCATGGAACGCGTATCAAACAGCGTTTACTACTCGACTCCCGATTTCGGCGGGTTCAGCGCTTCCGCCCTCCTAGTCATGGGCAGTAGCTTTAATCTTGGTGGCAGCACATTCGCTATCAATGAAAGGGATGGTTATTCCGATGGAATCGATCAGTGGAACATTGCGCTCAAATATAGCAATGGTCCTTTTTTTGCGGGGGCAACCTATGTATCCCTTGAAGGAAGCGTATTGGGAATCACCGAGGGCGCTAGCTTCGTTCCGGTGCTTGACCTGGATCGCGATCAGTGGGGCGTCGGCTTGGGCTATCAGTCTGGGCCTTTTAGCGTGGGCCTCATCTATGAGCAAGGCAACCTCAATCAATGGGGGCTATTCGAGCCGCTTTTAACGGGCGGACTGAATGATCTTGACGATCAATGGAGTGCCTCTGTATCGGGCGCCTATACTTTTGGCAACAATACAATCCGTGCGCTTTATGGCCAAATGGACACCGGGTTATCTGGATCTGACGCTATTCAGAACTGGGCCCTGGGTTACCAATACAATTTGAGCAAGCGCACTTTGGTATGGGTTGAGTACGTGGGGCGTGATGCAGAAGACGTTTTCTACGGTGATGCAGATGGTATTTCCATCGGCACCCGCGTCGACTTCTAATCAGCCTGAACCACAGGCGTAAGGGCGGACGGGCGCGGCCTTCGGGTCAGCGCCCGTTTTTTATGTTCAGCCCTGCATTAGGCCCGGATCGTCTGAATCTCTCGCGCCGTTCCCAACAGCAGCACATCCGCCGGTCGCTGCGCAAACAACCCCACGGTCACAATGCCTGCAATGTTGTTGAGTTCCGCCTCTAACCGGGAGGGTTCCAGAATTTGCAGGTTGTAGACGTCCAGGATCAGGTTGCCGTTGTCCGTGATAAAGTTCTCCCGCAGCACGGGCTGACCGCCGCGTTTCAGTAGTTCACGCCCAACATAACTACGCGCCATGGGGATCACCTCGACGGGCAAGGGGAATGTGCCCAGCAGGTCCACTAACTTGGACTGATCTGCGATGCACACAAACAGCTCGCTGGCAGCGGCTACGATTTTCTCGCGGGTCAACGCGCCGCCGCCGCCCTTGACCATCTGCAAATGGCGGTTTACTTCATCGGCGCCATCCACATACAGCGGCAATGGTCCGGCGGCGTTCAAATCCAGCACCGGAATCTTGCAAGCTTTCAGGCGCTGCGCGGTCGCCTCGGAGCTCGCCACCGCTCCCTCAACCCGGTGCTTGATGCGCGACAAGGCGTCAATAAAATAGTTGACCGTTGATCCCGTGCCGACGCCTATAACCGTATCCTCTTCCACATAATGCAAAGCCGCCTCGGCGGCGCGTTTCTTCATTTCATCGCTGGACATGGCGGTGCTCGCTCCTGACTTTCCAAACTCATTATGCACGACTACATCAAAAAGATTCTCGCCGCCCGCGTCTACGATGTCGCGATCGAATCGCCTCTGGACGTCATGAACCGCCTGTCGCGGCGCTTGAACAACCGGGTGCTGCTCAAACGTGAGGACCTGCAACCCGTATTTTCCTTCAAATTGCGCGGTGCTTATAACAAGATTTCCGGTCTGTCGCCGGATTTGCTGGAAAAAGGCGTGATTTGCGCTTCAGCCGGCAATCATGCCCAAGGCGTTGCTCTGGCTGCGCAACGTCTCGGCGCCAAAGCCACTATTGTCATGCCCCGCACGACCCCAGCGATCAAAATCCAGGCGGTGCGCGACCGGGGTGGCAAAATCGTGCTGTTCGGCGATACCTACGATGAAGCCTACCAGCACGCCCGGCAACTGGAAGCAGAAAAGGGCCTGACCTTCATTCATCCCTATGATGACCCGGAGATCATCGCCGGCAATGGCACCATCGGCATGGAAATCCTGCGCCAGCATCCCGATCCCATTGCGGCGATTTTCATCGCCGTCGGCGGTGGGGGTCTCATTGCCGGGGTCGCAACCTACATCAAATTTCTGCGGCCCGATATCAAAATTATCGGTGTGGAACCCAACGATGCCGCGTCCATGTATGAGGCGCTCAAACAGGGATATCGCGTGACGCTGGAGCAGGTGGGTATCTTTGCCGATGGCGTGGCGGTCAGGCAGGTGGGTGAAGAGACCTTTCGGCTGGCCCAGACCCTGGTTGACGAAGTGATAGTGGTATCCATTGATGAGATTTGCGCGGCCACCAAGGATATTTTTGACGATACCCGCTCTATCGCTGAACCGGCTGGAGCGTTAGGCGTTGCCGGCCTGAAAAAATATGTGGAACGTACTGGCGTTACCGGTGCGCATCTCATTGCTCTTAACTGCGGCGCGAACATCAACTTTGATCGGTTGCGGCATGTCGCCGAGCGGGCCGAGCTGGGCGAACGGCGCGAGGCGCTGCTGGCCGTGACGATTCCCGAACAGCCCGGCAGCTTCCGCAAATTCTGCCAAACCATCGGCAAGCGCTCCATCACCGAGTTCAATTACCGCTATGCCGACTCCCGGCAGGCGCAAGTGTTTGCCGGCGTCCAGCTTAGTGAGGGCGAGGAAGAAAAGAACCGGATCATCGACGCCCTGCGGGAACACGGCTACCCGGTAATCGACATGAGTGACAATGAAATGGCCAAGCTGCATGTTCGCTACATGGTGGGCGGTCATGCGCCAGGCTTGCGTGATGAGATTCTCTATCGGTTCCAGTTCCCGGAACGGCCCGGCGCGTTGCTGAAGTTTTTGACCGGCATGGCCCATGGCTGGAACATCAGCTTGTTCCACTATCGCAACCATGGTTCCGATTATGGCCGGGTGTTGATTGGCATCCAGGTGCCGGAAGCAGAACGTTCGAAGTTTCTGGAATATATCCGCGAACTCGGTTACCCGTTCTGCGAAGAGACCGAAAACCCCGCTTATCGGTTGTTTCTGGATGAGCGGAGCTGACCATCGTCAGGAACTATCCGAAAACATACCAGGCTTTCTCAGTAGCCGCCGCATACAAAGGAACATCCCACGGTTGCCGAACCTGCTCGGTAACCCTCTGGAATTCGTAAGCCAGGCCGATGAGCCGGGGGCGGTGCTCCGCTGGGTCCGGGTTGCGCAGAAATGCGAAACTGCGGTCGTAAAATCCCCCACCCATACCCAAGCGCGTCCCGGTCGCATCGAAGGCGACCAGCGGCGTCAGCACCAGATCAAGCGCCCCCGGCGGCAACTCTTCCGCAGGAGGCGTGTCGGGTTCGGGAATCAGGAAACGATTGCGGCGCAGGGATGCACCCGGTTGATAGGGCGCGAATTGCAATACATCGCCGGCCAGCACGGGTAGATAAACTGCTTTGCCCATCGCCCAGGCGCACTCCAGCAGTGGCGCTGGATCCAATTCGCCATGACAAGCCCAGTAACCGGCGATAGTGGACGCGCCAATGAACTCAGCCGTTTCCGCCAGCCGGTGCGCCACGGCCAACGCCGCTGCCTGCCGCTCGACGACGGACAACAGGAGGCGCTCGGCGCGCAACCGTTGGCGAAGCGCATCGGGCCGTGAAGATAGCGGTTTCATGGAAAAATAAAGGCGATGCCTGAGCACCGCCTTGTAAAAGGGGACGTCCTCCGCCTGCGCCGTCTCGGACCTTGCCCTTGAACCATGTGGTTCAAGTGGGGAACAGCGCGGCGTATCAGGCTTTCCACAACGAGGCGGACATGCACACCTACGCCAGCGACCATGTTCTCCGGGTATAATCAATTAGGATCAAGGGGTTACCCAGCCCACTACTCGAACACTGCAGAGAACGCCCGAACTTGATTCGTTGAACATATGAGGATTATAAACCAATCAACAGGACCCTGCTAAAGAACCTCATCGATTTTCTGCAATAAATCCTGCGCCTGGCGACTGATGATCGTGTCTACTTCTGCTGCATGGCGTTGCTGGCATAGCAGGTCATGACTGAGATTTAATGCAGCCATCACCGCTACCGCTTCCAAATTCAGGTGTTTACCGTGACCACGGATCTCGCTCATCCGATCATTCAGATAATGAGCCGCTTCCAGCAGTTCATCCCGCTCGGCGGGTTGGCAGACAAACCGGTATTGATAACCAATCAACTGTATGGTGACGCTGTGGGTTTCCTGGCTCATGAGTTTTGCTCCAAGTCTCTCAGACGTACAACCATGGCATCGATACGTGCCCGGAATTGTTCATTTTTCTCGTTCAGGGCGTCACGCTCCGCCTGTAAAGCCGAGGCCTGCTTGCGCAACTCCCGGTTTTCCTCGGTCAGTTGTCCGTAAAGCTGCACCAGTTGTTCGACCCGATCAGCCAACAGCGCCAGATCGGTGATAGCGGTTTCAGAGCGACGATCAAAATCGCTAAATTCAACCGGCGCAATACTTTCATTTAAATTTTCATTGTTCATGAAAATACTATAGAGCGTTTATTCCAACGGGGTCAATTCCACCGTGCCTTTGGAACCCTATCAGGGAATGCTAGGATGACGGGCTAATGTACTTATATGGCTCTGGAGTTCTTCCATGTCCGCGCATGATCTATCCCTGTTTGAACGTTTGCAGCCGCTGTTGGATCCTCTCGACCCCGCTGAAGTGCATGGACTGTTGTGCAGCCTGTTGTGCCTTGATGCAGATTTAGATCGTGACCGCTGGCTGGACTACGCGCGCAATGCATTGGCCGATGGCGGCGAATGGTCTGAGCGGGTCACTGATCTATTGGCGAACCTGCTGGAATTCGGCGCCGCCCAGATGAACGCGCCAGACTGGCCAGTGACTCCATTACTACCGGACGACCATGCGCCCCTGCGGCAGCGAGTCGATGCGCTCAGCCGCTGGTGTCATGGCCTGTTGTACGGACTGGGGATGGGTGAAGTAGAACGGCGTGGTGTCCTGTCTAAAGAAAGCTGGGAATTTTTGGATGACGTTACGGACATCGCCCAGATCGGTTTTGACACGGATGAAGCCAACGAGACCGATGAAACGGCTTATACAGAAGTGGTCGAATATCTGCGGGTTGGCCTACTGATGATCCAGCAGGATATTCAGCATTCCACCATGCCCTCGCCTCCCCGTCTGCACTGAACCCGGAACCTTCGCCGATGCTTGCTCGCGCTATTCCTTCCTCTGTTTTCGCCCGCCGCCGCCGTGCATTGATGGAGCGCATGGGGCCAAATTCGGTCGCGCTACTGCCGGCCGCGCCGTCCATGCCCCGCAATCGGGATATTCATTATCCGTATCGTCAGGACAGCGATTTTTACTACCTGACCGGCTTTCCGGAGCCGGAAGCGATGGCTGCGCTGATTCCCGGTGCGCAACAGGAGTTTCTGCTGTTCTGCCGTGACCGCGACCCGCACATGGAAATTTGGCATGGCCGGCGCGCCGGTCCGCAAGGCGCAATGGAACGCTATGGCGCCGATCATGCCTATCCCATGGCAGATCTGGATAAAATCCTGCTGCCGTTGCTGGAAAATCGGGAACAGGTCTTTTACGCCATAGGCTATCGCCCGGATTTCGACCAACAGGTGATGAGCTGGATCAATCAAACTCGCGCCAAAGCGCGAACGGGGGTGTGCGCACCAGTCACTTTTACTGCGCTGGAGCATCTGTTACATCCCATGCGCTTGCGGAAGGAACCGGAGGAAATCGCAGTGATGCGCGAATCGGCCCGGATCGCCTGCGCGGCGCATGGCCGAGCGATGCAGACGTGCCGACCGGGAATGATGGAATACCAGATCGAGGCCGAAATTTTCCATACCTTCCTGCACAATGGCGCGGGTTGGTCCTATCCGGCTATCGTCGCTGGCGGCGATAACAGTTGCATCCTGCATTACACGGAAAACCATGCGGAATTGCGGGATGGCGACGTGTTGCTGATCGACGCTGGCGCCGAGGTGGACGGTTATGCGTCTGACATTACCCGCACTTTCCCGGTGAATGGACGCTTTTCCGGCGAACAGCGAGCCATCTACGAACTGGTGCTGGCGGCACAGCAAGCGGCCATTGACCAGGTTCGGCCCGGTTGCCATTTCAATGAACCTCATGACGCGGCGGTTCGCACACTGACCGAAGGATTGGTGGCGCTGGGGTTATTGCAGGGTGATGCGGACGACTTGATCAAGACGGAACAGCATAAAGCGTTTTACATGCATCGCACCGGCCACTGGCTGGGCATGGACGTGCATGATGTCGGCGACTACAAGATGGGTGAAAACTGGCGGGTGTTTGAACCTGGCATGGTAACGACGATCGAACCCGGTTTGTACATCCCGGCAGGTGGCAAGGTCATTGATGCCGGCTGGGCGCGCTGGGGGATTGACCTCGAAACCGAAGTCGATGCGCGCTGGCAGCGGATCGGGGTCCGCATTGAAGACGATGTGTTGGTGACCGACGGGGAGCCGGACGTGTTGACCGCTGCGGCCCCCAAGACGGTTGACGATATCGAAGCTTTAATGCGGCACAAAGCGAAAGGTTAAAGAATTGCTGCTGACCACTGACGATTCACCATGATTCAAACAGACTACGACCTTCTGATCATCGGCGGGGGCTTGGTTGGCGCCAGCCTGGCCTGCGCCCTGGACGGTTTGGGCTTGCGCATTGGGCTGGTCGAAGCAGCGCCGCTGACAGTGAGCGCACATCCCAGCTACGATGACCGCACCCTTGCCTTGGCGCAGGGAACCCGGCGTATTTTCCAGACGCTGGGCCTGTGGGAGATGCTGGCCGCGACGGCTACGCCGATTCAGCGCATTCATATTTCCGAACGGGGCAGTCCCGGTTTCGCCCACCTCGATAGCCGCGATGAAGGAGTAGAGGCGTTGGGTTATGTGGCCGAGGCGCGACAGGTCGGCGCGGCGCTGTTGGCGAAATTGCCGAATCTGCGCGGGATGGAACTGTTATGCCCGGCCCGGCTGGAGACCGTCGCGATTGAACCGGAGGCCGCTTGCGCCACGATTCGTTTTGGTGATGACCGCACGGTCGAGCTCCGCACCCGGTTGTTGGTCGCCGCTGACGGTGCGCAATCACCGGTGCGGGAACAGCTCGGCGTTGCCACCCTGCGTTGGGATTATGACCAGCAGGCGGTCATTGCCAACGTCACACCAGCCCTGCCCCATCAAAATATCGCCTATGAACGCTTTACCGAAGCAGGACCCGTGGCGCTGCTACCGATGACTGAGAACCGTTGTGCGGTGGTTTGCACGGTGAACAATCCCGACACAGCGACCGTTATGGCCTTGGACGATACCCGATTCATGTCCTTGCTACAGGAGCGTTTCGGCGACCGGCTGGGTCCGTTTTTGCGAGTAGGCCGGCGGCAAGCGTATCCCCTGTTCCTGCTGAAAGCCCGCGAACATGCCCGGCAACGGGTCGCCATTATCGGCAACGCCGCTCATACCCTGCACCCCATTGCCGGCCAGGGTTTCAATCTCGGCATTCGTGATGTGGCGGCGCTGGCGGAAGTGGTGGCCGAAGCTTGGCGGTGCGGTGCGGATATCGGTGACTTGAAGGTACTGAACCGTTACGCCAACTGGCGGCGCTGGGATCAACGGCAGACCATCGCCTTTACCGACGCCCTGAACCGGCTGTTCGCCAATCCGCTGTGGCCAGTGCGTGTCGCTCGTCATCTGGGCCTGCTGGCGTTTGATATGCTGCCGCCGATCAAACATGAGTTCGCCCGGCAGACGATGGGGCTGCACGGGCGTTTCCCCAAACTGGTACGGGGGTTGCCGTTATGAGCACAGACTACGACCTCATCATCGCCGGCGGCGGCATGGTGGGGGCGGCGCTGGCCGCTGCATTGGGCGAGACCGATTTGCGTATTGCCCTGCTGGAAGGCGAGCCGCCGTATCGCATTCGCCCGGAGACGACACTGGATCTGCGGGTATCCGCCATCAGTCGCGCCTCGCAACGCATTTTCGCTGCTATCGGCGCCTGGGAGAGTATGACCGCCTGGCGGGTCAGTCCCTTCCGGGACATGCGGGTCTGGGACGCGACGGGTTTCGGGCAGATTCATTTTGACAGCGCCGACATTGGCGAGCCGTTGCTGGGTTGGATTATTGAAAATCGGGTGATTCAATACAGCCTGCTGGAACGGGTGCAGCAACTACCGGCGGTGGAACTGCTCTGTCCGGTGACGCTGGAAGCGGCGCAACCGCTGGCGGAAACCGGTTGGCGGGTGCATTTGCAAGATGGGCGTGAATTGACTACCCGCCTGCTGGTCGGCGCGGATGGCGCATCGTCCAAGGTTCGGCAACTGGCGGGTATCGACACCGGCGGCTGGCATTACGATCAAAAAGCGGTGGTTGGTCATGTCCGCACGGTGGAGCCGCATCAGGAAACCGCTTGGCAACGCTTCCTCCCGACCGGGCCGCTGGCCTTCCTGCCGCTGCACGATGGACGCTGCTCTATTGTTTGGTCCACGACGCCGGAACAGGCTGATGCGCTGCTGGCCCTGGACGAATCCGCCTTCGCCCAGGCGCTGGCCGAGGCCTTCGACCAGCGATTGGGCTTAATTATTGAGGTGGGGTCACGCGGCGCTTTTCCACTGCGTCTCCAGTACGCTCACGCCTATGTCAAATCCGGTTTGGCGCTGATCGGCGACGCCGCTCACGTCGTACATCCCTTGGCCGGCCAGGGGGTGAATCTGGGTTTGCTGGACGCAGCGACGCTGGCCGAGGTCATTCTGGACGCTTTGAATGCCGGTCGGGATTTTGCTTCATTCAAGACGCTGCGCCGCTACGAGCGCTGGCGCAAGGGCGACAATCTGCTGATGCTCGGCGTGATGGACGGTTTCAAACGGCTCTTTGGCAATCCACTGCCGCCGATACGGTTACTGCGTAACCTCGGCCTGAATCTGGCCGATGCCGCCGGGCCGCTGAAGAATCTGATCGCCCGCCGGGCGATGGGATTGGAAGGTGATTTGCCACGGTTGGCGCGGGCGGCGAGCTGAATAAAGTGACTGAACCCGCTGTCATCTTCGTGCAAAACCTCAGCAAGCACTATGGCCCGGTGCGGGCGGTCGACGGCATCAGCTTCACCATCGCGCGCGGCGCGACCTGCGCGCTCCTGGGCGGCAACGGCGCCGGCAAGACCACCACAATCGCCATGCTGTTGGGCCTGTTGCTGCCCACGAGCGGTCAGATTGACATTCTCGGTGAAGCCGTGCCGCGCCACTGTCAGCGGGTGCTGCCGCGCATGAACTTTTCCTCGCCTTATGTCGATTTGCCGCAACGGCTGACCGTAGCGGAGAACTTGACGGTCTACGCCCGGCTGTACGGGGTGCGCCGCGTCGCTGAGCGATTAGCGGTGTTGGGCCGGGATTTGGACATTGCCGCCTTTTTCCAGCGTCCCTACGGTAGCCTGTCTGCCGGCCAGAAAACCCGCGTGGCATTGGCTAAAGCGTTGTTAAACAATCCGGAAATCTTGCTGCTGGACGAGCCGACCGCCTCGCTCGATCCCGACACCGCCGATCGGATGCGCGGCATTTTGACCGACTACCAGCGGCGCAGCGGCGCGACCCTGTTGCTCGCCTCACACAACATGAGCGAGGTTGAGCGACTGTGCGATCAAGTGATCATGTTGCGCGCCGGTCAAATCGTCGCGACGGGCGCGCCGCGTGAACTGATCCACCGCTATGGGCGCAAGGATATGGAAGAGGTGTTTCTTGACATCGCCCGGGGGATTCAAAGCGGCGAGGTTCTCGAATGAGCAGCATTTCTCTGTATCGCATCGGCGCGTTGGCGTTGCGCTATCTCTACTTGCTGCGCAGTTCCCGGATTCGCATTGTGGAGCTGGCTTATTGGCCGACCGTACAGATGATCCTGTGGGGCTTTATCACTCAGTATTTGATGACCCATAGCAGCATTCTGCATCAGGCGGCGGGACTGTTGCTGTCGGGCGTCTTGCTGTGGGATGTGCTGTTTCGTAGCCAGTTGGGGCTGTCCGTGGTGTTCTTCGAGGAGATGCACGCCCGCAATCTGGCGCAGTTGCTGATCAGCCCGCTGCAACCGATTGAATTGATCATCGCGCTGATGTCAATCAGTCTGGTGCGCACCCTGGTCGGCGTGGGTATTGCGGTGTTGCTGGCGATTCCGTTCTACGGCTTTAACCTGTTTACGCTGGGGCCTCCGTTGATTGGCTTCTTTTTCAACCTGCTGCTGATGGGTTGGGCGATTGGCTTGCTGGTGTCGTCGTTGGTGTTGCGCTACGGGATGGGTGCGGAGAGTATCGCCTGGGCGGCGATTTTTGCGCTGGCTCCCCTTTGCGGTATCTATTATCCCGTCGCCACCCTGCCCGGCTGGCTGCAACCACTGGCCTGGACACTGCCGGCCAGCTACGTGTTCGAAGGGATGCGGGCGGTGTTGCTGGAGCACGCCTTCCGGCTGGACTATCTGCTCTATGCGTTGCTGCTGAACGGTGTCTATCTTGGCCTGGGCATCAGCGTGTTCCTCACCACGATCCACCAAGCACGGGAACGGGGATCACTGTTGCAGTCGGGGGAATAATCCTCACCTGACAAGCGCCGCCGCCGGATCTGCGGGTCGTCCTTCTGGAACTCGCCAGGCCAGGCGCTTTTTCCACCCCGGTTTGTGAAATAATCTAACCCTTAATTTATTACGCCATCGGCTGAGGCGAACAAAGATGATCATTCCTGTCATTCTTTCTGGCGGCAGCGGCACGCGGTTGTGGCCGTTATCCCGCGAAACTTATCCCAAGCAATTCCTGCCCTTGGTAGACCGCCACACCATGCTGCAGAACACCGCGCTGCGCATTGCCGGCCTGAACGATATGGTCGCCCCGCTGGTGGTATGCAATGAAGATCATCGATTCATGGTTGCTGAACAACTGCGAGCGATAGGTATCCAGCCGGCGGCGGTGATGTTGGAGCCAGTGGGCCGCAATACGGCGCCAGCGGTGGCCATCGCCGCTTTACATGCCCAGCGCGAACATGCCGGTGCGGACCCGATTTTACTGATCCTGCCAGCCGATCATGTCATTACCGATGTGAACGGCTTCCGCGCCGCCATTCTCCAGGTTGCGCCCCAGGCGGAAGCGGGAGCTCTGATCACCTTCGGCATCGTTCCCACTGCCCCGGAGACCGGCTACGGTTATATCAAAGCCGGCGTTCCGATTGATGAAATCGGGGTTTGCGCTGTGGACCGTTTTGTTGAAAAACCCGATCAGGCCACCGCCGAGCGTTACCTGAAATCCGGCGATTACTACTGGAACAGCGGCATGTTCATGTTCCGCGCTTCAGCTTTCCTGGCGGAACTGGAGCGCTTTGCCCCGGCAATTTTGGCGGCCTGCCAGCAGGCGCTGATCAGAGATCGAACCGATCGGGATTTCCTGTGGCTGGATCGCGCCGCATTCGCCGCCTGCCCCAAGGATTCCATCGATTACGCGGTGATGGAGAAAACCGACCATGCAGTGGTGATGCCCCTCACCGTGGGTTGGAGCGATGTCGGTTCTTGGTCAGCACTCTGGGAAGTCGGCGAGCGGGACGCAGAAGGCAATATTGAACGCGGTGATGTGATTAGCGTCGATACTCGCGACTCCTACATCGATGCGGCTTCGCGATTGGTGGCGACCGTGGGCGTTGAGCATCTGGTCGTGGTTGAAACCTCCGACGCAGTGCTCGTGGCTAGCAAGGACCGGGTGCAGGATGTGAAGGCGGTTGTCGATCAGCTCAAAGCTCGCCAGCGTCCTGAAGGGCGACTGCATCGCAAGGTTTACCGGCCCTGGGGCTGCTACGATTCCATCGATTTCGACCAGCGCTTCCAGGTTAAGCGCATTACAGTCAATCCCGGCGCCAGCCTGTCTTCCCAGATGCACCATCACCGCGCTGAGCACTGGGTCGTAGTGCATGGCACCGCCCGCGTCACCCGTGGTGAGGAGGTGTTCCTGCTCACCGAAAATCAGTCTACCTACATCTCGGTTGGAGTCCGTCACCGACTGGAAAACCCCGGCAAGATTCCGCTGGAGATGGTTGAAGTCCAGTCCGGCAGCTATCTGGGCGAGGACGATATTGTGCGCTATGACGATGCGTATGGGCGGGAAGAGTGTGAGATCAAGAAATGACGACCGCTGCTAAGTTGAGCTGTTTTAAAGCCTACGATATTCGTGGGCGAATGCCCGATGAGCTGAACGAGGATTTGGCCTATCGCCTGGGTCGGGCCTACTCCGTATTCCTGCGGCCTCGGCGAGTGGCGGTGGGCCACGATGTGCGCCTGAGCAGTCCGGGATTGAGCGCGGCGCTGACCCGGGGCCTGCTGGATGGTGGCACCGACGTGCTGGATATTGGCTTGTGCGGCACGGAGGAAATCTATTTCGCCACCTTTGCCCATCACCTCGACGGCGGCATCATGGTCACTGCCAGTCATAATCCTTTGGATTACAACGGCATGAAGCTGGTGCGCGAATACGCCAGGCCGATCAGCGGCGACAGCGGTCTGTTTGATATTCGCGATTTGGCGATGGCCGACGACGAGTTCACCGTGTTCAATCGGCGCGGAACGCTGGCCCAATGGCCGGACAAGGGTGATTATCTGCGGCATCTGCTGGGCTATATCGATCCGGACGCTGTGCAACCACTCACCATCGTCGTCAACGCTGGCAACGGTGGGGCGGGGGCGATCATTGACGGTTTGGAGCCGTATTTGCCTTTTCATTTCATCAAGATTCACCATGAACCGGACGGCGCCTTTCCCCATGGTATTCCCAACCCGTTGTTGCCGGAATGCCGCGCCGCCACGGCCCAGGCGGTGCGTGAACAGGGTGCGGATTTGGGACTGGCGTGGGACGGCGACTTTGACCGCTGCTTCTTCTTCGACGAGACCGGACGATTTATCGAAGGCTATTACCTGGTCGGCTTGCTGGCGGAAACCCTGCTGGCGCGGCAGCGGGGCGCGAAGATCATCCATGATCCCCGGTTGACCTGGAATACCCTGGATCAGGTGCGCGCCGCCGGCGGCGTCCCGGTGCAGAGCAAGACCGGCCATGCTTTCATCAAGGAGCGGATGCGGCAAGAAAATGCGCTCTATGGCGGCGAGATGAGTGCGCATCACTATTTCCGCGAATTCGCTTATTGCGACAGCGGCATGATTCCCTGGCTGCTGGTTGCCGAGCTGCTCAGCCAGCGCCATCAACCGTTGTCGGCGCTGGTGGATGCGCGGATGCGGGCTTTTCCGTGTAGCGGCGAGATCAATTTCCGGGTAGCCGACGCACCGGCCAAGATTGAAGAAATTCGAGCGGCTTACGCCGATCAACAACCGGCGGTAGACGAAACCGATGGTCTGAGCCTGGAATTTGCCGACTGGCGTTTCAACCTGCGCTCTTCCAACACTGAACCGTTGCTGCGGTTGAATGTGGAGACACGCGGCGACGCGGAGTTATTGGAGCGCCGCACCGAGGAGTTGCGGGCGCTGATCGGCGCATGACGCATCGCCGGCTTATCAAATAATGCGATTATTGGAACAGGGGGAATCAAGCCATGAGCAAGCGGGTTGTTGGAGTAGCAGCAGGGGTTTTGGTCATCGCGGCGGGCGTCACCGGCGCGGCGTACTGGTCGGGACTACAGGCGGAGCGCTGGTATGAAGAGGCGCTGGCGGAAAGCGCCAAAAGCGGCAACGTCAAGCTGAGTACGGTTCGCTATCAACGCGGAGTGTTTTCGTCGCATATCCTGACTCGGGTCGAAATCACTGAACCGGAGGTTAGCGACGCCAACGATCCGTCCTTCTCGATCCGTCAGGAGGTTTACCACGGGCCGCTGCCGCTGGCGGGTTGGGGTGAGCCCGACGTGCCGATGGCATTGACCAGCGCAGTGGTGCGGGCCACCCTGGACACCGAGAGCAGTCAATGGACCCGGCAACTGGCCCAGTGGTACGGTCATCAGGAGCCTGTTACAGCCGTTTCGCAAATTGCCTTCAACGGGGCCAGCACGACCCAAATCACCATGCCGGCCCTCGCGTTGAATGATGTTGAAAACTTGCAACGCCTTGATTATTCTGGGTTACAGGGCCAATTTCGGGTTGGGCCGAAAAATGCCGCAATTCAGGGCCATCTCACCATCGCCAATTTGCACGCCGTCGGCAAACCGGAAGCCGCCAGCGAAGGGCCACCGGCCGCGAGTGGAGGGCTGGTTCACTTGCGTGATCTAAAATTGAACGTTGATCAACGCAAGGGGCCCTTTAACCTGCTGTTCGGTGAATCATCCTTCACCATCGCTGAATTGCGCGCCCAGGATCAAACCTCCAAGGCGCCGTTGGTCATGACCGGCTTGAGTATGACCGGTTCGCTGACCGCGCAGAGTCCGCAACAGGTTATTGGCGAGGCGCGCATCAAGGCGGATCAGGTCACGGTGGATCGACAAAGTGGAACCGGCAGTTTGCATTTGGCGCTGCGTAATCTGGATGGCGCGACCGTCGAGAAACTCCAGCAATGGCAACAGAAAGTCTCCCGCCAACCCGATGACCCGCAGGCGGTCAATGAACTCTTGGCATTGATGAAAACTCTGCTCGCGGGCAATCCGGAATTCATGCTCGATACTCAAGGGACCATGACCGTAGGTGATTGGCGGGGCAAGCTGACGCTGAATTTCCGGGATTTCAACGCGCCCCATGTGTTGCAAGACCCGTCCAGCCTGCTGGACGCACTGGAAAAAGGCGTCGCCGATGTGGCCGCTTCCAGGACGCTGGTTGAAACCGTGCTGACGGATCAGATAGTGGATGAACTGCAAGCCCAGACGGAAGAGCAGGAGCAGCCGGTTGATCCGCAGGCCTTGCGCGGCATGGCGGCAACTCAGGCTCAGCAGCAGCTTCAGCAATGGCTCACCGCCGGTTTTATCAAGCGGGATGGGGAGCGATACACAACGACGGCGCGTTTCACGGACGGCAAACTGTGGGTGAATGATCAGGAGATTCCGTTGGCGTCGCCGGTCGATAGCGATCAGGACGCAATGGAGGAGGCGTTGCCGATGACACCGGATGAAGAGCTACTGATCGAGCCGGAGAGCGAGGCCGAGCAACCGGCGCAGCAATAAAATGACGGAATTTGCTCAGGTCTTAAACCGCCTTCCCGAGCTACTGCGGCCTGAAGTGACGCACTACTGGGAGGCGTGGCAAACCGCTGCTCAGGCAACGGGTATTGCACCGCCGGCAGCCCTGGCGTCGCTGATGCCGGTTTGGGCCTGCAGCGAATTCGTCGCCCGGACCTGCATCCGTGAGCCGGCCTTGCTGGCGGACCTGTGCATCAGCGGAGATTTAACGACGGGTTATGCGTCAGGCGACCTGATGGAGCGCCTGGAACGGTGGCTGGCCGACGCTACGGACGATGAACGACTCGCTGTCGCGTTGCGCCGGTTCCGTCGCCGGGAGATGGTGCGCATCGCCTGGCGCGATCTGGCCGGGCTGGCCGGGCTGGCCGAAACCCTCGGCGATCTGACCGATCTGGCGGACGTCGCCGTCAACGTGGCGCTAAATCGGCTTCATGCCTGGCAGAGTCAGCGTTATGGGGTTCCACGCGATGCTAAGGGTCAAGCACAGCAGATGGTCGTGTTGGGTATGGGCAAGCTCGGTGGTCGTGAACTCAATTTTTCCTCTGACATTGATCTGATTTTCACCTATCCACGGCACGGTGAAACTGACGGCGCCCGCCCCATCAGCAATGAGGAATTCTTTCGCCGACTGGGTCAGCGATTGAGCAAGGTTCTGGCGGAGATCACTGCCGAAGGCTTCGTGTTCCGCGTTGATCTGCGTCTGCGGCCGTTCGGCGATTCCGGGCCATTAGCCTTGTCCTTTGCCGCCTTTGAGGATTACTACCAGAACCATGGCCGGGACTGGGAACGCTACGCGATGATCAAAGCGCGCGTCATTGCCGGCGACCGGGAGGCCGGTGAGCGGTTGCTGGCGGAACTGCGGCCGTTCGTCTATCGCCGCTATCTGGACTACCACGCCTTTGAAGCGTTGCGCGACATGAAGGCCATGATCGCCCAGGAAGTCGAACGCAAGGGAATGCAACGCAACGTCAAACTGGGACCGGGCGGCATCCGCGAAATTGAATTTATTGGCCAAGCTTTTCAGCTCATTTACGGCGGGCGTGAGCCGGCGTTGCGAGAACGCAGCATTCTGCGGGTACTGGACACGTTAGCGGCGAGTGGTCGCCTGCCGGAAGCGGCGGTGAACAGCCTTAAATGCGCCTACGATTTTCTGCGCCGGGTGGAAAACCGCTTGCAGGCCTGGGCCGACCGGCAGACCCATGATTTGCCGGAAACCGAGTTAGCGAAACTGCGGCTGGCGTTTGCCATGGGCTATCCCGACTGGGATGCATTCACGCAGGAACTGGCGCGACATGTCGAAGCCGTCACCCAACAATTTACCCTCGTGTTCGGCGGCGGCGCCGAGTCGTCGCTGGATGCCAGTTTGGCGGGACTGTGGCGGGAAGAGGGTGGTGAAGAATGCGCATTGCCCTTGTTGGCGGAACACGGCTTCGAGGACCCGGCGCAGGCTTGGAACCGGCTGCGGGCGCTACGCGAGGGTTTCAGTTACCGCACCATGAGTCTGCGCGGGCGCGAACGGTTGGACGCCTTGATGCCACGGGTGCTGGAAGCGGTCGCCACAGCCCCACAACCCACGGCGACGCTGGAACGCATTCTTAATCTGCTGGAAGCCGTCGCCCGTCGCTCGGTGTATCTGGCGTTGCTCACGGATCAGCCGCAGGCGCTGACGCAACTGGTGAAACTTTTTGCCGCCAGCGGCTGGATCGCCCAACATCTGACCCGTTATCCCCTGCTGCTCGATGATCTGCTCAATCCGGCGACGCTGTACGCGCCGCTGGATCGTCAACAACTGGCGCTGGAACTGGAGCAACAGCTTCAACACGTTCCAACGGATGACCCCGAAGAAGTACTCAACGCGCTGCGCTATTTCAAGCAAACGCAGGTCTTGCGCGTCGCCGCCGCCGATGTGAGCGGCGCCATGCCGCTGATGATTGTCAGCGATCATCTAACGGAAATCGCAGAAGTCCTGTTGCGGAAGGTGCTGGAGCTGGCCTGGACGGATTTGCTGCCCCGGTTTGGCCAACCCCGGTGCAGGGTGGAAGGCGTGGAGCGGGATGCGCAATTCGCTATTGTCGCTTATGGAAAACTGGGCGGGATTGAACTGAATTACGGCTCTGACCTCGACCTGGTGTTTCTGCATGACAGCGCCGATCATCGGCAGCTCACTGTCGGCCCGCGCCAGATCGACAACGCCGCCTTCTTCGCCAAGTTGGTGCAGCGGATCATTTATTTCCTCACCACCCGTACCGGCGCTGGCGACCTGTACGAGGTCGATACCCGGTTGCGACCGAGCGGCCGGGCGGGCCTGCTGGTCAGCGCCTTTGAGGCGTTCGCCGAATATCAGCATCGTCAAGCCTGGACTTGGGAACATCAGGCGCTGGCGCGGGCGCGGGTTGTCGCAGGCCCAGCCGCTTTAGCTCAGCGTTTCCAAATCATTCGCCGCGAGATTTTGCAGCGCGAGCGCGATCCCGATATTTTACGCCAGGAAGTTAGCGACATGCGCGAACGCATGCGGGCGGAACTGGACGCCAGCACGGCGGAGGTCTTCGATCTCAAGCAGGGCCGAGGTGGTATCGCCGATATTGAATTTGTGGTGCAATATGCTGTCCTGGCGAACGCCAGCCGCTACCCGGAACTGTTGACTTATACTGACAATATCCGGCAACTCGATGGGCTGGAGCGGTGTGGCGTACTCTCAATCGCCGACGCCGCCCGGCTACGCCACGCCTATCGCGGGTTACGCCGACGCATTCACCTGCTCAAATTGCAAGAACAGCCCGCGCAGATTCCGGGCGATATGGCGCAGGGCGAGCGCGAGCGCGTCATCCGCATTTGGCGCCGCCTGATGGAAAACGCTGGATGACCTGTCCCGCATAGACAAGGGTTGAAACGAACAAAATGTCAATGTCTGATCGTGATGGTTTAATTTGGTATGACGGTGAGCTCGTGCCTTGGCGCGACGCGAAAACCCATGTGTTGACCCATACCCTGCACTACGGCATGGGCGTTTTCGAGGGCGTGCGCGCCTACGCCACCGACCGGGGCGCGGCGATTTTCCGGCTGCAAGCGCACACCGACCGGCTGTTTCGTTCCGCCCACATCGTGGGAATGCCGATACCTTATGGCAAAGACGAGATCAACAAGGCGTGCCGGCAAGCGGTGAGCACTAACAATCTGGCCAGCGCCTATCTCCGCCCGATGTGTTTTTACGGCTCCGAGGGGATGGGGATTCGCGCCGATAATCTCAAAGTTCATGTCATCGTCGCTGCCTGGGAATGGGGCGCCTACCTGGGCGCGGAGAACCTGGAACGCGGCATTCGCATTCGCACTTCGTCATTCAGCCGGCATCATGTCAACGTCACGATGTGCAAGGCCAAAGCAAACGGCAACTATATGAATTCCATGCTGGCGCTGGCCGACGCCATGCGCGATGGCTATGACGAAGCGATGCTGCTGGATACCGAAGGCTATGTCGCCGAGGGCAGTGGGGAAAATATCTTTGTCATCCGTGATGGCGTGCTCTATACCCCGGACCTGACGTCAGCGCTGGAAGGCATTACCCGCGACACGATCATCCGCTTCGCCGCTGATCTCGGCATTCCGGTCAGGGAAAAGCGCATCACCCGCGATGAGGTGTACATCGCTGATGAAGCGTTCTTCACCGGCACTGCGGCTGAGGTGACGCCAATCCGCGAGGTGGATGGCCGGATGATAGGTTATGGCCGGCGTGGCCCAATCACTCAGCGCCTGCAAGAGATGTACTTCGATCAAGTGCATGGCCGTCGCGATGAATATCCTGAATGGCTGACGCTGGCTTGAGTTGCCTGAAAACCGGATGGATTTCGATTAACAAGAAAGCAGGAGAATAATCTTATGGTCGCCGCTGCCGCTGCTGTTTCCACGAAGGCCATGCCTAATGCCCAGAAAACCTATGAAGTTACCCGCGCTGATCTGCCACTGTCCTGCCCAATGCCGGGCATGATGCTGTGGTGTTCCCACCCTAAGGTGTACCTGCCGATTGAAGCGACGGGTAAGGCTAAATGCCCATATTGCGGCGCAGATTTTGTGCTAGTTAACTGATTGATTCTGCTAGGCGTCATGATGCAGGCGGGAGTCGCCGGTGCGTCCGTTGGTTGTCTGGCTTTTCAGCGACGGTAAGGCTGGGCATGACGGCCAGAGCCGGGGTTTGGTTGAAGCCATGGGTTGGTTGCGGCCGGTCGAAGTCGTCACCCCCAGTCTGTTACCTGCTACCTGCGCGCTGGCCAGTCTTTTTCACGGTCGTGTAAACCGTTGGCGCGGCCTGCCGACCCCGGATCTCGTGCTGGGCGCCGGTCATCGCACCCATCTTTCCCTGCTGGCTGCTGGCCGTGTGCGCGGTGGTAAAGTCGTGGTTCTTATGCGGCCCAGTGGGCCACTGTCCCTGTTTGATCTGTGCCTGATTCCCGAACATGATGCGCCACCCGCCCGCCCGCATGTGCTGACGACTCGTGGTGCGCTGAACCGGATTCAACCTTCCGTCGCTTTGGAACCCACTCAAGGATTGTTGTTGATCGGAGGACCCTCTGCGCACTTTTCCTGGCATCGCGAGGGGTTGCATCAACAGATCGCGGCCATCGTCGCCTCCGACCCCACGATGCACTGGACGCTGACGACTTCACGCCGTACCCCGGCGGATTTTCTGGAACCGTTGGCGAGCGGTGAGCGACTGCAAATAATGCCCGTTAATGAAACCGGTCCGGACTGGTTGCCGGCGCAACTGGCCAGCGCGGGGCAGGTTTGGGTGACGGCGGATAGTGTGTCGATGGTGTATGAAGCGTTGACCGCCGGGGCTGCCGTAGGCGTGCTGGACGTTCCGCGCAAACACGCCAGTCGGGTCAGCCGAGGACTGGAACAACTGGCCGCCGAAGGTTGGGTGACGCCCTTTGCCAACTGGTTGCCGGGTCGAACATTGCCTCGTCCTGCTCAAACCTTCAATGAAGCAGAACGCTGCGCTCGCTGGATCATCGAACGATGGTTTGCCTGAGCGTGGCGCAACTGCTCCCGGCCATGCACAGCGGCGGCGTAGAGCGCGGAACTCTGGAGGTGGCGCGGGAACTGGCGCAGCAGGGCCATCGTTCCATTGTAATTTCCGCCGGTGGGCGACTGGTTCCAGAACTGCTAGAGACTGGTAGTGAACATTTGGCTTGGCCGCTGGGCATTAAATCACCGCTGACCCTGCGCTGGATCTGGCGCTTGCGGCGCTGGTTGGTTGAACAACGCATTGACATTCTGCATGTTCGCTCACGATGGCCGGCCTGGATCGCCTGGCTGGCCTGGCGAGGTATGGACCCAGCGACCCGACCACGTTTTATCACCACCGTTCACGGCCTGTATTCGGTATCGCGCTACAGCGCCATCATGACTCGTGGTGAACGGGTCATCGCAGTTTCGGCGACGATCCGCGACTATCTGCAACGTCACTATCCCGAACTTCCGGCAGAGCGGATTCAACTGATCCCGCGAGGCGTGGACCCGGCGGAATTTCCCTACGGTTACCGGCCCGCGCCGGAATGGCTGGCCGAGTGGCGTCGGCAATATCCACAGTTAAGCGATGGTCCGGTTTTGACCCTGCCGGGCCGGCTCAGCCGACTGAAAGGCCATGAGGATTTCATCGAACTGATCGCCCAATTGCGAACGCAGGGTTTACCGGTCTACGGCTTGATCGTTGGCGGTATTGAACCGCGTCGGCAACGCTACGCCGATCAACTCCAACGCTTGATTCAAGACAAGGGCTTGACCGAGGTCGTACTGTTAATCGGCCATCGTGCGGATATGCGGGAAATTTACGCAGTATCCACGCTGGTGCTGTCGTTGTCGGTCCAGCCGGAATCCTTTGGGCGCACGGTGTTGGAGGCGTTGAGTCTAGGCGCCCCGGTCATTGGCTACCATCATGGCGGGGTCGGCGAGATTCTCTGTCGGGTCTATCCCGCTGGCCTGACGCCCCTGGGTGATCTGGAGCATCTTCGGAAACGGGTGACGGCATTGCTGGACGCCGCACCGCCCGTGCCCGCTGAACCGGTGTTTCCCCGGCAACGGATGCTGGATGAGACGTTGGCGCTGTATGAAGCGTTGCTGCAAGCCCCCCGGAGTGGCGCATGACGCTCTCACTCGCTGGTCGAACCCTGATTGTGCAACCCCTGCCTGGCATCGGCGACATGGTTTGGCATCTGCCGCATATTCACGCTATCGCCGCAGCAACCACCACGACTAGACAGGTCGATATCCTGACCAAGCCGCGTTCCCAGGCCGACCGATTACTCTGCGCCGATTCCTGTGTGGACCGGGTTCTTTGGGTGGAACGCGACTCCGGCCGCCATGCGGGAGTGATGGGCATCTTCCGACTGGCGGCTCTATTGCGTCAGGGCGCTTATCAGCGCGTGTGGTTCCTGCACGGCAGCACCCGCTATGTACTGGCGGCCTGGCTGGCCGGCATCCCAGAGCGCATTGGCTATGGCGTGGGTGGGCAACCGTGGTTGCTAAGCGTCCCGGTGCGCCTGCCGACTGAATGCCGTCATGCCCATCCCACCGTGCGGGCGGACGCGCTGCTGGATTTACTTGGCGTTCCCCGAAGGGAACCGGAGCCCCGACTGCCGGTGCTGGCGGCGGCGGCTCAGGCTGTTATGGAACGCTTCGCCGACTGGCCACAGCCCTGGATAGCGCTGGGCATTGGCAGCAGCGAACCCTGGAAACAATGGGGCGCGGCCTGTTTTGCTGCATTGGCTTTGGCGTTGCATCGCCAGCAAGCCGCCTCGGTCTTCATCGTAGGTGGGCCAGGAGAACGGTCGCTGGGTGACGATATTCTGCGCCAAGTGCGAGACAACAGTGGAGTCGCGGCGGACGCTATCGCTTTACCACTGGAACAAACGGCGGCCCTGCTGGCGCACAGTCGTGGCTATATTGGCAATGATACGGGAGTTTTGAATATGGCGGCCGCTGTCGGAACACCCGCGTTGGGGTTGTTTGGCGGTTCACTGCCGTTGACGCACTCCCGCTTTATTCACGCCATCACTCCCCCTGCTGGACACCACGGAATGGCAGCGATCACCGTTGCACAGACGTTGGAGACATTTGTCCATCTGGATAGGTTCGATGAAACTCGCCCCACTGCATGATCGGTTTTGTGAAGCTTTTTTCCGCTGGGGCTGGCTAACGCCCGCCGTCCTGCCGCTCACCCAGTTGGGCGGACGGGGATTGTTCAACACTCTGGTCTATCTTTACGCCCTCTGGGGGTTGTTCAGTGTCTGGGGTCGCCGGGAGCGACTCGATCAGCCGGTGGTTCTGCTGTACCTGGCGCTGCTGGGGGTTTTTCTGCTGACAATTCCTGGCTCGGTCGATCCGGTTGGGGGATTACGCACCTGGGTTGGCTTTGCTCTCCAAAGCAGCGTTTTGCTGTTGACCTTGGCGGCGGTGCGAGCATCGCCCACTGGCGCCGACCGCCTGTTGAACGCGATGGCGCTGTTCAGCGCACTGACGCTGGGCGGGCTGTACCTGCTGCTACCCTATTACGTTCTGGGCGGATCAAATCAGCCTTTTGATCCTGCTGTACAGCTACGTGAAGACAACCTGCCGTTTCTAGTGCTATTTCTTTTGATATGGCTTTGGCAGCATACCCCACATCGCTGGCGATATGGGGCAATGGCGGGCGTGACGTTCCTGGTCCTGGCGTATGTGGTTATCGCGGAAGGGCGGGCAGCGCTGCTCGGCCTGATCGTGGGACTGGCGGTTTTTTGCACGTTGACGCTGGAGTGGCGCATACGTTGGGTTGCGTTCTTCGCAGCGCTGGTGCTGATAACCGGTATTGCCGCGCATACCGGACCGTTCCGCAAAGCGGAACTCGATCCCGACCGCCCGTTCGATGCGTTTACCGCTGGACGCATGGCGCTCTGGCGGCAGGCGTTGGCGAACCCTCCAGCACAACCGTGGCTGGGTGTGGGGATGGGCAGCGGCGCTCACGCCGGTGAAGTGCTGCGGTTTGACTTGGGGGGCCATTCGCATCAGGTCAAGCATCTGCACAATTTCTTGCTGGAAGCCTGGTACGAAACCGGCTGGTTGGGACTGAGTGTCCTGGTAGCGTTGATCGCCGCCATCCTGATCCGACTGGCGCGGGTCTGGCGACGACTCTCAATGAAAGATCGTCAGCAGGCGGGGGTCTGGCTGGCGGCGGCCTCCGCGCTGATGACTGCCGGGTTATTCAGCTTTTCATATACTTCCCGGCAATTAGCCTGTCATCTATTTCTCTGTTTGGGTTGCCTGAGCCATTTTGGCGGGTCTAAGCCCCCAGCAGGGAGCGATAGAGATCCAAGTAAGCGTTGACAATCGCTTCCTCACCATGCCGGGCCAGCAGGGTTTGATAACCCTTGGTGGCGAGTTCACCGCGCAGCGATTCATCGCGTAACAGCAGTTCCATGGCCGTCGCCAGGGCGCCGGGATCGCTGACCGGCGTCAGCCAGGCGTCTTGCTGGTGAACAGCGATTTCCATGGGACCCAGGGTGCGCGTGGCCAACACCGGTCGGCGGCGCGCCCAAGCTTCGAGAATGACATTGCCGATGCCTTCTTGCAGGGATGGGCAGACGCACAAATCCGCCAGTTCCTGGAAATCACCGGCGTCAGTGCGCCACCCCGGCCAGCGCACCCGGCCAGTGATCCCCAGTTGCTCAGCCTGGCATTGGAGTGGCGTCGCCAGTGGCCCATCACCGACAATGACCAGATAAACCGGCCGGTCATGGATGCTGGCGGGAAGCGCTGCAAAGGCGGTGAGCAGATCGTTGAAACCCTTGATCGGATGGAGGCGGCCTATTGCAACGACGATCAAACCGTCTTCAGGAATCGCCAGCGTCTGACGGAGTTGCTGAAGGGCCGTCGCGGAGCGGGGTTCATCGGGTGTGACAAAGTTGCTGATATGAAAAATACGGTCTCGTGGGAAACCATGCTGGATGAGATGATCCCCAATGCCAACGCTGACAACGATCCAGGCATGAGCATGTCGATAACCGTGCGGCTCGTAATAACCACCCAAACGGGCGATATGGATCGGTCGCTGACCGGCAGGTAAGTGAGTCAGTCGGGTAGCCCGGCCCATATAGGTTTGTACGATATCGGGGTGATGCTCACGCAGGGCTTTCTGGATTTGCCAACGAGCCCACCAGTCCCAGACACCGCGCATGGCGATATGAAGCTGGGGGATGTTCGGCGGGAGTTCGGTCGCGATGAGACTACCGGGGACAGTGACCGCCAGCGTTGCGTGACTGCGCCGGTGCAGCGCGCTCACCAGACGCGCATAAAACAGTTCGGCGCCGCCAAGCGACCGTCCGCCGATAATCTGAGCTGATGTGATCATGAAATCCGTAAGGACCAGTCCGTTGCGCAATCAATAGGGAGGCGCACTATTGACGCATAAGGTAGTGCATACTGTATAGATGAAATTTCCGTTCAGGACAGGTTGATCCATGACTGACCGAAGCCGGCTTTCGGCATTTATCACCACCTATAACAACGGACGCACCCTGACGGCCTGTCTGGACAGCATTCGGTGGGCAGACGAAATCATTGTGCTGGATTCCTTTAGCACTGACGACACACTCGCCATCGCCCAGCGTTATGACGCCAAGATCACGCAGCACAAGTTCATGGGTTACGGCGCGCAAAAGCGCATGGCGCTGGCGATGACCACGCATGATTGGGTGTTGCTGCTGGACGCCGATGAGGCGCTGTCGCCGGATCTTCAGGCTGAAATCCGCCAGTTGCTGCAAGACGGGCCTGGAATGGATGGCTATGAAATTCCGCGCCAGGAGCAAATGTTCTGGCGGATGTATAATCTGGCAACCCGTATGAATTACTACTTGCGCCTATTTGATAAGCGCAAGGGCAGCATTGATGACGTGCCGATTCACGCCGCGCCCAAAGTGCAGGGCCGCATCGCCCGACTCAAAGCGCCTTTCTATCACTATGGCGAAACTGATATTCATACCAAGGTCGAGAAGATTAACGCCTATTCGACCGGGCTGGTCGTTGACAAGCTTAAGAAGCAGCGCTGGGGAATTCCGCTGATCATGGTGTTTTACCCGCCGCTGTTCTTCATTCGCAGCTATCTGTTCAAGCGCAATTTTCTCAATGGCTGGGCAGGATTTATTAACTCGGTGATTGCGGCATTCTACGTCTTTCTCAAATACGCCAAGTTGTACGAACATCGTCAGTTCGCCAAGTACGGCACCCGGTTACTGCCGGACGACGCCCCACCGTTGCCCGATGAACGCCAGCCTTATCCGGGCGATGTACCCTGATCCGGCGTTACCCGATGAATTCCCTCAGGCGTTGCAAGACCCGCGATGGCGTCAACATCGCCATACAGCTATGGTGCGAGCAGGTCTTGCGGTAGCAATTGATGCAGGGTAAGTCAGCCTGCAAAGTGCGGACATTATCGCCCAGCGGTTTGACCCGGCGCGGGTCGGTGGGGCCGCACAACACCAGCATCGGCGTCAGCGTCGCAGCGGCCAGGTGTGCCGTTCCCGTGTCATTGGCGACAATAAAGCGCGCCGGTTCACAAAGTGGCGGGATGTCGAAAATCGCCGTTTGTCCGCACAAATTGACTAGCCAGGAACCACAAGCCTGGGCGATATGCTGACATTCTTCGATTTCATCGGGGCCACCAATCAACACGATATGCTTCAGACCTTCCTGATGAAGTTGATTCGCCAGCGCTGCATAGCGGTCAGCACCCCAACGCTTGAGATAACCATACGCATTGCAGCCGGGTAGAAAAATGGCGAATTGGCCCGGCGTCAGTCCGTGAGCGGCTAATAATGCCTGGGCGCGCACGCGGTGAGCGCCGGGAATGTGCAGTACGGGTCGAGGCGTGGTGGCCGGAATATTCCCCGCTTGCAACGCGGCGCGGCTGCGATCGATGGTATGCGCCGGTTGGGGCAGTTCAGCCGGTGCGATGTTATAGGGGAACTGCTGGCGATTGCCGAGCCGGTAGGGAATCCGGCAGCCGGTCAACCTCAGCAGGCTGAGCAATAACCGGGAGCGGTCGTTGCATTGCAGGTCAATGACCAGATCGTAATGTTGCCGACGAACCTGCCGCAACCAATCCCAAACCGCCGCGACCCGCTGGCGTGGATCGCGCAAGTCAATCGCGAAAATTTGCTGAACGCGCTGATCCTCGGCAAAAAGCCCCTGCCAGGCCGGCAACGTATTGAGATGAATGTCCCGGCCAGGAAAAGCCCGTGCGATGTCTTCGAGTAACGCGGTGGCCAGGATGACGTCCCCCATGGCGCTCCATTTGATGATCAGCAGGCGACGGATGGCCGGATCAGCAGGCAAATCAGCGCAGTAGCGCATGGCGATCCGTCCGTTTTAGAAAGAGTAGAGAGGAGGCTGGCCAGGAGGCCGGGTTTTGAAACGGCGATGCACCCACAGATATTGCTCCGGCGCTTGGCGGATATATTGCTCTAACAGTTCGTTGATTCGCTGGGTGTCCGCTGCGATATCGCTACTGGGGAAGTTTTCCAGCGCTGGCAGAATCACCACTTCATAACCTGCTGTTCCCGGCAAGCGGCGTGGAAAATAGGGTACGACTGCTGCGCCGCTCAGCGCCGCCAGTCGGGATGTAGCGGTCAGGGTACAGGTCGGGACGCCGAAAAACGGAACGAACATGCTGTTGCGAAGCCCATGATTTTGATCCGGAGCGTACCAGACGGCGTGTCCCTGTTTGAAAGCGCGTAACAGGCCGCGCAAGTCTTCGTGCGGCAGTGGTGGCAACTGGCACCGCCATTCGCGTTGACGACGCTGGGCGATTTCGTAAACTGGGTTCTTGTGGGGTCGGTACATGGCGTGAAACGGCTGTTGGAGCGTCATCAGACGGGCGCCCAGTTCCAGCGTTGTGAAATGGCCGGTCAGCAAAATGACGCCCTTACCACGAGCCATGGCCTGCTTCAAATGCTCCGCCCCCTCAAACCGGGTTAAATTGCGCAACTTTTCATCCGTCGCCCACCAGGCGGTGGCCATTTCAAACAAGGCAATGCCCATCGCGGCCAGATGCGCTTCCAGCAACGCGACTCGTTGATCCTGAGTTAGTTTCGGGAAACACAGCGCCAAATTAGTCTCAGCGATGCGGCGGCGGCGGATAGCGAATCGCCCCAGGCCACGACCGATCCAGGAACCGAGAATCAGTTGCCAGCGAAAGGGCAATATCACCATCATCTTCATGGCGCCCAGCCCCAGCCAGACTGGCCAGTAGCGTGGCATTAGAAAATGATTGGAAAACAGCGAGGACTGGCCGGTCACAAGCAGGCGAACAACCTATATTGAAGATGATTCCGTTATTGTAAGCGGCGTAAGGCCAGCAAACATCCATTATTAGCTCCATCGTACTGCATCGGGGAGGTGTATTCATGCAAACATTTCTGGTCACTGGCGCGGCGGGCTTCATCGGCAGTCATTCCGTCGAAGGATTATTGGCGCGAGGCTGTCGGGTCGTCGGGGTCGATAATCTGCGGACGGGGTGTCTGGAAAATCTGAAAATCGCCCGCACATCGCCTCATTTTGAGTGGGTGCTGGCCGATGCGGGCGATGAGTCCACGATGCGCCCACTGTTTGAACGATATCGTTTCGCTGGAGTGCTACACTTGGCCGCCTTGGTGAGCGTCCCGGAGAGCTTCCGCGAGCCGGCGCTTAATTACCGACTCAATCTGGCGGCTGCCGACAACATCGCCCGGCTGTGTCTGGAATTTGAGTCCCGCCGCTTGGTGTTCGCCTCTTCAGCTGCCGTCTACGGAGCGACCGCAGCGTTGCCCAATCGGGAATCAGTGATTCCGCAACCACAATCGCCTTACGCCGCAGCCAAACTGGCTGCCGAGGTTATGCTGCTGGGCTATGCCGCCAGTTATGGATTAGAAGCGGTGTGCTTGCGCTACTTCAATGTCTACGGTCCACGTCAGGATCCCAGCTCACCATATTCAGGGGTATTGTCCATCTTCACGGATCGCTTTCGTAACGGCTTGTCGGCCACGGTTTATGGAGATGGTGAACAAACCCGCGACTTCATTTCGGTGAGGGATGTGGCACGGGTGAACGGCGAGGCGTTGACCCAGGCGCACGTCACAGTGGGGCGCTATAATGTTTGCACTGGCCAGGGTATTTCCTTGAACCAGGTTCTGGCGATCTATCAGGAACTGTTTCCAAACGCGCCGCCGGTTGGCTATGCCGACGCCCGAGTCGGCGATATCCGTCATTCGCGGGGCGAGCCGACGCAGCTACATAATGCGCTGGGTTTCAGCGCTCAGACGCCTTTTGCACAAGGGTTGCGTGAACTGGCACTGGGTTGCATGAAGGAAATTTGAAAATCGTGTGAATAATCATTGACAGGGTGATTTCACGTTTTATAATGCGCGTCTTCGTTAAGTGTGGTGGAGTTTTTGGTTGAAGGGGCCGACTCGGCGAAGAAAAGATGGAAGGAGGGGTAGACACTGGAGGTAGTGTTGTAG
>JBAQIQ010000206.1:0-13078 GCA_049288935.1 Candidatus Competibacteraceae bacterium
CATCAGGCGTGCTGGTCAAACCCTCCAGCGTTGCGCAACCGCTCAGGGCGACGACGCCCGCCGCGATCAGCAGCAATCGGCACATACGCAAACCTCTCCAGCGAACGGCATGGCCGTCCAGCCAAAACTACAACAAAAACACCGTCGCCAGCCCCAGAAAGATGAAAAAACCCATGCCGTCGGTGATGAAGGTCAGCAGCACGCTCGATCCTATCGCCGGATCACGGCCCAAACGGTGCAGGGTCAGGGGAATCGCGACCCCCATCAGCGCCGCCAGCAATAAATTCAACAGCATTGCCGCGGCCATCACCCCACCCAGCGGCAGGCTCCAGTACAGCCCATCGGCGAACAGGCCCACCGTCACCCCCCAGACCCCACCGTTCAGGAGTCCAACCCCCAATTCTTTGAACACCAGATGCCAGGTGTTCTCCGGGGTGATCTCGCCCAACGCCAATCCACGCACCACCAGCGCGGTGGTCTGATTGCCGGAATTGCCGCCGATGCCGGCGATGATCGGCATGAGCGTCGCCAGCGCCACAATCTGGGCGATGGTTTCCTCGAACAGGCCAATCGCCCGCGAGGCGATAAAGGCGGTGCAGAGATTGATCGCCAGCCACAGCCAGCGGTTGCGGGCGCTGTCCCAGATCGGCGCGAACAGGTCTTCGTCGCCGCGCAGACCGGCCATGTTCAGTACATCCTCTTCCGACTCCTCGCGGATGTAGTCCATCACCTCATCCACGGTCAGCCGTCCCACCAGCTTACCCCGTTCATTGACCACTGGCGCCGAAACCAGATCGTAACGCTCGAAGGCCCGGGCCGCGTCGTCAGCGTCATCCGTCGGGCCAAACCGCACGGGGTCGGTCATCATCAATTCGGCAATCTGCCGTTGCGGATCGTTGAGCAACAGCGCCCGCAACGGCAGCACCCCTTTGAACCCGTGGCGGCGATCAACGACAAACAGGCAGTCGGTGTTCGGCGGTAAATCTTCCCGGCCCCGCAGCAGCCACAAGACCTGCTCCACTCGCTGGTTCTCGCGCACGGTGAGCACATCCTGACTCATCAGATGACCCACCTGATCTTCGGGATAAGCCAGGGTGGCTTGTAACCAGTCACGGTCGCGGGCATCACGGGTTTGCAGGACTTCCGCCAACACGTCCTCGGCAACCGCTTCCACCAGATCGGTCAGGTCATCGGCGTCGAGCTGGCCCAGCGCCTTGACCAGCGCGGGGCGCTCCAGCACCTCAATCAACGAATCCCGCACTGCATCGGAGACCTCCAGCAACACCTCGCCGTGGTCATCCGGCATCTGCCGCCAGACCAGCAACCGATCTTCCAGCGGCAACGCTTCCAGAATGTAGGCAATATCCGCCGGATGCAGGCTATGGAGTTTGAGTTGCAGTTCCACCAGGTGCTGGCGATGCACCAGCGATTCGATGAGTCCATGGCGGGGACTGGCGCGGTCGCGATCCACCAGGGCTTCGACCAGTCGCTGCTTTTCCAGCAGCTTGATGATCTGCCGCAGGTGATCCTCGACCTTGTGCGGCGACGGGCGCGGATCAGCGGTGGAATCGGTCATGAGATGCCTTAGCCTTCAGCTTTTAGCCTGATAACGCCGCACCACATAGTCATCAACGATTTTTTGAAATTCGGCAGCGATGTGCTCGCCCTTGAGCGTGACAGTTTTTTCACCATCCACATAGACCGGCGCCACGGGAATTTCCCCGGTTCCCGGCAGGCTGATGCCCACGTTGGCCTGCTTGCTCTCGCCGGGGCCATTGACCACACAGCCCATCACCGCCACTTTGAGCTCCTCGACACCGGGGTAATGTTCGCGCCAGAGGGGCATCTGTTGGCGCAGCCAGGTTTGAATGTCCTGGGCCAGGTGCTGGAAATAGTCGCTGCTCGTCCGGCCACAACCGGGGCAGGCGGTCACTTGCGGAGTAAAGGAACGCAGGCCCATCGCTTGCAGGATTTCCTGAGCGACGATCACTTCCTGAGTCCGGTCGCCACCCGGCTCCGGGGTCAGGGAAATGCGGATCGTATCGCCGATGCCCTCCTGCAACAGCACCGCCAGGGCGGCCGTGGAGGCGACGATGCCTTTGCTGCCCATACCGGCCTCGGTCAAGCCCAGATGCAACGGATAGTCACAGCGCGCCGCCAGCTTGCGGTAAACCGCGATTAAATCCTGCACGCCGCTCATCTTCACCGACAGAATAATCTGGTGATGACCCAACCCGATCTCCACCGCCCGTTGCGCGCTCTCCAAAGCCGAGAGAATCATCGCTTCGTGCATCACCTCGGTTGCGGTCTTCGGTTCCGGCAACCGGGCATTGTCATCCATCAACCGCACCGCCAGCGCCTGATCCAGACTGCCCCAGTTGACGCCGATGCGTACTGGCTTGTGGTGACGGCAGGCGATTTCGACAATCGTGGCGAATTGCTCATCCTTCTTTTTACCGCGCCCGACATTGCCGGGATTGATGCGGTATTTATCCAGCGCCTCGGCGCAGGCGGGATATTTGCTGAGCAGGCGGTGGCCGTTGAAATGGAAATCGCCAATCAGCGGCACGGTGACGCCACGCGCCGCCAGCCGTTCGCGAATGACCGGCACGGCGGCGGCGGCTTCCTCGGTATTGACGGTGATGCGCACCAGTTCCGAACCGGCTTTGGCCAGCTCCGCGATTTGCGCTGTCGTCGCCCCCGCATCGGCGGTATCAGTGTTGGTCATCGACTGCACCACGATGGGCGCATCGCCGCCCACCGTGACCGCGCCGATGGAGACCGTGCGGCAGGGACGGCGGGGGATGGAACACTCAGCACGGGCCATAGCGATTACTCCGGTTGCATAAAAACCCCTCCCCTCTTACCCGGGAGGCTGGAGTCGGGGGAAAACGGCTACCGCAAAAACTCCCGGCTGATCGCCCGGAACTGCTCGGTCCCGGCCTGATGCAGCCATTCGAAGACGACCATTTCCCGGCTGACCACCCGCACCCCTTCCGCCCGCATCCGCTCCAACGCCAACTCGACATCACGCGGCGACCGGGACGACACCGCGTCGGCGACCAGATACACCTCCATACCGGTGGCTTGCAGGCCGAGCGCCGTTTGCAACACACAAACATGCGCTTCTACGCCGATCACCACTATCTGCTCGCAGTTCAGGGCGTCGATGCGCCTCATGCAATCCTGGTCAGCGGCGCAGGAAAAATGCCGCTTCTCCATGAACGCCTCGGTCGGCAACCACTCGCGGATCGCGGCGACGGTATGGCCCAAGCCCTGCGGATACTGTTCCGAGGCCAGCACCGGCACCCCGAGCCGCTGGGCGATCTGGATCAGCCAGGCGCCATTGGCGACGATCCGGTCGGCGTCATCAATAGCCGGCATCAGCCGTTCCTGAAAATCCACGACCAACAGGCCGGACGTTGCAACTCTCATTAACATGGGCAGCTTCTCTCAGTCGGCAATCAGGGTGATCGGTTGGTCCGCATTGGAACCCATGACCTGCTGAATGCGCAACCCTTGCCAGGCCGGGGCCAGCAGATTATCCGGGGCCTGGGCGAGCGGATCGTCCAGAGCCAGGGTCAACAGACGCATCCGGGGCTCCCGCTGTTGTTGGGTGACGCTGCCGATCCAGATCGGAACATTGCCTTCCGGCAACCGGGCGCCGACATCCCAGAACCGCACCAGCCAGCGACTGGCCGGATCGTCGCCATAGCGCACCCAGCGCAACTCATCCTCACGGCCATTATGCAATTGCGGCAAGACTGGCAGTTCCCGCAGTTCGACCTGAGGACTGAGGCACAGCAAGAGTCCTTTCACATCCAGCGTTGGCGCCGGTTGCCAGCCGGCTTCCTGCAACCGTTGCTCCAGTTGCTGGCGGGTTCCCGCCCATTGCAAGGTCAAATCCTGCCGCCGATGGCCCTGGAAATCGAGCCGTTGTTGCGGCAATTCCCGCCAGCCCTGTTCTCGCCACCGGGTCTGCGCCAGGGTGTGAAGCACGATTTGCGGTTGATAACGTTGCCGATCCTCCTGATAGTCGAGACTGACATGCAGCAGATCGGTTGCCAGCAGCGCGATGACGCTCCAGGCCAATAATCCACGCCAGTGGAGCGCCGTCTTCGGGTGGTGGTTGTAGGCGGCGCCCAGCACCGTGACCCAGACCAGCCCCAGGCACAGACCGGCCAGCGTATCGGTCAGCCAGTGAATGCCCAGATACAAGCGGGCGAAGGCGATGGGGACAATCATGAACGCTGCGCCCAGATAGACCCTCCAGCGGCGGACTGGCGGAATTTCCCGGGCGATCAGCACCGCCAGAAAACCGAAGACCAGGGTGCTGAACGTGGCGTGGCTGGAGGGAAATGAATAACCCATGACGCCCGATTCCGCTCCACCCGGACTGGCCACCGGCAGCAGCCAGCGGAACAGCAGGTTGGTGGCCATGCCAAAACCCAGCGCCGCCAGCCAGTGCCAGGCTGCGGAAAGATGGCGACGCCCGATCAGCCAAACGAGCACCACCAGGCTTAACGGCAACGTGACCTGATAGTCGCCCAGTTCGGTGGTGAACACCATCAGCGCATCGACCCAGGGGGTGCGCAACTCCTGGAGGAAGTGATAGAGGCTTTGATCGATGCCGCTCGGCAACTGCTGGCCGGCGGCGCTGAGACTCAGCATGAGCAACACCACACTGCCCAGTAACAGCATCGCCAGCGTGGTGAGTCCCCGCAATTCGTTCTGGCGGGGATCGAGCAGCGAGGCGCTGATCGGGCCGATAAAGCGTCGGCCCTGACTCCAGGCGGTGAAGCGCTGCAACCCATCGGTGGCGTGCGCCTGAAAGAGCCGTACCGTGTGCTGGACCAGCCAGGTCGTGAGCCACAGCAGCCCGACGATGATCAGGAGCAGCATGGCCAACCGTCCGGCGACGCGGGAGGCAATCTCCAGTGATGCGCCAAACGCCATGCCGGGCAACAGGTAAACCGGCGCCCAGAGAATCCCGGAAATGACATTGGCGATCATGAAGTGGCGCCAAGTCATGTCCATCATCCCGGCCACGGTGGGAATAGTGCCGCGCACCGGGCCAAAAAAGCGCCCGAACAGCACGCTTTTACCGCCGTGCTTGCGAAAGAAGTCTTCGCTGCGAGTGATCATCTCCGGGTGTCGGGTGAACGGCCAAACCCGCCGGATCCGCTGATGGAAAACCCGGCCAATCCAGAAGCTGATCGCGTCGCCGATGATGGCCCCCCAGGTGGACCACCAGTAGGCGGTCCAGAAATCGACATGCCCCAAACCGATCAGCGCGCCCAGGCTGAACATGATCAGCGCGCCGGGGATGATGACGCCAACGATGGTCAGTGATTCGGCGGTCGCCGCGATGAAGATGGCGAAACTCATCCAGCCGGGGTGGGCGGCGACCCAGGCGAACAGGGTGGTGACAAATTCGGAATGCATGGCGGGACGGGTTCGGGCAGGCAGGCTGTGGATCAGGGATTGGCTACCAAAGGTTATACCTGATTACCGCGTTAAGGTAGAGCCCGCCTCCCACCGGCTCCAGCGATTTCCCGCGAAGTTCATCCAGCAACGCAGCGCTACCAGTGGATTACCGCAGCAGTTCTGATCGGTAAGCCCGTAACCCGCCGATTCGGTTGCGGTTTCGGCGGGTTACGCTGCGCTAACCCGCACTGCAAGGGAAATATAAAACCTACCGGGAATGGGTATTACGCGCTAAAACCGCCGGTTACGGACTTTACGCACCAGGAGCGCCAAACGGTCATCCGAAACATCGCTCAAGGCGCGAATCAATTCGGCGAACAGAATGGGCCGCTGTGTGATGATGCCTCGGACATCACTGGCCACCTTGCCGGCCAAGGCCAGGAGTAAATCCACGTCTTCCCCCAAATCCATCGCCAGACGCCGAATCGTTTCCTCGGAGGGCGGTGAGACATCGCCACGCTCCACCTTGCTGAGATAGGCCGGCTGGATGCCGATGCGTCGGGCCGTTTGTCGAACCGAGTAACGATGACTGATTTGATATTGTCGCTCGCGAAGTTGCCGGGCGTAATGGCCAAAGGCCATGGTGTTATCCCCCTGTTTGTTATTTTGCTGAATCAGTCTTGGGACTCAAGTGAGTACCATTCGGTACCCATTTAGCAAAATCCAAGCCAGGGAGTTGTTACAGATCACCGACGGGCAACAGCGCGTTTTTGAAAAAAATGACCAGAAAAAACATTAAGGATAAAATGAACAGACCGTACAAAAATCCGATGGTCAAAAGCCGGATTTGCATGTTGCACTCCAGGGAAACATGGAGTGTTTCAAAATGAAACCGTCGCCTGCTTTAGGCCAAGCATCGGTCATCTTTCATCCGCCGCCATAGCGTGGTGCGACTGACGCCCAGTTCCTTGGCGACCCGCCCCAGATTGCCCTGATGCACCTCCAGCAAGCGCCGGATTTCCGCCTGTTCCATTCTTTCCAGTCGCGACCGCTGGCCGGCATCGCTGAGGGCGTGCGGCAGCCATTCGCCCGGTTCAATGTATTCATCGGTGCTCAAAATGATGGCGCGCTCGACCAGATTTTCCAATTCCCGCACATTGCCGGGATAGTCATAGTCGCAGAGCGCCTGCATCGCTTTTTCACTAAAGCCGCTCACCGGAATTTTTAATTTGCACCGTTGTCTTTTGAGGCAATGTTCAGCCAGATGGGGGATATCGTCGATCCGTTCGCGCAGGGGCGGCAAATGAATGGGAAAAACGTTGATCCGGTAATACAAATCCTGGCGAAACCGACCCTTCTGAATTTCAACCGCCAAGTCTTTATGGGTTGCGGCGATAATGCGCACATCAACCTGCCGAGACTCACTATCACCTAACCGCCGCAGCCGTCCGCTCTGTAGCACCTGCAACAACTTGACTTGCAGCATCGGGCTCATTTCGCTGATTTCATCCAGAAAGAGCGTTCCGCCATCGACGATTTCAAACAGGCCCTTGCGATCTTGGGCGGCGCCGGTGAAAGCGCCGCGTTTGTAGCCAAACAATTCGCTTTCCAACAGCGCTTCGGGCAGCGTTCCACAGTTTTGTTCCATGAAGAGCCGGTTTTTGCGGAGGCCGTGCGTGTGGATATAACCGGCCAACAGCGTCTTGCCCGTGCCGGTCTCGCCGGTCAGCAACACGGTGGCCGTATTGCCGATCACCCGGTTGACCAGTTTAAAAACCTGCTGCATGACCGGGCTGCGTCCGACCACTTCGGCGCTCTGTAATTCCTTGCTGATTTCGGTTTTCAGGAAGGCGTTTTCTTCCCGAAGTCGTTCGTTGGCGGCTTGCAGCTCCTGACAAAGCCGCCGGTTTTCGCTCTCCAGTTCGTAGGTTTCCAGCGCACGCCGGACGATCAGCCGCAGATCCTGGCGCTCCCAGGGTTTGGTCACGTACTGGTAGATATGACCCTCGTTGACGGCGTCCACCAGCGCGGCGGTATCGGTATAGCCGGTCAGAATGATGCGCATGATCTGCGGGTTGATCTGGAGGGCTTTCCTGAGCAGATCCACGCCGGTCATGTTCGGCATTCGCTGGTCGGTCAGAATCAGTGCAATGTCCTGTTGTGCAAGAATTGCCAGGGCTTCGGCGCCACTGGAAGCGGTGAAGACCTCATGATCTTCGGTAAACGTCATTTTGAGGCTGCGCAGAATTTCTTTCTCATCGTCCACGATGAGCAGGTTATGACGTTTCATGCGGTTTTCCTGGTGAACGCACGGGTAATTCGAGGATCAATGCCGTTCCCTCGGCAATTTTGCTCCTGACCTGAATATTACCGCCATGTTTTTTAACAATGCCATAGCTGATGCTGAGCCCCAGGCCGGTGCCTGCCCCTATCGGCTTGGTCGTGAAAAAGGGATCGAAAATGCGGTTGAGGTCTTCTTGGGCGATGCCGACGCCATTATCCCGAATCACGAGCCTGACCCATTCATCGCCGGCGGATTCGGTGTGAATCCAGACCTCACCGCGATCCGGGATAGCTTGCATCGCATTTTGCAGCAGGTTCATCAATACCTGATGGATCTGGCCTGGATAGCACTCGATCAGGGGCAGAACGCCATAGTCGCGGTGGATCGTAATGCGATCCTGATATTGCCGGGCCAGCAGATTCAGCGTGGATTCCAGGGATGCGTGCAGGTCGGTCGGCGCGAGTCCGGTATCGTCCGCCCGGGAAAAAAGCCGCAAATCCAGCACGATCTTTTTCACCCGTTGGGAGCCTTCCTGGCAACTGGCGATCAACTCGCGCACGTTTTGTAACGTCGCAGCGAGCGCGGCAATTTTTTGCGGGTGATCGCCCGATGCATCCGACAAAAAGTCCGGCGCCGCCAAGGTTCCAGCGAGGTGGTTGATATGGTCTTCGATAAATTCCAGATTGCTGTGGACGTAACTGAGGGGGTTGTTGATTTCGTGGGCGACGCCGGCCACCAGCATCCCCAGTGAGGCCATTTTTTCCGAGTGAATGAGATGGGCCTGGGTGTTGACCAGGGCGCGATAGGTCGCTTCCAGTTGGCGGTGTCGCTCGCTGAGTTGCCGGGTGCGCTCCGCAACTTTGCTTTCCAGCTCCCGGTTCGTGGCTTCCAGCAGTTGGCGGCGCTCGCGTTCAGCGGTCAGTGTCCGAACCAGCAAATGACCGCCATACGTGAAAACGACGATCATGATTCCAGAGAACACCGGCAGCCAAAGATCCGTCAGGGCGAGCACCCACTCCGCCAGGGCCAGCAGCAGGCCACACCACAGGGTAGCGGCGAGTGGCGCGGCGACCGGGTTGATCCAGAAAAAAAAGAAGGCGCTGAGCACCAACGCCAGCCCCAGCAACCCCAGCCCACGCGAGCCGGCATCGAGTTCGTGGATCAATTGCTCTTCCAGCAGGTTGTCGATGATCGTGGCTTGAATCTCGACGCCGGGAAATAAACCTTCGGCGCTCCAGGAAAATGGGGTCAGAAAGACATCGCCGGTCAACCGCTGCGGTTCCGGCGTGCCTTGCAGTGACCAGCCCACCAGCACGATTTTGTCAGTGAATAATCCGGGCGGGAGCATCCGTTCGTAGTCCAGGGCTTGATAGTAGGACACCGTTTTAACCGTCCGGGCTGGACCCCGGTAATTGATCAGTCCTGCTGCCGATACTGTTTTTTGGGTCAGTGTCTTCTGCTGCGGGGTGGCAGTCGCCGCCGGGTTCTCCATGAAGCGTCGGAGCACCTGCGCCGCGAAGGAGGGCGTGTCCAGGACCGGCTCCTGCACACGCCGCACCACGCCGTCCCCGTCGATGTTGATGGATGAATTGCCCGTCAGGACGGCCTCCCGAAACATCGGCGCGGGATCGATCCGGGTGGTGTGGCGAAACGCAGGGTCGTTGATGGTGGAAACAACACCGACCAGCACTACGTTTCCGGCATCGTACAGGGCGCGGGCGAACGCCTGATCTTCATCGGGGGTGGACGGTTCGGTAAAGAGCAGGTCGAAACCGATGACGCGGGCGCCGGCCTGGCGGAGTTTCTGGATGAGTTGCGCATGACGACTGCGGGGCCAGGGCCATTGCTGGCCTATCTCCGCCATGGACGGTTCGTCAATAGCCACAATGACGATGTGCTCAGAAGCGGGTAAAGCGCCGCGCAGGGCGAACAATAAATCGAGCCCTTTCCATTCGATGAGAGCGAAAAAGGAAGAATGGCTAAAAACCAGCGTTATCCCAAAGGCGGCGGCGGCGACTAAAATGGCCGACGCCATTGAGTGGGTTAACTTTGGCAAGGGACTCGCTCAATACGGGCAGGGGTTTTTCCATACCATCATGCCATTATTGCGCACCCAACACCCACCGGCGACGCGCACCAATGATTCATCCTTGGTAATAGAGTCGTGATCGACCTTCACCACGTTTACCTTTCCATTTTCATCGGAAATGACTAAAAGAACCGTTTTGGGGTCAACCTTAGACAGAGTTGAAACCGGTACTTCAACGCCAGTCAATTTCATTGCATTTTCTCCTTACGTTATGTGGGGGTTAAAAGTTAAGAATCAGCCGACCCAAAATGGTCCGCTCGGGAATGTAGACGGGATCAATAGTCGAGGTTCCCGTTTGGAAGCTGTAATCCTGATAACGAAATTCCTTATCGAACACGTTGTTCGCCTGTAACGCAACAATTCCCCGCCGTTTGGGGAGACGATAACCCAAGCCGACATCGACCAAAGTAAATTCTTCGTTTTGGGTTGGCGTCAGGACAAAAGACCCCGGCATAGAAGACTCGGGATCGATGGCTTGGATGTCCTGATTCACGTAAACGATGCCCAGTCCGGCAAAAAAGCCGGAAGGATCGAAATACTGGACGCTCAAAGGTATTGAAAGGGTTTGCAGTTCGGCCGGGTAAAGAAACAAGCAGAACGCGCAGTTCTGATCGGTCTCGATTTTTTCGTAGCGCAGCGAGGCGGAAAGCGCCCAGTTGCGGTTCGGCAGCCAATACAGATAGGCGCTATAGAAATCCTCTTTGCTGTGCGCAACTTCGTAGAATTCGGGTTGTGACAACAGCCCCAACGGAACGTCGGTGTCGCGCCGCAACGCCTCCAAACTGCCGAACAGTTGCGGGCTGAAGCGGACATCGAGCGCGACGCCATAATTTTCCACTACGGTTTCATCGAGATAATCCGCCAACTGATTGAATCCGGCCACTTGCGTCGGCTCGATGGTTTGCTCGAAAGCGAGTGTCCGCTTGACGGATTTGAAGGCGGCGGCGCGCAGCGACACCTGATCGGTGATCGCCCACTGCACGCCGAATTTCGGGTTGAATTCGTTCAAGTTGGCGTTTGGGCTTTCGTCGGATTGATAGCTCAAACCGACGGTCCAGATGACGTTATCGGGTATCTTGATGTTCGCGTAGCCATAGGCGATTTGCTGAGTGATGTTGGCGTCAGATTGATCGGTCTCGGTGAAATCCAGCGAATAGCCGCCAAGCCCCGCGATCACGTTGAACGGTTCCGCTTTATACAGCAGTTGCGCTTCCGCCTGAGTGCCTTTTTGCCTGTTTTCCAAAATGAAATTACCAACCTGGGAGCTGCGAACGTTGTCACGATCCGTGTAGATGATCGAAGCGATCGCGGTGGTTTGCGGCGACAGCGAATACCGTGCGCCGATGCGGGCGGTATCTTGATCGAGGTTCCGGCGTAGAGATTTGCTGAAAAATCCATCGAAATTGGATTCGAGATAGCCGCTGATCGTCTCGCGATGACGATATTCGGCCTGGAGGCTGAAATCCGGCGTCACGGCGGTTTGGACGAACAGGTTATACAGGTTGTTTTCCAAATCGTTGTTGGGCCGGTAGCCGTCGTTCTGGTAGTGAAACTGGCCGAAGCTGTAGGCGAACCGATCCGTCAGGCCGGACACGATCACCTCGTCGCCCCAAGTGTCCTGATTGCCGCCCAGCCCCGAGAAAAACAGCGAGGGCCGATTCCGCACGAATAGCGGGTTGAACTCGTACAGGGACGGCGTGATCGGGCCGGCGCCCGGCATCAGCAGCTTGGTTTCCGCCATCTGCGGCGAAACCGGCGTGATGTTGATCGGCTGCAACAACTGCGCTTGCAGCAGCTCGCTGGTCCGCGCCGCTTCCATGCCCGGCATCGCCGCGTAAGAATCCGCCAGCAAGCGATGGGCCGAATGGTTGGTGGGATCGCGGTCGACCGATTTCCAGCCTTCCCGCAGGCCCAGTTGCTCGAATCCGACCTCGTTGTACAGCTTGCCCAAAGCGGCGTCTCTCGCGGCCAAATCCTCGTCCAGCAACAACCGCGACCGATACACGCCCCGACCCTCATTGAGGTCGCTGGACTTTTGCAAACTCGTGACGGCTTCTACCGGACGATTGACGCTTTGCAGGCGAACCGCATCGTAGAACCAAGGCGTCGGGTCGCGGGCATCAAGCTGTTTCGCCACCTCCAGATATTTCTGCGCCCGCCGATCTTGCTTCGTCTCGTAAAACGCCTTGCCGAGATAGCTGTTATAAAGCGACACCTGCGGCTCCAGCAGCGTCGCTTTCTGCATTTCCGCAATCGCAGCTTCGGTCTGGTTCCGCCGGAACAACACCAGCCCTAAACCAAGGTGTGGCAACCCCAACGTGGAATCCTGGGCAATCGCCGCCTCGAACGCCGTGCGGGCTTGATCCACCTGGTTGCGCGCCAGTTCCAGGAAACCCCAGACCGTGTTGACCATGGCATCGTTCGGCGCCCGCTGCCGCGCCCGCTGCGCGATTTCGACCGCTTCGTTCAACCGTCCCATGCCGAACAACAGACTGCTTTCCTGAATCAGAGCCTGCGCATGACCGGGATCGAGCGCCACCGCCCGCCGGGCAGAGTCCAGCGCGCCTTCCAGGTCAAATTCAGCCTGCTGCACCCAACTCAGGCTGAGCCAGGCGGCAGGCGCTGAGGGATTCACGGCAATCGCCCGCTCCGCATCGCTCCGGGCCTGCGCGGTCTGATTCTGCACCAACGCGATATGGGAACGCAGGCTGTAAGCCACCGCATCCTGGGCATCGAGCGCCAAGGCCCGCTCCAGCGCCTGCCGGGCGGCAGGAATCTGCCCTTGCAGGAGATGTTGCTGTGCGGCCTGCGTCCAGTAGTGGGAAGATTGCGGGTCATCACGGCGCGGTCGATCCGCCGAAGCGTCGACCCCATCGGGATAGTAAAGCGACCATTGCACCGCATCGAGCGGATTCAGCAACACGGTCTTGCGCGGGGCCGCGCCCGCCTGCACATCGGCCTGCTCATTCGCCGCCACCAAAACGCCGCCTTGCGGATTGCTGAATTCCACCAGGCCATTGATCACCGCCAGCCGCGCCGAATCCTGCGGACCCAGCGCCAGGGTAAACTCGGTGCCGCGAATGGCGGCGGTCGCCGGCGCTGTTTGAATTTCCAGGGGTTCGCCGCTATTGCGCACCCAGACCTCGCCGCTCAACAGGCGCAGAATATTGTGCAGCGCCTGAGCGGTGGTGGAAGCCCAGCCCTCGTCGGCGGGTGGGGCGATGCGTTTCAGCTCGATCTGGCTGTGCGCATTGAGTTTGATCTGCGTCCCGCTGGTC
>JBAQIQ010000207.1:0-4186 GCA_049288935.1 Candidatus Competibacteraceae bacterium
ATGATCTGGCGGGGCGTTTGGTCGAAGTCCGGCACAATGGCGCGACCGTCGCCACCTACGGCTACGACGCCAACGGCAACCGCACCCAGGTCAACGGCGCGACCGTCGCCACGGTGGATGACCAGGATCGGCTGCTGACCCAGGACGGCGCGACCTATACCCACACCGCCAACGGCGAGCTTCAGAGCAAAACCCGCAACGGGCAAACCACGCGCTATGACTACGATGTCCTGGGCCACCTGAAAAAGGTCACCCTGCCGGACGGCAAGACCCTCGACTATCTCATCGACGGCCAAAACCGCCGCATCGGCAGGAAAATCAACGGCGTCTTGACTCAAGGCTTTCTGTATCAAAGCGCCCTGCAAATCGCCGCCGAGCTGGATGGTAACCACCAGCTCATCAGCCGCTTCGTCTACGCCAGCGGCGGAAACTCGCCCGATTATCTGATCAAAGGCGGCCAAACCTACCGGCTGATCAAGGATCACCTCGGCAGTCCGCGCCTGATCATCAACAGCGCCACTGGCGCCATCGAACAACGGATGGATTACGACGTGTGGGGCCGGGTGATCCTGGATACGAATCCCGGCTTCCAACCGTTCGGCTTCGCCGGCGGCCTGTACGATCGGGACACCGGGCTGGTGCGCTTCGGCGCGCGGGATTATGATCCTGAAACCGGACGCTGGACGGCCAAAGACCCGATTCTGTTTGCGGGCGGGGATGCGAATCTGTTCGCCTATGTGGCGAATGATCCGGTGAATGGGGTGGATCCGGCTGGGCTGTGCTACTCCTGGACGGACTTTCTAACCGATAGTATTGACGTTTTATCGTGGGTGCTGACAGCAGCCGATTTGGTCGCAGGTGGCCCAACCGGTGAAGGGATTCTACCGGCACTGGCTTTGCAAAGCTTGAAAGGGAAGCTGAAAAATAGTGTTGCAAAGAGTGGAGCACGACAAGCCGATGACGTAATCCATGTTACTAAAGAAGGAGTGGCTCTGCCGCCCGGTCAGAAATATAAGATTCCAGACAACTACGTTCAGAATCCGCATGGTCGAACTGGTAGTTATGGTGAAGTTGAGAATGGAAAGTTTCGTGAGCGCTTGCGAATAGATCCAGCTACGCCTCCTGGACAAAAAGGGCCTAACTATTCGCACTATCATTTGAATGGCAAGGGCACTCACTACAGCCCGAGGCCTGGAGATAAAGATCCGGGGTTTGGACAATGAAAATTGAGTTCCAGGATTTGCCGTGGCATGACGCTGAGATTCTCTCTATTTTCATTGATAGGGAAAATGCGGGAGAGCAAGACACAATCAGACTATCAATACGATGGCCTGATGAGTCCGAATCGGTAGTAGTTTTTTCTGACTGTTATGCGCTTAGCGCAATGATGAATTTTGGCGTGATTGCGCCTGAGTCAGTGTTGTCAGGGGAAGTCGTTGGTAGTCGGGAGGACTTAGAGGAGATTAAGCAGCGGTGGAGCCATGTTGGTGTGGATCTGGCTGGCTTGAGGTGCTATCAGTTAGAAACCAACTCAACTGCAAGTAAAATTCTGATATATGCGCTTGGTTTTTCTGTTCAATAGCCCGGTAAGTCGGCAGCGATTCCCGGTCTCTTATTTTTGTGACATAGATTTTTAAGGATATTTTTCATAAACGTCATTTAATTATACGAAAAAAGTCCTTATAAATCAAGACGCCGGGAATTGCTGGTAAGTCGGGCACAGGACGCGCCCGACAGGCACCCTTCAACCCCATGAACCGGTCGGGCAACGCTCCGCTTTTGCCCGACCTACTTTGCTGCATAGTCATGAGGACAACGAAAAACGGTTGTTTGATAACTGGAAGAACCACGGTACGGCGGGTTAGCGCGGTAGGGTGGGTTAGCGCAGCGCGGTAGGGTGGGTTAGCGAAGCGTAACCCGCCGCTTTCGGGGACCGTCACCCCAAGGCGGGTTACGGGTTGACGCCGGAACTTGCTCTACCGGCTTGTGGTACACTCCCTAAGAAAGCTCAACGGGAGAACCGATATGGCTGATAATGTTGAAAATCTAATTCTCGAACATCTGCGGGCGATCCGCGCCGATATCGGCGGCATCAAGGATGACGTGCGTGAAATCAAACAGCGGCTCACCAGCTTGGAAGCGGCTGTTGCGGGTCTTCGGCGCGATAACTCCAACCTGTATGGCGACGTGATCGACCAACACGCGCGATACGACCGTCTTGTGGAACGTGTGGAACGAATCGAGCGTCGTTTGGATTTGGCCGATGGTTAACCTCGGTACGGCGGGTTACCTCGGTAGCGCGGTAGGGTGGGTTAGCGAAGCGTAACCCGCTGTGGGACTCCCTGCTCACCGGCGTCACCTGGAGCGGTGGAATCAGCGGCCGCGTTGGTTTTGGCTACGACAACGACTTCCGCGTCCGCGAAATCACCGTCAACGGCCAAAACCCCGTCGCCTACCGGTACGACCCCGACCGCCTGCTCGTCCAAGCGGGTGCGCTCGCCCTGAGCCGCGACGCCCAACAGGGGTTGCTCACCGGCACGACCCTGGGCAACGCCAACGAAGCCTACACCTACAACAGCTTCGGCGAAGTGGCGACCTACCACGCCGCCTACAGCGGTACGAACCGGCTCGACCTCGCCTACACCCGCGACGCGCTGGGCCGCATCACCCAAAAAGTTGAAACGATTCAGGGCCAGGCCGCGACCTACGACTACGCCTATGATCTCGCTGGGCGGCTGATCGAAGTCCGGCACAATGGCGCGACCGTCGCCACCTACGGCTACGACGCCAACGGCAATCGCACCCAAGTCAACGGCGCGACCGTCGCCACCCACGACGAACAGGATCGGCTGCTGACCCAAGACGGCGCGACCTACAGCTACACCGCCAACGGTGAGTTAAAGACGAAGACCGTCGGTGGCCAGACCACAAGCTACGACTACGACGTGCTCGGCAACCTGCGCCACGTCGCCCTGCCGGACGGCAGGACCCTCGACTATCTCATCGACGGCCAAGACCGCCGTATCGGTAAGAAAGTCAACGGCGTCCTGACTCAAGGCTTTCTGTATCAAAGCGCCCTGCAAATCGCCGCCGAGCTGGACGGTAATCACCAAATCGTCAGCCGGTTCGTCTACGCCAGCGACGGGAATTCGCCCGATGTCCTGATCAAAGGCGGCCAAACCTACCGGCTGATCAAGGATCACCTCGGCAGCCCACGCCTGATCATCAACAACGCCACCGGCGCCATCGAACAACGGATGGATTACGACGTGTGGGGCCGGGTGATCCTGGATACGAATCCCAGCCAGGTAGGGTACGCATCGCGTACCTTTTTCGAGGCGTGGACGCTGGTCGATAAACTACTGGCTTTTACTGACGCGGGGCATGATGGTACGCGGTGCGTACCCTACGGGGGAATGAGCCGGGTAGGGTGGGCATGGCCCACCTTTTCCATCCTCCGACGTCCCCGACCTGGCGGGCCATGCCCGCCCTACATCGCCGCCGCCTCGTGGTACACTTCCCAATGAGGCTCGACGGGAGAACTGCCAGGATTGACCGCTTGAACTTCGGGAGGTGATGCATGGCTGTGGAAACGAAAGAACAGGTTTTCTTGCTTCTCGATCAGTCTGACGAAAAACTGAAAAAATTTGGCGTTAAGCGATGTGGTTTATTTGGCTCTTTCTTGCGTGATCGCCAAAATCTTCAGAGTGACATTGATCTACTTGTCGAATTCGAGATGGGTAAAAAAACCTATGATAACTATGTTCACCTCGCTTTTTTTCTTGAAGAACTCTTCGGGCGATCAGTTGATTTAGTGACACCTGAATCATTAAGCCCCTATATTGGACCGCATATTTTGCGTGAGGTCGAATATGCCTCCAACCGCATGTGAGTATTTGCAACATATCCTGGATGAAACCAGCTACCTTGGCGCGAATTTGCCAGGATTGGACAGGGAAGAATTTCTGCGCAACCCTACCCTTCAACGAGCTTTCGTTCGCAGTATTGAAGTCATCGGCGAAGCAGCAAAACAAATTCCCGACTCGTTACGCGAAAACTATCCCGCTCATATCGGTAAACAGATGGAGCGCGGAATCATCAGGATTCGCAGGAAACTCGGAGTCACTCGCTTGAGGTTGTGGGCCCACTCAAACAGAGCGACGTACTGTGCCAGATATTTTTTGTG
>JBAQIQ010000208.1:0-10141 GCA_049288935.1 Candidatus Competibacteraceae bacterium
TCGTAGATGGGCGCGAACAGCGTGTAGGTGTAGCGCAAAGTCAAGAGCGCCGCCTCAATGCAACGTGCGGGGAATGGACAGGATAAACAGCGGAATGTCGGCGTCGAAGGTGACGCCATCATCAGCCAGCATCTGGTAGCTGCCTTTCATGCTGCCGACCATCGTTTCCAAAACGGCGCCGCTGGTATATTGAAAACCCTCGCCAGGATGCAGATAGGGCTGTTCACCCACCACACCCTCGCCGCGCACCTCTTCAATCTTGCTGTTGGCGTCGGTGATGATCCAATGCCGACTGAGCAACCGGGCAGCGATATTGCCCTGATTTTGAATCAGCACCGTATAGGCGAAAACGTAGCGTCCCTGGTCAGGATCGGATTGCTCCTCCAGATAGAACGCCTGCGCGGCGACCTTAATGTTGTAATCGGGTTTCTTCTTCCCCATGAATAACGGGTTTCCAGTGGTTGTGGTGAATAGGATTCAGGCGGCCAGCGTCCGGGCTTTGGCTTCAATGGCCGCCAGCAGGGTGGCAAATGACTGGATGAAGGCATTGATCCCATCGATTTCCAGTTGGTCGGTGACGGCGCTGAGGTCGATGCCCAGTTCCCGCAGCGCCGACAGGTGCGCCAGCGCGCTTTCCACCTCCTGATCCAAAGTCCGGGCCACCGTGCCGTGATCGCGGAAGGCATCGTAAGTCGCCGGCGGCAGGGTATTGACGGTGTCGGGGCCGATCAGATTGTCCACATACAGCAGATCCGGATAGGCTGGATTCTTGGTGCTGGTGCTGGCCCATAACAAGCGCTGTGGCCGTGCTCCCTGTTCACGCAGCGCGGCGAAGTGCTGGCCACCGAAGATTTCCAGATATTCCTGATAGGCCAGCTTGGCGTTAGCGTTGGCGATCTGGCCCTGCAACTCCGGTTGCTGCGCCAAGACCGGATCAAGGGCGGTGTCGAGTCGGCTGACAAAGAAGCTGGCTACCGAAGCGATCCGGTCGATGGGTAACCCTTTGGCGCGCCGACGTTCCAGGCCGCGTAGATAGGCTTCGGCCACCGAGACGTAACGTTCCACCGAGAAGAGTAAAGTCACGTTGACGTTGATGCCCTCGGCGATCAGTTGCTCGATGGCATGCAGGGCAGAGACCGTGCCAGGAACCTTGATCATCACATTCGGCATGGCCAGCCGGGTGAATAATTCACGGGCTTCGCGCACCGTGCCGTCCACATCGTGAGCCAGATCGGGCGAGACCTCCAGACTGACCATGCCATCGACGCCCTGAGTGGTGTCATAGGTGGGACGCAGCGCCCTGGCAGCGTCACGGATGTCTTCAATGGCCAGGGTGAAAAACAGCGCACGGCTGGGCTGTTGCGGATGGCGCTGAAGTTCACGGCGCAACGCCTCGTCGTAATCGGCGCTGCCGCCAATGGCTTTCTCGAAAATAGTGGGGTTGGACGTGATGCCACGCAGATCGTCTTCAGCGATCATCTGCGCCAATTTTCCGGAAGTCAGCATTGAACGCTGGATGTTGTCGTACCAGACGCTTTGACCGGTGGCGCTGAGTCGGCGCAGGGGATTGGCTGGGAGCATAGGCAAGGGCAGGGGCCTCAGGCGATGGAGAGATAGCATCAATTGTAGCAATTCCCCAACATGATGCCGCCGTGACCGGCCATGTCCGCCATCTTCTCTGGCGCGCACGGGATGGCGTCGATCCGGTTGCGCCGTCGGTGCGCCGCCCAAGGAAAAAGGGCGCATGGTTTCACGTGAAACCATCAGTGTGATGGCAATGAGCTTACCGCATTGCTCAACGCGGCAAACGCGGGTAATCCCAGTGTTTCCGGGCGAGCGACCGGATCGACGCCGGCGGCTTTGATTTGGTCTGCATTGAGCAATCCCTGCAAGCTGTTGCGCAAGGTCTTGCGGCGCTGGGCGAAGGCTCGCCGCACCACCTCGGCAAATTGCTGCTCATCCTGTACCGTCACCGCGCATGTTTCACGTGGAACCAGGCGCACAACCGCCGACCAGACTTTCGGCGGCGGCTGGAAAGCGCCGGGACCCACGGTAAACAACGATTCGATCCGGCAGCGGTATTGCAGCATGACGGACAACCGGCCATAGGCCTCCTCGCCGGGACCCGCCGCCATTCGCTCCACCACTTCCCGCTGCAACATGAAGTGCAGATCGTGCAGGTGCTCAGCTTGGGCCAGCAGGTAAAACAGCAGAGGCGTGGAAATGTTGTAGGGCAGGTTACCGGCCACCCGCAACCGGGGACCCGCGCCGCGCAACTGGGCAAAGTCAAATTTCAGCGCATCGGCCTGATGAATCTGCAACGTCCCCAGTCCAGCACACCGCGCCTGTAAGGGCTCCAACAAATCGCGATCCAGTTCCACCACCGCCAATTCCCCGGTCGCTTGCAACAACGGTCGGGTCAATGCGCCTAAACCGGGGCCAATCTCTACCCATCGCTCACCGGGCAATGGGCGAAGCACCGCAAGGATACGATCAATAACATGAGGATCATGCAGGAAATGTTGCCCAAAGCGTTTGCGCGGTTGGCGCCGGCTGGAAAAGTCGCTCATGGCTCCACGCTGATCGCGGTCGACTCGGTCGAACGCGGCAAGCGAACTTCCACATAGGCTTCATCGCGCAACCGGCGCAGCCACTGTTCCCACTCTTCATCGGAACGACGCCGGAACAGAGCCTCACGAACCCGCGCCTGTTCAGCTTCCGGCGAAGCTGGGCCTTCGCGGCGATCCAGCACCTGAGCGAGATGCCAGCCGAACTGGGTTTTGAACGGAGCGCTGACCTGATTGGCCTGCAATGCCCCGAGCTCCTGTTCAAATTCCGGAACCAGCATCCCTGGCGAAATCCAACCCAGGTCACCGCCTCGCGCCCCCGAACCTTTGTCGTCGGAATGGGTGCGCGCCAACGCCGCGAAGTCTTCACCGGACTGAATCCGCTGGCGCAGTTGCTCCAGTTTTTGGCGAGCTTCATCGTCCGATAAGTCGGGGGAGCTTTTGAGCAGGATATGGCGGACGCGGGTCTGATTAACCATTCCCGCTGCCGGCGCCGGCGCCCGACTCGCCGGGGGAGACACGCCACCGCCGCGTACTTCCAGTAATTTGACGATGTGGAATCCACTAGGACTGCGCACCAGTTCGCTAAATTGACCCGGTCGCAACTTCGGCACCACACTGGTGAAAATGGTCGGTAGCTGCTCTGCATCGCGCCAGCCCAAATCACCGCCCTCCAGCGCCTGCTGGCCCGTGGACACGCTCGCCGCCATCTGTCGGAAGTCCTCACCCTTGCGCAACCGGGCCAGCACCTCTTCCGCCTGACGTTTGATCGCAGCAATCTGGTCGGGTGAAGCGCCTTCCGGTACGGCCAGCAAAATCTGGGCGATATGATATTGACGGGCGTCGCTATGGTTGCCTGGCTGGCCGCTACGGGCTGGCCCGCCCTGACCGGCGATCTGGGTGCGCAGACTGTCCACATCCTGCTCGGAAATCCGAATCTGGCTGTCCACGACTTTTTGCCGTAGACGCGCCGCCATCAGTTCCCGGCGCACGTCATCGCGGAATCGGGCGAAGCTGAGCCCATCCTTTTCGACCGTTTGCCGCAACTGAGTCAGATTCATCTTGTTGCGCCGGGCCAGGTTGTCGATGGCTGCGTTCAAAGTAGCGTCGTCCACGGTGACGCCGTTGCGCTCGGCGGCGCGCAATTCCAACTGGGACAGGATCAGCCGCTCCAACACCTGGCGTTCCAGCACGGGTTGGGGCGGGATCGGGGCCTTCTTCTGTTGCAACTGACGTTGAATTTGCGCGGTTGCCGCTTCCAGTTCCCGGCGGGTGATCACATCGTCGTTAACCACTGCGACAATAGCGTCCAGGGTGCTGGTTGCGCCTTCGGGGCCGGGACCAAACACCAGTTGGGTCTGGCCGGGGACGGGCAGGGCGCACAGCGGCAGACCGAGCATCAGGGAAAACAGCAGTTTATTCATACGGATCATCGGCAAGGGACCATTAGTAGCGAATCGGCTGATAGCCGAAAATGGAATTCTGGAGGACGGTCTCGAGGCCACCGCCCAGGCGCGATAGGCCCTTCAGTTCCAGTTCCAGGTAATATCCGGTCTGCGCCTCGACTTCTACTGGACTGTAGCGGTACTGACGGGCGACGGCCCGCACTGCCCAGCAACAATCCTCATATTCCAGCCCAGCCAGGGTTTCCAGATTGCGCCCGACGTTCATCGCCTGATTCCAGCGGGCCAGCACCCGCCATTGCGCACTGAGCGGCCAGAGCAACGATACATCCAGCGAGTGGATTTGATCCCCGGAATCCAGCACCTCGACCGCGGGGTCGCGGTCCAGCAGGTAGGATACATTCACCAATTGCCGGGGATGAGCGTAATAGCGCAGGTCGAGGGCGCTGCGCAGGAGGTCGCGGTTATCTGCCTCCAGTTGAATGCCCCCTTGTACGGACCATTGGGGCGACAGGTTGAGCGCGCCTTGGGCGATCAATCCCGAGTTGTCTGCTGTTTCCGGAGGCGCTTCGGGATACAAGCCAACTCGGCGATCTTCAAAATACTGAATCTGGCCGATGCTGGCCCGCAACCGCTCACGACCACTGCGCCCATCAATGACCCGAGTAGTCAACGCCGTGGTCAACTGATTCGCATCGCCCAGCCGGTCAGCGCCAATAAAGCGGTTCCTGCGGAACAGCCAGTCGTAATCGCGATCCATGCGATTCGTGTCGAACAGCGGAATATCATCCTGATTGCGGTAGGGAACGTAGAGATAGAACAGACGCGGCTCCAGCGTCTGCGTTCCCGAGCTGACGCCCAGCCAGTCGGCCTGGAGCGGACGGTCAAAGATCAGGCCGCTGTCCAGACTGAGAATGGGCGCATCGCGCGTTGGGGCATCGGTCGCGCTTGGCGCATTGTCATCGAGTTGGTAGCTGGTATAACGAAATCCCGCCTGGGGTTTGAGATAACCCCAGGGCTGCTCCAGCGCCCAGCTCACGGTCGGCCATAAATCCAGCCGCGACCCGGTGACCATATCGGATTGCTGGAAATTCACCAGTTCGCCGTACACCCGGTAATTCAATCCTCCGACACGGGTCGGCCAGGCGCCATCGAACAGCAACTGCGGCAACCGCTGATAGGGATTGCCCGTGACGTTGAACAGCGCCGGATTGAGAATCTGATAGCCTTGCACCCGCGCCAGCGCCTGCCATCCGTCGCCATAGTAGCGCGCATCCAGATGCCGCTCCAGATAATTGACTGTCAGAAACTCCAGGTTGTTGTTCAAATCCCGGAGGTAGCTGTCATCGGACACATATTCATAGCGCAGGTTGGTATAGAGATTCGGCAGCGGCGCCGCACGGTCGCTCACCTTGAACGAACCCCGGTCGCCATCATGGCGGCGGTCATGCGGAATATACTCCGCGCCGATCTGCCCACGATGATTGGGATACAAATAGCGATACTCTACCCCCAGCAGCAGTCCTCGCGCCGTCATCAGCCGTGGAGTCAGGGTCATGTCGCGGTTGGGCGCGATATTCCAGTAATAGGGAACCTGGAGATCAAAGCCGGTTTCGCTGTCGTAGCCCTGCCGCGGGAACAGGAAACCCGACTGCCGCTCATCGGTGATGGGGAACGACAGGTAGGGAAAATAAAAAATCGAGGTGTCGTTGAAGGCGAAGGTGATGTCGCGCGCCGTGCCGCGTCCGGTCGCTTCGTTCAATTGCAGATCGCGCGCGCGCAGCTCCCAGAACTCCTGGCCACGAGGACAGGTAGAATAAGTGGCGTCCTCAAGCTGAGTACGCTGTTGTCGTCGGTCGAACCGGACTTCTTCCGCATAGCCTTGGGCATTACGTCCCGGCAGGTAATAATCGGCGTTCTTGAACCAGCCAGTTTCGGCGTTCAGATTTAATTGGGCTTGTTGACCGCGCAATGCCTGGTGGGGATCGCCATAGGTGAAGCCACCCTCGATCAGCACTCGCTGATCGGGGCGCTCCAGAGTGATCCGCTCGGCGCGCAACCGTTGGTCGCCACGCGACAGGCTGACGTTGCCTTCCAGCCGGGAGTAGGCGGGAGAAGATTCGACCTGGCCGGCGTCGGCCTGGAGCGGGAGATCATCCAGCGGCAAGGCATTGGGCGTAGCGGGTACAATTTCGCCGGCCAATTCGTCAAGTTCGCAACGCGCCCAAGGATCAAAGGGATTGACAGATTGCGCCTGGAGGCCGGCCATCGGCCATAAAGCCAGCAGCGCGCTGGCGGTCAGCATTCGATAATACAGCATCACGGAAACAGTTTTTTACGCAGCAATGGAAGTGCCTTAACATCGCATAGATTGACCCTTGCTGCAATTATCCGGTATCCGGTATCCGGTTGCAGGCTTGATATTGGATACCTGAACCTGAACCTGAATCTGAATCTGAATCCTGAGTTGAGTGGAGCGAGTTTTGTGAGTGACCGTGAGCAATTGTTGTGGGAGTGGCTAAATGCGGTGTTACCGGCGTCGCCCGACCGGATGGCTCCGGCCTCCAGCGACGCCAGTTTTCGCCGTTATTTCCGGGTCTGGTATGACGGCCAGACCGGCGTGGTTATGGACGCACCGCCGGATAAGGAAGATTGTCGTCCATTTGTAGCGATTGCTCAGGCCATGCGTGAGTTGAGGCTGAATACACCTGAAGTGTTGGCGGGTGATCTCGATCAGGGGTTGCTGCTGCTGACGGATCTCGGCTCCCGCCAATATCTGCCGGAACTGGATGAGCGCAGCGTTCCTGGTCTGTATGGCGATGCGCTGGAGGCGCTGGCCCGCTTGCAGCTCGGCGGCGATCCCGCTTCGCCCTTGTTGCCGCCCTACGACTCAGCGTTGCTGCATCGGGAAATGGAGCTGTTCCGCGACTGGTTTATGGGCCAGCTCCTGGGTCTGGGGCTGACGACTGAAGAGCAGCAGATTCTCGACCAGACCTTTGCGTTGCTGGCGGGTAGCGCCCTGGAACAGCCCCATGTCTGGGTACACCGGGATTACCACTCGCGCAACTTGATGATCACGGACCCTGACAATCCGGGGGTACTGGATTTCCAGGACGCCGTCGTCGGCGCCGTCACCTACGACCTGGTTTCCCTGTTGCGCGACTGCTATATCGCCTGGCCACGCGAGCAAGTGGAATGCTGGGCGCTGGACTATCGGGCGCGGCTACAGGCGCAAGGGATGCGCGGGCTGGATGATGCTGACCAGTTTCTGCGCTGGTTCGATTGGCTGGGCGTCCAGCGCCACCTCAAAGCCACGGGTATTTTTGCCCGTCTCCATCTGCGCGACGGCAAGCCCGGCTATCTGCATGACATTCCCCGGACGCTGGGCTATGTGCTGGACGTGGCGAGCCGCTATTCCGAGCTGGCGGATTTATACCACCTGCTGCGGCTCCGCGGCGTGGATCGCTGGCAACCAAACGGTGGATGGTCATGAAGGCCATGATTCTGGCCGCTGGGCGCGGTGAGCGGATGCGGCCCTTGACCGATCATACCCCCAAGCCTCTGCTATCCGTCGCAGGTCAGCCGCTGATCGTTCATCACCTCACCGCTTTACGGGCGGCGGGCATTGTCGAGGTAGTGATCAACACCGGCCACCTGGGCGAGCAGTTACCCGCAGCGCTGGGCGATGGTCAGCGCTGGGGAATAGGCATCGCCTGGTCGCCAGAACCGCCTGAGGCGCTGGAAACCGGCGGTGGCATTTTTCAGGCGCTGCCCTTGCTGGGCGCGGAACCGTTTATCGTCATCAATGGTGATGTCTGGACGGACTATCCATTGACCCGGTGGACTGAACCACCGTTGACGCCCGCCGGGCTGGCGCATCTGATGCTGGTGGACAATCCGCCGCACCATGCTGGAGGAGACTTTACGCTGCAGGACGATGGACAGGTCGCAGAACAGGGAACGTCGCGCTGGACATTCAGCGGCCTCAGTGTGTTGCGACCGGAATTGTTCACCGGGTGTCAGCCGGGTCGGTTTCCGTTGGGGCCGCTGTTACGCCAGGCCATGGCCGTGGGACAGGTCAGCGGCGAGCATTATCGGGGGAGCTGGCGCGATATCGGGACGCCACAACGTTTGGCCGAACTGGATGCGGCGTTGCAGGCTTCCTGGTCACTCGATAGCCCCCCAGAAGAGGGCTAATCCCGCTCGCTATGGCGTGTGCTCACGCTTTCCCGATTCATGCGCGGCACTGATGCGCAGCATGGTGCTCTCGATCCACTCTTCCACCTGCCGGGTCAATTCCTGCGGCGAACGGTTGTTGCTTTCAAGCAAGGGGCCGAACACCACCTGAATGGTTCCCGGCCGCTTGATAAAGCCTCGACGCGGCCAGAACTCGCCGGCATTGAGCGCAACCGGCAATATGGGATAACCGCCACTGTGGGCCGCCAGTACCGCGCCGCCCATCCCATAACGCTGGCGCACGCCCGGCGCGACGCGGGTGCCTTCAGGGAAGATGAGGACCCATTGTCCTTGGCGCAGATACTTCACGCCCTGCCGGATAATCTGTTTGACCGAAGAAGCGCCGGCCTGGCGGTTGATCGCAATCGGTCGCAACAACGCCATCGCCCAGCCGAAAAAAGGTAGCCAGAGCAATTCACGCTTGATTACCCATGACATAGGCGGCAGGTAGTTTTGGAGAAATAAAGTTTCCCAGGTGGACTGATGTTTAGCCATCACGATCACGGGTCGGTCGGGAATATGCTCGACGCCGCTTAACTGATAATCAATTCCGCAGGTAACGCGCAACCACCATAGATTGAATCGACTCCAGAGTTGGGCTACCCGGTAGCGTCGGACGAAGGGCAGGAAAAAAAACAGCACCACCAGCATGGCCACGACGCAGGTCGAGACGATCATCCCGATGGAAAACAGGAGTGAGCGTAGTAGCAAGTTGGGCGTAGCAGGTTGGGTAGCCGCTTGAGCAGAAGACATGGCGCAGACTCGGTGATTATTCATGACAGGCAATCAGATGATCTGCCGCTGCGGCCAGATCATCGAAGACGGGGACATTAGCGCAGATTTCCGCATCTCGTTGTAGCGTCGTCGCGCCCTTGCCCGTTCGCACCAGCAATGGGCGGGCATTGGCCGCCCGCGCGGCCCGGATGTCGCGCACACTGTCGCCGACGACTGGCACCCCCTGTAGACTGCATTTCAGGCGCCGGCTGATTTCCAGCAACATGCCAGGATTGGGCTTACGGTAAGGATTCGCCTCATCCACGTCCGGGCAGAAAAACACGGCGTCGATTAAACCGCCGACCTCCTGCGCCATTCGATACATTTTTTTATGGACCAGGTTCAGGGTTTCCAGGTTGAACAGACCCCGGCTAATGCCAGACTGATTGGTCGCGATGACCACTCGATAACCCGCATGACTCAGACGGGCCACAGCCTCCAGACTGCCGGGGATCGGCACCCATTCATCGGGAGATTTGATGAAGGTGTCAGAGTCTTCATTGATAACGCCATCACGATCCAAAATTATGAGCTTCATGGTCTCGGTGTTTGTCGCGCAGGGAAAGAGAGGGATGTTTCACGTGAAACCAGCGGAGAGATCAGCAGGTGATGTTTCACGTGAAACCAGCGGAGAGGTCAGCAGGTGATGTTTCACGTGAAACCAGCGGAGATGGTCAGCAGGTGATGTTTCACGTGAAACCATGAAACCGGATATCTATTCCTGCAGCCGCGAAAAATCCGCGACACGGAGAAACAGGCTGCCGAGTTCGTTCAACAGGGCGATCCGGTTATCGCGCACCGCCGCATCCTCGGCCATCACCAGCACCTGGTCGAAGAAAGCGTCCACCGGTTCACGCAGGCGGGCCAATCGGTTCAGCGCCTCGCTGTACAGACCCACTTCCATGAGCGGCGTCACCTCTGAAGACAGCTCTACTAGCCGTCCGGCCAGCGCCTGTTCCGCATCCTCGATCAGCAGATCAGGCCGAACCTCGAACGGCAACGTCGCATCCACCTTGCGGAGAATGTTGCGGATGCGTTTATTAGCAGCGGCCAAGGCGACAGCTTCCGGCAACTCACGGAAGGCGTTAACCGCCCGCACTCGGCGGTCAAAATCCAGTGGGCGCGTAGGCCGGCAGTCCAGTACCGCCTCAAAGGTATCGG
>JBAQIQ010000209.1:0-3580 GCA_049288935.1 Candidatus Competibacteraceae bacterium
CCATCGATCGCCCTCGCGGACGAGTTCCGGCAGCAGGCTGGTGTCGATGCGCTCGCCGATCGTGCGCCACCCGGCGTCGGGCGGAAGGAGGCCGATCTTCTTCATGAACTCGAACTGCGCGAACAAAGCGCCCTGCGGGCTCGCCAAGTCCGGCGGTAGCATCAAGCTCGCCGCCTCGCGCAACAGTTTGCAAGCCATGGCAGCCAGCAAGCGGGTGGCCTGAATGGCATTGGTCAGCGCTGGAAGGTTTGCGGTCGTCATCGTCGGCAGGTCTTCAAGTGGTATCGCTTGCGAGCAAGCCCGGATCGGCAAGCAACTTGTCGATTTCTTCGGCGATGTGACCGAAATCATAGGTGTCGAGGAGCGGTTTTAGCGTGACGAGCGTATCGGGGCTGGCAGCGAGGAGCGATGTGACGCACTCCGTGTCGCACTGGATCGCCGCATCCCGGAGAGCGGCCAGGGTGGCCGCGGGTAGCAGGGCCAGCGCGGTCGGCAGCGACATTGGCGCGGGCGCGGTCGACGGGTCCGGCGGTGGAGATTTGCGGGTGATGGTGATCGGCAGGTATTGGGCCAGCCGAGCGAAAAAATCGTTGTCATCGAAGGGCTTGGCGATCACATCGGCGCAGCCGGCGGCGATCATCTCGGCGCGCTCCTCGTGAAAGGCATGGGCGGTGACCGCGAGGATGACGGGGGGCGGGGTCAGTCCGAGATCGACGATGGCGCGCGTGGCCTCGATGCCGTCCATGACCGGCATGCGCCGGTCCATCAGAATGCAGTCGGGGCGCCAATCGCGGGCAGCGGCCACGCCTTCCCGGCCATTCTCGGCCTCGCGATGCTGGAAGCCGTGGCGGGCGAGGAGTTCCCTTAACAGCACGCGGTTTTCCAGTTGATCCTCAACGACCAGGATTTTGCAGGCAGCGGCGTTTTCGATGCGGGCGATGTCGCCAAGATCGTGATGGAGTTCGGGAATATGCTCGGCGGCGACGGCCTCGCCCATGATGGTGAAGCTGAAGGTGGAGCCCTGGCCCAGCGCTGTTCTGACGGCGATTTCGCCACCGAGCAGATGGATATACTCGCGGGCGATGGCCAGGCCGAGACCGGTGCCTTCGACGGGGGACTTCGACATGGCCTGCTCGAACGGGCGAAAGACGCGCTCGGCGTCCTCGGGGGGCATGCCCGGGCCGGTGTCGCTGATCTCGAAGGCGAGCTGGAGTTGCTTGCCGCCATGGCTGAGCGCGACGACGTAGAGCTTGAGCATCACCTGCCCCCGTTCGGTGAACTTGATGGCGTTGCCGATCAGGTTGATGAGGATCTGGCGCAGCTTGGCCGGGTCGGTCCTGACGAAGCGCGGAAAGGAGGAGGACTGGTCGAGCAGGAGTTGCAGCCCCTTGGCTTCGGCGCGTCCCTTGAGGATGGCGATCAGATCGCGGGTGAAGTTGCCAAGGTCGAATTCCTCGACTTCGACCTCGATCTTGCCGGCTTCGATCTTGGCCAGGTCGAGCACCGAGTTGACGAGCGTCAGCAAGTGATTGCCGGACTTGAGGATGATGGCGAGATTCTCTTTCTGGCCCGAGGTGGCGCCGGCGTCCTTGGCCAGGATCTGTGAAAAGCCGATGATGGCGTTGAGCGGCGTACGCAACTCGTGCGACATGGTGGCGAGAAAGGTGGACTTGGCCCGGTTGGCGGCTTCGGCGGCGGTCTTGGCGACGGAAAGCGCGGCGGTTCGTTCTTCGACCAGCCGCTCGAGGTGATTCCTGTGCTGCTCCAGTTCGATATTCTGGTTGGCCAGATCGCGTGCGCTGCGCTGCAGCCTTTGCTCGCTCTCCCGCAAATCCTGGGTGCGCTCGCTCACCTGCTGTTCCAGGTGGCGTTGCCAGGTTTCGATCCGCTGGGCCATGGCGTTGAACACCGTACCCAGGTAACCGAATTCCGATTGATCGGCGAGGGATACCCGCGCCGAGAGGTCGCCGGATTCGATGTTGCGGGCAACCTGGGCCAGTTCGTTGATCGGCTTGGCGATCTGCCGCGACAGCCAGAAGGCCAGCGCTATGCTGGCGACGAACAGGGCCAGCCAAAATATCAGGTTGCGGGCGAAGGCGTCCCAGGCCGGAGCAAAGACTTCTTTTTGCTCCATGGTGAGCGCAACGCCCAGGGCAATGCCGCGATCGACCCGGATCTGGCGATGGAAGCCAAGGACCGCTTGCCCATGCTGATCGAGACCTTCGTAAGGGGCGTTGATCCCGGCCAGGGCCTGGGCGATCGGCGGGATGGACTGGGGAGCGGTCGCGAGGGCGATGGCATCCTGACGGCTGAAACGTTCGCCGAACGGTACGACCACGCTGCTGAGTTCGCTGGCGACGATGCAGGTCCAGTTGCGGGTCAGGTTTTCGCGGAGAGACCACACCAGGTCGAGCAAGACGTCATCGATCAAAAGCTCAACCACCAGGATGGCCGTCACTTGATCCGGATGCCTTGGCGAAGAAATTTGGCGCGTGATCTGTATCCGGGTTTTCTTGTCGGGATGGCTGCGGATACGAAGCGTTTCAGTAAAGCCGTGCAGGGCGACCCTGGCCAATCGTTCCGGCGAGATATCGATATCGGCGGACCGGCGGGACAGGGCGTAGCCGTCGGCGCCAAGAACCGCACCCGTCGCCGGGTCGAGAATCGCCAGTGCCTCCATGCTGGGGTAGCCCATCCGCCAGGATTCGAGCAGGCGGCGCAGCGCAGGTTCGGGGGGTTGCGTTTCGAGGGCTGCGCCGAGATAGGGCGATGCGCTCATCGCCTTGATGTCGCCACGGCGTTCCTTGAACCAGAGCGCAATGCGCTCGGCAACCAGGGCGGACATCAACTCCATGTCGGCGATGGCGGCGGCGCGGGTCTCGCCGAACCGGCCCTGAATGGCCGTGCGGGGGATGCCCAGCATATCCACGCTCGCCGTCGCGCCCAGAAAGCCCAGCACCAGGGCGCCGAATCCAAGGAGAATGCGCTGCCGAAAGCGGACGGGGATGAATCTCACGGCCTGTTTTCCTCAATCCGGGTAGAGTCGATCCGGCGCGTAGTCGAATTGGTCAACCTGCCACTGGGCGCCTTCCTTGAGGATATCGGGAAGCGCTTCGGAGAAAATGCGTTCGCTGACCGTTGCCCAATCGGCGGTGGCGGGTATCAGCCCCGCTTCTTTGGCGAACTCGAATTGCCGGTGCAAGAGCCCCCCCTCGTCGATCAAGTCCGGGGGCAGCATCGGAAAAGAGGGGTTGCCGAAGGATTCGGCGCGCCACAGCGCGATCATTCTTTCCCATTTTTTGTCCGCCGAGAGGGCGGATTTGCCGGCAAATCGCATCTGATTCTCGCGAACCCAGGTCAGGCCGATCATGACGTTGCCGTCCGACTGCCTGGCCCACTGCGTGGAACGGCTGATCGCCGCCAGCAGGGCGTTCGCCAGCTCGGGATGGCGCGCGGCAAAGTCCAGGTCGAAGATGAAGGCGGCAAAGGTGGCGGTGTTGACGATCGCGGCGGTATTCGGCACCTGCCGGAGGATGGCAGTGCTAAAGGGAACCCAGGCGGCAACTGCATCCACCGTGCC
>JBAQIQ010000210.1:0-12634 GCA_049288935.1 Candidatus Competibacteraceae bacterium
GCGCTGAAATTGACGGCGGCGCAGCAGCCAATGACGCTGGACGCCCAGGGTGCAGTGCATTTTAAGGAACTGCGTTTCAAGGTAGCCGGGCAATGGCGCACGCTGGTCTGGCCCTTGGTCGGACCGCCGCAAGTGGAGAGCGCCCAAGGGGAATTAACTGCTGAGGGCATACCAACTGACTATCGGTTTCAACTGGCTGCGGATGTGCGGGGGGCGGAAATTCCCCAGGGACGCTGGACGATTAACGGTCAAGGCTCCGATCAGGCAGTGCGCGGCGTCCAGTTCAAGGCCCAGATGCTAGAAGGGGTATTGCAAGGTAACGCTGAGGCCGCCTGGCTGCCTGCGGTGAGCTGGCAAGCTACTGTAAGCGGAGAAGGTCTCAATCCCGGCGTACAATGGAAAGAAATTCCCGGCAAACTGAATCTGCGGCTGAAAAGCGCCGGCAGTTTGGAAGGCAATCAACTCAAAGCGAACCTGGCGCTGGAAGAACTGGCGGGTACGCTAAGCGGTCAGGCGCTGCGCGGCAATGCCGACGTGACCGTGCTGAACCAGGAATTGACCATCAAAACATTGCGGTTAAATGCCGGTGCAAACCAGTTGGTAGCCGAAGGCGCATTGGCGCAGCGCTGGGATTTGCGCTGGACGCTGGAAGCGCCACAACTGCAAACGCTGGTTCCCGGCCTGAGCGGGGCCATCAATAGCACCGGCAATCTCAGTGGCTCCCGCGACCGCCCGCAAGTCGCTGCTAAATTCACGGTCCGCAACCTGCGGCAGCGCGATACACAAATCCAGCAATTGACCGGTGAAGCGCGAGTCGATGTCGGTGGAGCGGATCGTTCACAACTGAAAATGACCGGTGAAGGACTCGTCATGGGCGGGCAACGCTGGAAGACCGTTACTCTGGACGGCGCTGGCACGCCCGCCGCGCACGATCTCAAGGCGGAACTGGTCGGCGAGCCAGGGCGTTTCACTATGGCGTTAGCCGGTCAGTTAAAAATGCCCGAATTGAACTGGCAAGGTCGTATCACCCAGTTAGCCGCCCGCGAGACTCAGGCGGGCGCCTGGAGTCTGGAACAACCCACCGTGGTGCAGGCTTCGGCCCAGCAAGCCCGTCTGGACAATGCCTGTCTGGCCAGCGCCCCTGCCCGCTTGTGCGTCCAGGGTCAGTGGAGCGCGGCGCAGGGCGTCAATGGCCGGTTGCAACTGACTAATCTCACTCCAGAGCGCTTCAAATCGTTCCTACCCCAGGGCGTGGACTTGGCGACCAGTGTCAATGCTGAAGCGACCGCGAATGGCAAACCGGGCGGCGCGATGCAGGGCAAGCTTAATCTGAACCTCGCCCCAGGGACGTTGAAGATGGTGACAGACGGACGTCCCCTGCGTTTTACGCTGAAAGCCAGCAGTCTCCAAATAACGACGAATGGCCGCACGGCGACCGGACAAGCCCAACTCGATCTCGCGCAAACCGGACAGTTGCAAGCCAACGTGCAAGTGCAAGATCCCTTCGGCACAGCGCGCCTCAACGGCAAGGTCAATGCCGCTATCATGGATTTGGGGATTGTGTCGCTGTTTGCGCCGCAGGTGCAGAACGTTTCCGGGCAATTGCGGGCAGATGTTGATGTCGCCGGCGACTTTGCCAAACTGGCATTGCGCGGCGCGATTCGATTGGAAAACGCCGGGGCGGCCATTCCCGAAGCCGGCATCCGTTTGGAAAACTTGCAAATGACCGCCGCCAGCACGGGTCAAGGGCCTTTGCAATTGACCGGCTCTGTCCGCTCCAAGCCAGGCCAAATGCAGATAACCGGCGAGGTGGACCCGCTTAAACCGCGTTTGAGTCTGCAGATCAAAGGGCAGGATTTTCAGGCGATGGACACTGCGGATTTGCGAATTCAACTGAGTCCCGATCTGCACGTCAGCTTCGATCAGCAGCAGTTGCGTCTTGACGGACAGGTGACAATTCCCCGTGCTTTCCTGCGGCCCGGCGGCAACCGGCCTGGCGTGATCAAGCCGTCAGGAGATGTCGTGATTGTGCGTAGCACGAATGGCGCAGAGCAGCCACTCAAACCGCCTGGATTAGGCATTTTCGCCAAAGTGCGGGTGATCCTGGGCGATGACGTGCGGCTGGAAACCCCCGCGTTTCAGGGCAAGCTCAAGGGGAGCTTGTTGGTAGAGGAAACCCCACAACTAGCCCCACGCGGCAGCGGCGCCGTGGAGGTAGTGGCCGGCAACTATAAAATTTATGGTGAAGAAATCGATATTCAACGCGGTCAGGTGCTGTTCAGCAATAGCCCGCTGGATAATCCCGGCCTGGATTTGCGGGTGGCGCGGCCATTGGAAAACAGCGATCTGGGCGATGACGCCTCGGTGGGCGCACAGGTTCGCGGGACGCTCAAACAGCCACAATTAACGCTGTTTTCCCAACCGAAGAAGATGCCTGACGCGGATATCCTATCCTACCTGTTGTTTGGCCGGGCCGCTCAGGGCGGAGGTTCGGAATCGGCGTTGTTGTTCAAGGCCGCCAACGCGCTGGGCTTTGGCAGCGACACGCTGACCAAGGGTTTGGGCGATGCATTTGGGCTGGATACCCTGCAATTCAATCCGAGCGCTGACGGGGGAAGCTCCGCCCTGACGTTGGGCAAATACCTCTCACCGGACTTGTATGTCGGTTACGGCGTCGGTCTGCTGGACACCGCTAATATGTTCAACATCAAATACCGGCTTACCCAGCGGCTGATGTTCGAATCGAACGCCAGCGCAACAGGGACGGGCGCTGATTTGACTTATATCCTGGAGCGTTGATTTCCCACTACGAGAGATCGATCCCGGTGATCGTGCGGCCCGTGGCGGTTCAGTGGTGAACCGCGTTCAATATCGGTTCAGGCAAGGCTGGATAAGGTGTTGCCCTATATCCTTGGATTTTGGAGTCCTTGCTTATGGAAACCCTGCTGATTCTCATCGCCAGCACGGCGATGCTGGTCCTACCGACCCTGATTGCCCCCGCCAATGATGACGATGATGATTACGACTGACGCAAAGCCCCGCTGTGGAGCAACACGATGACGTTAAAAGCGGCGAGCCGACAAAGCTCATACAATTCGCTCACCGACACAACGCCTCACACGGTGTCCCATCCTGATCTTTATCCAGCCGGCTCCATCCGCATTCCTTCAGATAAAATTGCGCCTCTTCGCAAGAAACCATCTCCTTGCAGGTGCGTTTCGTCCCGCAGCGCCCGGTGAAAACTTCCGAAGTTGACCGCACCGGCGTCTGCCGAGTTTGGCCGCTATGCCGCCAATCCCACGGCGGTGTTGGGTTCGCATCAACCCATAATCCGCGGCGCGCGGCTCTCGCCTCCATCTCCAACGCCAGCAACTGCGAATCGTGGCTGTACTGGCGATAAACCCATGCCAGCCCACCCCGCACCTGTTCCGCCTCAACATTCAATCCGGCTATTGTCACCGTGCCAATCGTGCGGCCGTAATCATCGATCTTCTGCACCGCCACGCTCACCGTCTGATTGAATGCCATTCGGGACAGGCTTTGCCGGGATTTTTGGCCGAACGGTTGATCACGCTCCGGCGCATCAATCCCCGCCAGTCGCACCTTGATGGATTGCCCAGCGACCCGCACGGTCAGAGTATCGCCATCCTGGATGCCCACCACCTGGCCTAGGAGCGTTTCCGCCGAAACCGGGACTCCTATGACCAGCCATAGCATCAATCCAGCCAACCACGAACGATTCATCATCGGGCCTCGATTAAAAAAAGGGCTTGGCGATATTCCGCCACCGCTGCCCGTTGACGCGCATCCATCTGCGAGTTTCGTACCGGCTTTCTGAACCGTGATAACAAGTGTTTGCCTCGAAAATCAATGGCGGGATTCTCAAACCCCAGCCTCGGCGCCGGTTTCAGCGGAATGATCGGGAAAACAGGAAGAAACCGTTGAATCACTGGATTGAGCGAAATGACCGTTTCTCCACTGGCTTTGACCGCTTCCCAGCGCCGGCGCAGCGCCGCATCCTCCCGCCGTCCGGCGAAAAGGATGAAATTGGTGGTCAGATCATCATCCAGTTCTAATGTCCTCAAGCGGGCGATCTCGGCGCTGACCTCCATCAGTGCGCCAGGATGAATAAACAGCAACGGCTCCAGGCTGGCCTGATCCAGCATTTCCAGTAATTCATCCACGGTATAGGTCTTAGCGTAAGGATGCAGGAACAGGTCCGCCAACCCAGCGTCGAAAGCCGCTTCTGGCGCGGCATCCAGGCATTCCCTGAATCGACTGCCTGCTTTCGCCCGCCGATAAAGCGCCTTGATCTCCCGCACACTCTGAATAGATAGCTGCTTCATCGCCCAGCGGACCGCTTGAATCGAACGCCGTGCGCAACGGCTATACACCATGATTCGGGCAAAAGCTCCGGGTTTCAACAACGCATGAAGCGTCCGCCAGGCGGAAGCGGCCTCACGAATGTGATGAAGCACCCCATAACAGTCGATAAAATGAAAAATCTTCTCGCCAAACAGGTCAGTGGCCTTGAGTAAATCACCCTCGACAAAATTCACGTTAAAATGCAGATGTAACCAGGCATGTTGCCTGGCCCGGTCAAGATTCGCTCTGGAAAGATCGAGCGCGGTGATGCGCGATTCAGGATTGGCGACGGCTGTTGGATAAGGAGAAAAACTGCCGGAACCGGCCAGGAGAATTTTACCCATGCGAGGATCGAGCCTTTCGCCATTGAAATGCGCCCAAAGTGCTTGCAGATTCAGCGCATAGGTATCACAGCCCCGCACCGATGACAGCCTTGGAAAATCGGGATACACATATTTCTCGTAATGCGCCTTAACTGCCGTGGGTCTGGATGATGGGCCATTCATCACCGGGCCTCACGGGGCATGAACGTGAACCTCCTGCGTCTGCTCCATCTGATGGATGACCTCTTCCAGATTGATCTGGTCGGGGTTTTCGCTGGACTGCTCGCGCAGTCGCGCCATCAGCACCAATTGCTCGAAGGTCTCATAGCGGCCATCCGGCTGTTGGACGAAGGCCGCCCAAGGGACAAATTTGGTCAACGGGAAGCGCTGTCCGGGTTGGGGCGAAATATCAATATGCAGCCCTGAAATATACAAGACCCGTTTGCCTTGATAACCGTGTTCCCGGACGATGGTTCGGAACGTGCGGTCAAATTCCACCTGAGTATTCACTTGGGCGGCGGTCAGCAGTGGATGGGGCGCGGTGATAATCCACGCCATCGGGTCAAACAAATTTTGCTCCAGGTGACTACGGCCTTCCAAGTCACCCTGAATGTCGCGCTTGAAACGAAAATATTCAGGTAACAATCGATGGCCAATCGGTTCGCTTTGCCCATCCGCCCAACCCATGCCTTCCATCAGACTGCGCAGTTCGGGCGCGGCCACCAGACTCTTGGCCGTGCTACGGCAATGCACCGGATAGAATTGGCGATCAGCGCCCGGCTTGGCCAGCCGGTCCAGATTCAAAAACAGCCCTTCTTCGCGGTTCTCTCGGAGCAACTGGTTGTCAATCGTGACAAAATACGCCTCTCCATGGCGCTCCAAAAGAATATTGTCCTGAGCGAACGCATATTCCTCCTGATACCAGCGCAACACCGCTTCGATTTTGCCGCAACTGGCGGTCAAATGCCGATCTTCACTCTGGATACGGCGATAAACGCCAAACACGCTACTCGTTGGGTCGTAACCGACGTGGCTGGCGTGAATGATCACCATATCCCGCCCGTGTTCAGCGTGCGGCGCATGCCGGTCAGTCGCGACGATACCGCCAACTTGGCCGTGATTGAACGGAAATACGCCAAAGTGTTTGGTGATGAGGATAATAGGATAGCCCTGATTTTCATCCGAGCAGAAGGCCCGGGACGGCATCATCTTGCCCGACTCGAAACCGAGAGATAGGCACCAGTTATACAGGCGTGGGATGAAAGCGCTGTAACGCAACATCATCCCGGCGAGATGGAAATCCGCCATCAGCGCACGGATATTGGCTGTAGATGAGTACATGGCGATTAACCAGTGAAAGAGTGATTTATTCAGTGTAGCCAGGCTAGCCCGGTTATCCTCAATCCATTCTGCGGCGAGAAAAAAATTGATCACCATAGCTGGAAATCAGTCGATGCCACCCGTTCGCACCATCATTTTCGCCAAGGCCCCTTGGCCAGGACTCGCCAAGACCCGACTCATACCCGCACTGGGCGCTGAAGGTGCAGCGCGACTCGCCCGCCGGATGCTGGACTATACGCTGGGCAATGCGACCGCCGCCGCACTGGGGCCGGTTGAACTGTGCATGACCCCCGCACCGGAAGCGCCCGAGTGGTGCGGCGTTAGTGCGCCGCTCAGTGTGGACGTCAGCGATCAAGGGGAAGGCGATCTTGGCGCGCGGCTGGCTCGGGCAGCGCAACGGAGCATCGCAGCCGGCGAAGCGGTACTGTTGATCGGAACGGACTGTCCCGAACTGACTCCTGACCACTTGCGCGCCACTGCCGCAGTGCTGCGCCAAGTGGGTACGATCATTCATCCTACCACGGATGGCGGCTATGCCTTGCTGGGGCTAACGCGCACCGATCCCTGCCTGTTTTCGGACATGGCCTGGAGCACTGACACTGTTGCTGCCGAAACCCTGGCCCGGTTAAAGCAATTGGGCTGGCCGGTCTGCGTCGCGGCGCAATTACACGACATCGACGAACCCGGCGATCTCCTCCGCCTGCCCGCTGAATGGCAAGCCACTCTGCGGCTTCTACGTTGACCAACACGCGCCAGCCGTTCTAAATGCTGAGCGATGTACGCTTGCACCCACTCATTCATTTCGATAATATTGGAAATATGGATAAGTCAACCGCTATCGCCGTGCTCGGCGCGCTCGCGCAGGACACCCGGCTGGATATTTTTCGTCACCTGGCGCAAACGGGGCCGCAACCCGCCGGCCAGGTGGGCGAGCGCTTTGGCTTGCCGTTAGCCACGCTGTCGTTCCACCTGAAAACGTTGCAGCAGGCCGGCCTGCTTGATTGCCGCCGCGAGGGTCGGCAGTTGATCTATCAGGCCCGTTGCGAGGTGGTTACCGACCTCATGACCTACCTGATGGAACACTGTTGCCCTCTGCCGCCCTGCACCGGCGCCCGGCCAACGTTTATTCCCTTTGAAATGTCGAACCCGGAATCCACGGTTATGAATCAAGAAAAAATTTACAACGTGCTGTTCCTCTGTACCGGCAATTCCGCCCGCAGCATCCTGGCCGAAGCCGTCATGAACCGCCTTGGCCAAGGCCGATTCCGCGCCTACAGCGCCGGCAGCTTTCCCACCGGCCAGGTCAATCACTTCAGCTTGAGGCTGCTGAAATTGCAGGATATTCCTACCGAAGGACTGCGCAGCAAGAACTGGAACGAGTTCGCCGCGCCCGATTCCCCGTCGCTGGATTTCGTGTTCACCGTCTGCGACAACGCCGCTCATGAAGTATGCCCGGTCTGGCCGGGACAACCCATGTCCGCGCACTGGGGCGTGGAAGACCCAGCAGCGGCGGAAGGCGACGACTCGCAAAAGATGCTGGCGTTCCGCAAGGCGCTGCGCGAGCTGGAAAACCGCATCAAGATTTTCATGAGCCTGCCCATTCAGTCGCTGGACAAGATCAAATTGCAGTCCCGGCTGGACGAAATTGGCCAAACCGTTCTGGAGAACAATTCATGAGCGCCGCCTGCGACGTCAACGCCAAAGCTGCCGAAGGCGTGCGACTGGGGTTTTTCGAGCGCTATCTGACTTTGTGGGTGACGCTGTGCATCGTGGCCGGCATCGTGCTGGGGCATTTTCTACCCGGAATGTTCCAGGCGATCGGCGGCCTGGAAATCGCCCAGGTCAATCTGCCGGTGGCGGTGCTGATCTGGCTGATGATCATCCCGATGCTGGTCAAGATCGACTTTGCCGCGCTGCGCGAAGTGGGCCAGTATTGGCGCGGGATCGGCGTTACGCTGTTTATTAACTGGGGCGTCAAACCGTTTTCAATGGCGCTGCTGGGCTGGCTGTTCATCGGTGGGCTGTTTGCGCCGCTACTGCCTGCTGATCAGATCGAGTCCTACATCGCCGGCTTGATTCTACTCGCGGCTGCGCCCTGCACCGCGATGGTGTTTGTGTGGAGCAATCTGACCAAAGGCGAGCCGCATTTCACCCTGAGTCAGGTCGCGCTGAACGACTTGATTATGGTGTTTGCCTTTGGCCCTATTGTCGCTTTTCTGCTGGGTTTGACCTCGATTGTAGTGCCCTGGGAAACCCTGTTTCTGTCAGTGGTGCTGTACATCGTGATTCCCCTGATCATCGCTCAGATTGTGCGCACTACCGTCCTGAAATCGCAAGGCGCGGCAGGATTGGCGCGGCTGTTGGACATCCTGGGTCCGCTGTCACTGATCGCGCTGCTGACCACGCTGGTGTTGCTCTTTGGTTTCCAGGGTGAGCAGATCGTGGCGCAACCGTTGGTGATTCTGCTGCTGGCGATTCCGATCCTGTTCCAGGTGCTCTTCAACTCGGGACTGGCGTATTGGCTGAATCGTCAGGTCGGGTCGCCGCATTGCGTGGCCGGACCGTCGGCGCTGATTGGGGCCAGCAATTTTTTCGAGTTGGCGGTGGCGGCGGCGATTGCTCTGTTTGGCTTCAACTCCGGTGCGGCGCTGGCGACCGTAGTGGGTGTCCTGATCGAGGTGCCGGTGATGCTGCTGGTGGCCAATCTCGTCAATCGCAGTCGCGACTGGTATGAACAGGGACTGAAGGCTCCGGTGACTGCAACCCGTTAAATGGGAGAAATGTGATGAAGACCCTCGAAATTGAATGGCGTCATCTGGATCAGGACGGACGCACCTGTTTGCGCTGTTCCGATACCTTGCAATCGCTGCAACAGGTCGTGACCCAACTGGCGGCTGAATGTGGGCCACGCGGCGTCAATATCGCCTACCGTGAAACGAAGCTGTCGCTGGAGCAGTTGCCCGAATCCAATCTGATCCTGTTCAATGGCGTCCCACTGGAATCGGCGTTGCCGGGCGCATCGGCATCAGAAAACGAGTGCCAGTCTTGCGGCGATCTCTGTGGCGAACCGAGCGTTTGTCGCACGGTTTCGGTCGCTGGCCACACGTTCGAGGCCATCCCCGCCGCATTGATCCGGCAAGCCGCTTGTGCAGTGGCGCACTGTTGCTGGTGAAACGCTCCTTAACCTCTGACCAGAAAGTTGCACTATGAACATCTTGTTTCTTTGTACCGGTAATTCCTGCCGCTCGATCCTGGGCGAAGCGACCTTCAACCATCTGGCTCCCGCAGGCTGGAAAGCACTGAGCGCCGGGAGTCATCCGACCGGCCAGGTGCATCCGCGTTCGCTGGCGCTGCTGGCGCGTGAAGGCATTTCGACCGAGGGCTATTACAGCAAGTCTTGGGACGGCTTGCCGATCACCCCGGATATCGTAATTACGGTGTGTTCCAGCGCGGCGGGCGAGACCTGTCCGGCCTATCTGGGGCCGGTGTTGCGCACGCATTGGGGCGTGGAAGATCCGGCGCATGTCACCGGTTCCGAGGCGGAAATTGACGCGGCCTTCATGCAGGCTTATCGGGTGTTGCGCACCCGGATTGAGGCTCTTCTCGCGCTGCCGCTGGCGGAATTACAGCAGGACCGCGCCCGCTTCAAGTTAGAATTGGATCGCATTGGCGTGCTCTTGCTCCAAGCCTCTGGAGATTGATGAATGGCGACCCTGCAAATTTTTGATCCGGCACTGTGTTGCAGCACGGGTGTTTGCGGCGTGGAAGTAGATCAGGAAATGGCCCGCTTTGCCGCAGACCTGGACTGGGCCCGACGCAACGGCGCACGGATCGAGCGTTTCAACCTGGCGCAAGAGCCAATGGCGTTTGTCAACCAGCCAACGGTGAGAGCGGCGCTGGAGCGGCTGGGGCAATCCGGCCTGCCGTTGACCTTGGTGAATGGCGACCTTCAATGCAGTGGCCGTTACCCGTCGCGGGATGAACTGGCGACCTGGATCGGCGAATTACCGGCAAAGCCCGCCATTCGCCAGGAAACCGCCGCTCTTTTGCAACGGTCGAGCGCCGCCTGTTGTGCGCCTGCCGCGACCACTGAGGCTTCTTCCGGTAATCGCGGAGGATGTTGTTAATGAACCACCAGCCCAGACCGCCGTGGCGGTTTCTCGACCAGCCGCCGACCTTTCTGTTCTTCACCGGCAAGGGCGGGGTGGGCAAAACCTCACTGGCCTGTGCAACGGCGGTTTATCTGGCCGCGCAAGGCCGACCGACCTTGCTGGTCAGCACCGATCCGGCCTCCAACGTCGGTCAGGTCTTCGGCGTCGCCATCGGCCACTCGATCACGCCGATGGACGCCGTACCGCACCTGTCGGCGCTGGAGATTGATCCACAGGCGGCGGCGCAAGCCTACCGCAACCGTATTGTTGATCCGGTGCGCGGCGTGTTGCCGGATGACGTGGTCAAAGGCATCGAGGAGCAATTATCGGGCGCTTGCACCACGGAAATTGCCGCGTTCGATGAGTTCACCGCGCTGCTGACCGATCCGGCGCTGGTCAAGGACTACGCCCACATCGTGTTTGATACCGCGCCCACCGGCCACACTATCCGCCTGTTGCAATTGCCCGGCGCGTGGGTCGGTTTTCTGGAAGCCGGCCAGGGCAATGCCTCCTGCCTGGGGCCACTGGCGGGACTGGAAAAGCAACGCCATCAGTATCAAGCCGCCGTGGCAGCGCTGGCGAATCCCCGGCAAACCCGACTGATCCTGGTCGCCCGTGCGCAAACCTCGACCTTGCGCGAAGCGGCCCGGACTCGTGAAGAACTGGCGGCGATCGGTCTGACGGAGTCTTACTTGGCGATCAACGGGCTGTTGCCGGAAGCCGAAGCGGCTCACGATCCACTGGCGGCGGCGCTGTGGAAACGGGAGCAGGCGGCGCTGGCCGCAATCCCGGCAGCCTTGCAGAATTTGCCGACCGATTCTATCGCGCTGCGACCGTTCAACCTGGTTGGGATTGACGCGCTGCGCGGTTTGCTGAGCGATGAGCAGATCGCCGCTCCCTGCCTGATTGCCGGAGAGGATGGGCCTACGGCGTTGGTGCCCCTACCCAGCCTGACTGACCTGATTGACGAGTTGGCGGTTGATCAACAAGGGCTGATTTTATTGATGGGCAAGGGCGGCGTGGGCAAAACCACGCTAGCCGCCGCTTTGGCGGTCGCGTTGGCTGGTCGCGGGCATCCGGTGCATCTCACCACCTCCGATCCAGCGGCGCATCTGGCCGAAACCCTGGACGGTGCGTTGAATCGGTTGACCGTCAGTCGCATCGATCCGGAGGTGGAAACCGAACGCTATCGCCAGCATGTTCTGGCCACCGCCGGTAAAAACCTCGACGAGCAGGGCCGGGCGTTGCTGGAAGAGGATTTGCGTTCGCCCTGCACCGAGGAGATCGCGGTGTTCCAGGCGTTTTCCCGGATCATTCGCGAGGCCGGTAAAAAGTTCGTGGTGATGGACACCGCGCCGACCGGTCACACCCTGCTGCTGCTCGACGCCACCGGGGCGTATCACCGCGAGATGGCCCGGCAGATGGGCAACAGCGGCTTGCACTTCACCACCCCGATGATGCAGTTGCAAGATCCTCAGCGCACCAAAGTCTTGATCGTCACCCTGGCCGAAACCACCCCAGTGCTGGAAGCAGCCCGCTTGCAGGACGATTTGCGCCGCGCCGGCATCGAGCCCTGGGCCTGGGTGATCAACAACAGCCTGACCACCGTCACCGTCACCTCCCCGCTTCTGCAACAGCGGGCGGCGCAGGAGTGGCCGCAGATTGAGGCGGTGCGCGATCAGCACGCGCAGCGGGTCGCGCTGGCGTCGTTGCAAGCCGAGGAGCCGGTCGGCGTCGAGCGGCTTCAGAGGCTATTTGGAAAGTCCCGTCTCAAGCCAGGCGCTCCAGCATGATGCGAGTCATGGCGATGTAATTCCATGTCCAATTCTATAGTGAAGCCATAATCCAAGGCCAAGCGACAATGAAATGGGCGCGTTGATGGTCAAGTTCCATGTCGCGAAGCGCGACTTCCCAGTGGTTTTCCAAGGCCTCCAAGCTATCGAGATCGGGGAGTTTTTTTCCAGCGCGCTTGGGCGGCCCTATCGGCTTTGGGATGTCGCTGGTCTGGAGCCCGCTTGCGCCAGTCATGACGATGCAACAAGTTGTCGCGGCAGAGGCCAACGTGACCTTGCGCCCCAAGCGGGCATCCAGCGCTCGTGGATCTCGCCGACCACCAGGATGCCGCCCGCCTTGGCCTTCTCGAAGAACGGTGCCAAATAGGTGAAGTCGGCGACCCACAAGGCGTTTGGACGTCCGGCCGCTTTTTGGCGGGGAAAAGAGCGAATGATTGCTGTCCAGCATGCCGATGCCCCGCGATCAGCTCCATTCTGGCCGGCCACTGAATCGGGCGATCAGAAAGTCGACGTAGGCGCGCACCTTGGCCGCGAGATACCGGCGGTGCGGATAAAGCGCGTACAAACCGTATTCAACCGATTTGTAGTTCTGGAGCAACAGGCGCAAACGGCCGTCGCGGACGGCGTCGGCGACGGCGTAGTCCGGGCAAAGCCCGATACC
>JBAQIQ010000211.1:0-29837 GCA_049288935.1 Candidatus Competibacteraceae bacterium
CATTGCTATTGTAGTCATTGTGTTGCTGTTGCTGACCAAGTTTGCGGCGTTGCAGGTTTTGCTGGTCGGAGATGCTGGTCTGGTGTTGTTGCTGGCGCCGGTGCTGGGCCGCACCGTGACCGTTTTACTACTCATCACCACGCCCTATGTGCGGCCCGATGGACTGGGTTCACCCTACGCGAATTATCTGCCACGGTGGAGTTGTGGTGTACTGGTTTTATTGGTTGCGGTAGCGACTGTGGCGTTGCTGGAAGGGCGGGGCGGGGCTTTGCTGGCGGTATTGGGCATCGGTTTTATGGGACTGCGCCATAGCCTGATGACTCGATTGGGGGGTGTTACAGGCGACACGCTCGGCGCAGTCTGCGAGTTGACGGAAATGGTGGCGCTGCTGGTTCTGGCGCTGCTGGTGAATGAAGGATTGTGACTGGCTAATTAAAATATTAGAATTCTCTAATATATTTGAACTTGCCACCATTCGGTTGAGAGGGATGCTGTTATGCCCAAATCCATGCATTCACTGTTCTTGATGCTCTGTAGCCTCCTGGTTGCGCTGCCAGCGCTGTCGACTGCTGCAGAGCTGCCGTTTCCGGTCGCCGAAGTTCAGCAGCAAACCTTGCCAGACGAGCAGATTCTCGACGGGGTGATTGAGGCGGTTAATCGCAGCACCGTCTCGGCCCAAACCGCGGGCCGGGTTGAAGAGATCATGGTTGATGTCAACGACTTTGTGCCGCAGGGGGCGCCGATTGTCCGCATCCGCAATATCGAACAGCGTGCTGGTCTGGAACAGGCTCAAGCCAATTTGCGCGAGGCTCAGGCCCGCTTCATCGAAGCTGAGGCGGAGCACCACCGCATTCGCGGTGTTTATGAACGGCAACTGGTTTCCAGGGCGCAGATGGATTCAGCCACAGCTACTCTTAATGCCGCCAAGGCTCGTCTGGAAGCTGCTCAGGCTGGGGTGACGCAGGCGCGAGAATCCCTGGGTTATACCATCATCACAGCACCTTATAGCGGCATTGTACTAGAACGTCATATAGAACCAGGCGAAAGTGTCCAACCCGGCAAGCCGCTGATGACCGGCTTCACACTGGATGAACTGCGCATAGTGGTCAATGTGCCACAGCGGCTTATCGAGCCCATTCGCCAACACCAACAAGCCCGGATATTGCTTAACGACGACAACATCACTACCGAAAAAATGACCTTTTTCCCCTATGCCGATCCGCAAAGCAACGTGTTCAAAGTACGCATCTACCTGCCAAAAAAGACCAAAGGTCTATATCCAGGCATGTTCGTCAAAACCGCTTTTCGAGTAGGTGAGGATCAGCGGCTAACAGTAGCACGCTCGGCACTGGTTCAGCGTGGTGAGGTAAGCGCTGTCTACGTCGTCAAGGAGGGCCAAGTCAGCCTGCGTCAGGTGCGCCCCGGCCGAACGGAAGGCGATCAGGTGGAAATTCTCGCCGGGCTGGAAGCGGGTGAACAGGTAGCGCTAGATCCGATCCAAGCGGGTGTCTACCTCAAGGAACAGCCGCAGATCAGGAGACAACAAAATGGGTGATGCTGCTGAACCCCGCCTTGGCCTGTCTGGAGCGATTGCCAAAAAATTCCTGCTCAGTGAAATCACGCCACTATTAGCACTGGTAGGATTGTTAATAGGCCTGTTCGCAGTTCTAGTCACGCCCCGTGAGGAAGAGCCACAGATCAACGTAACATTCGCTAATGTGCTCATTCCCTTTCCCGGCGCCACCGCCCAAGAAGTAGAAAAGCTGGTCAGCAGTCCAGCGGAACAGGTTCTCGCGGAAATCGAAGGAGTAGAGCACATCTACTCGGTATCCCAACCAGGCATGGCGGTGTTGACCGTGCAGTTCTTTGTAGGCGAACCGCGCACAGACGCCATTGTCCGGCTGTACAACAAACTCTATTCCAACGCCGACTGGTTGCCGCCTAACCTCGGCGTCGGACAACCCATTGTCAAACCCAAGGGCATTGATGATGTACCGATTGTCAGTCTGACTCTGTGGACTGAAGACCCCCAGCGCAGCGCGGATGATCTAGCGCGGGTGGCGCATACTCTGGAAACCGAGTTAAAACGGGTCGCTGGCACCCGCGACCTGTACACCATTGGGACACCGGATCGGGTGGTCAGAGTGCTGTTTGATCCAGCTAAACTGGCAGGCTACGGGTTATCGCTGGCGGAGCTACGCCGATCACTGCAAGCTGCGAATGCGTCAACTGACGCTGGGGCCTTGGTCAGCGATAACCGGGAAATCCCGGTGCAGGCTGGCAGTTTCCTAATCAACGCCCAAGAAATTGGCCAACTGGTAGTCGGACTGCACCAAGGGACCCCGGTGTATCTAGCCGATGTCGCTGAGGTCAAACTCGGTCCGGATTCGCCAAAACGCTATGTCTGGCTGGGAACCGGCCCAGCAGCGGAAACCAATGGCGTCAAGGTCAAAGGCGAGTTTCCCGCCGTGACGCTGGCGATCGCCAAAAAGCCCGGCGAAAACGCCGTGCAAATTGCCAATCAGTTATTACAACGGGTTGAACAGCTTAAAGGAACCTTCATTCCCGAAGGCGTGAACATCACCGTGACCCGCAACTACGGCGTCACTGCCAACGACAAGGCAATGACTCTAATCACCAAACTAATGTTCGCCACCGGGTTGGTGATTGCGCTGGTGCTGATTGCGCTGGGCTGGCGCGAGGCGTTCATCGTCGGCGCAGCGGTGATTTTGACCCTGACCATTACCCTATTTGCTTCCTGGGCCTGGGGTTTCACCCTTAACCGGGTGTCGCTGTTCGCGCTGATTTTCTCCATCGGTATCCTGGTAGATGACGCGATCGTGGTGGTGGAGAACATTCACCGCCATATTCATTTAGGAGGACGCAAGCTAATCGAGGCGATTCCACTGGCAGTGGATGAAGTGGGTGGCCCGACTATTCTGGCAACGTTCACAGTGATCGCGGCGCTGTTGCCGATGGCGTTTGTATCCGGACTGATGGGGCCCTACATGAGCCCAATTCCGATCAATTCCAGCATGGGTATGCTGATCTCGCTGGCGGTGGCGTTCGTGTTCACCCCGTGGCTGACCTACAAGGTATTAAAGAGGCGAGGGGAAAAGCACAGCGCAACCCACGCATCGACGCCTTCGGATGCCCTTCAGGAACCTGCTGAGGATTTCTCCCACCGCCTGTTTCGCCGCGTCATCGGCCCCTTCCTGCGCGGACAAGAGGGGCGGCCACTACGCTGGTTGCTGGGATTGTCCGTGCTGGTGATGATTGGCGGTTCAGTCAGCCTGGCCTATTTCCAGTTCGTCGTGCTGAAAATGCTGCCTTTTGACAATAAGTCGGAATTTCAGGTGATTGTGGATCTACCGGAAGGGACGACTCTGGAGCAGACAGCGCGAGTGCTAGGGGAACTGGGCCGCTATCTGGGGACGGTCCCGGAAGTCACTGATTATCAGGCTTATGCCGGAACCGCCGCGCCGATCAATTTTAACGGTCTGGTGCGGCAGTATTATCTGCGGGCCGGAGCGAATGTCGGCGATATCCAGGTCAATCTAACAGATAAAAAACACCGTGACCGACAGAGCCACGCTATCGCCCTAGCAGTGCGTGGGCCGTTGCAGGCCATTGGCGCGAAATACAATGCCAACGTCAAAGTGGTGGAAGTGCCACCGGGGCCGCCAGTGATGTCCCCATTGGCGGCGGAGGTGTATGGGTTGAACTATCCCGGGCAGATTCAGGCCGCCCAGCAGGTACGAGCGGTGTTCAGCGCCACGCCGGACATTATTGATGTGGATGACACCATCGAAACTCCAGCCGAGCGGTTGATCGTCCATGTAGACCAGGCCAAGGCCGCGCTGCTGGGCGTGTCACAGCAGGCGGTTGCAGCGGATCTCAATACAGCTCTGCGCGGCGAGGATGTCAGCTATCTGCACTCTGAAATCGCTAAATACCCGATCCCATTGCGGCTGGAATTACCGGTCGCTGACAAAGCCAAAATCGCCCAAGTGCTGAATTTGCGTACCCGCAGTCAGAGCGGTTCGTTGACGCCGCTGTCGGAAATCGTCGAGGTCGAGACGACTCAGCGCGAGAACGCGATTTACCACAAGGATTTATTGCCGGTGGTGTTCGTATTCGGCGATATGGCCGGTTCACTGGATAGCCCACTGTATGGCATGTTTGAAATTTTTGCCAAACTGCGAGATTTGCCGATTGCTGGCGAACCGTTGGAGCAATTCTTCATCCGCCAGCCGGATAATCCCTACAGCTACAGCCTGAAATGGGACGGCGAATGGCAAATCACTTATGAAACTTTCCGAGACATGGGTATTGCCTACGGCGTAGGCATGATCCTAATTTACCTGCTGGTGGTCGCACAATTTCACTCTTATTTGGCGCCGTTGGTCATCATGGCGCCTATCCCGCTGACCATTATCGGCGTCATGCCAGGCCATGCACTGTTGCAGGCCCAGTTCACCGCGACCTCCATGATCGGCATGATAGCGCTGGCAGGGATTATCGTTCGCAATTCAATTTTGTTGGTAGATTTCATCAACATGGAAACTGCTAACGGTGTTCCCTTCCAGGAAGCGGTGATTCGTTCCAGCGCGGTGCGCGCCAAGCCAATCCTCCTGACGGCGCTAGCGGCAATGCTTGGAGCACTGTTTATTTTGGATGATCCGATTTTTCGGGGACTGGCCATTTCGCTGATTTTCGGGATCATGATATCTACGTTGCTGACACTGATCTTCATCCCGGTGCTGTATTATGCGGCGTTTCGGCGGCGACGGGAGGCCGCGCCAAGGTAACCATTTGCTAGGGCGTTGCTATAATCGCCATTGAATTTTTTTCATAGTGCCGATTAGCGGCGAGGTAAACCATGCAATTGATGAAAACGGCAGCAGTAGTCACTGTGGTATTGGCATCCAGCTTGATCCTGAGCGGTTGCCCCGCCAGTGTCTCTGGCAGCGCTTATACCCGCGATCAATCCCGTCAGGCGCAGGATGTACGGATGGGTTATGTTGAAAGCGTCCGCCAAGTGATGATTGAAGGCGCCAAGAGCGGCGTGGGTACAGTGGCCGGCGCCGCACTGGGCGGCGTGGCTGGCAGCACGATTGGCGGGGGCAGGGGTCAGATCGCTGGCGCAGTGGGGGGCGCTGTTTTAGGGGGACTGGCCGGTTCCGCTATTGAGGAAAGCGCGACTCGCCAGCCCGGTTTGGAGATTACCGTGCGGTTGGACAGCGGCCGCATGGTAGCAGTGACTCAGGGCGCTGACGAGCCGTTCTATCCCGGCGACCGGGTGCGGGTGTTGACCGGATATGATGGGACATCGCGGGTAGCGCACAATTACTAATCAGGGATATCCGGGGGCGTCCGGCAGATCATCACAGCCGAACGCCCGGCTATGAGCAGCAACTCTAATCAAAAATCTTCCCCGGATTCAGAATGCCGTTCGGGTCAAACGCCTGTTTAATCGCTCGCAGATAGCCGATTTCGGTTTCATCGCGGGTGTAGCGCAGATAGGGTTTCTTAAGCAGGCCGACTCCGTGCTCGGCGGAAATGCTGCCACCGTGCTGTTGCAGTACGGTAAATAGATGCTCGCTGACGGTCCCGCATTTTTCTGCGAATGCTGCCGGGTTCAAGTCTGCCGGTTTGAGAATATTGATATGCAGGTTACCGTCACCGATATGGCCATACCACAGCACCTCAAAATCCGGATATTCCCGCGTCAGCAGGACGTCTGCTTCGGCCAGGAACGCAGGAACATGGGAAATCCGCAGGGCGATGTCATTTTTGTAGGGCTGATGGGCGGAGATCGATTCGCTAATCTCTTCGCGTAACCGCCAGAGTTGCTGTGCCTGAGTCTGGCTCTGGCTGATCACGCCATCCGCTAACCAGCCTTGCTCGGCGCAATGCTCGAATAACGACAGCGCGGCATCGGTGTACGCGCCGTCTGGATTCTCGAATTCAACGAGGACGTAATAGGAGGTTTCGGTTTCGAAGGGACGATGCAACCCTTTAGCAAGCACACGGCGCAACGCCAGTTCCGAGAAGAACTCAAAGGCGCTCAAGGCCAGCTTGTTCCGAAAAATGTGGTACAGCGACATGATGCTGTCCAGATCCGACACCCCCAGTACCATCACCATAGGTTCGCGCGGAGGGCGGGTCAGTTTCAAGGTCGCCTCGACGATGATCCCCAGCGTTCCTTCGCTACCGATAAAAAGATGCCGCAGGTCGTAGCCACTGGCGTTCTTGATCAGCCCCCGATTCAAGTCGAGTATATCGCCACGCCCAGTGACGACTTTCAAACCGGTGACCCAGTCGCGGGTCAAGCCGTAGCGAACGACTTTGATCCCGCCAGCGTTAGTGGCGATGTTGCCGCCGATCTGGCTGGAACCACGCGAGGCGAAATCTACTGGATAGTGCAACCCACGATCGCAGGCGAAATTTTGCAGGACTTCGGTGATAACGCCCGCTTCGCAAGTTACGCTGCGGTCGGTCGGATCGAAGTCGAGAATCCGATTCATCCGTTCCATGGACACCACGATTTCTCCCTGGCAGGCGACTGCCGCGCCACTGAGACCAGTACGCCCGCCCGAAGGAACGAGCGCCAGGCGGTGTTCATTGGCGTAGCGCACCAGTTGTTGCACTTGGCCAATGGCGCTTGGCAGTACAATCGCCAACGGATTTGGCGTGTGCAGCCGGGTCCAGTCGCGCCCGTAATTCAGGCAACTGTCTGCATCGGTGCGGACATGGGCGGGGTCAATAAAGGCGCGGATGCCGTCAAGCAGGGCGGCGGATGCATTTGGGTCACGCAGGGTCACAGCGATGGGCGCTCCAGGTTACAATGGCGAAAGTTGCCAGTCCCGTCCAGAGGGATTATTTTCAACGCTCTATTCTAACACCGACGAAACCCAGCACAGCCATGAGTCAGATTTCACTTGATAAGCACCGCATCAAGATTTTACTACTGGAAGGTCTTCACGCCAGCGCCGTTGAGGCGTTCCAGGCAGATGGCTACACCCACGTTGATTTTCATACCAAAGCACTGCCCGAATCACAGTTGCTGGAGGCCATCAGCGACGCCTATTTCGTTGGTATCCGTTCTGCGACACAGTTGACGGCCAAGGTCTTTGAGCACGCTCCTCGCTTGATCGGGGTAGGTTGCTTCTGTATTGGCACGAATCAGGTGGATCTTGCCGCTGCCCAGGAACGTGGTATCCCGGTCTTTAACGCGCCCTTTTCCAACACCCGCAGCGTAGCGGAACTGGTGTTGGCGGAGATGGTGTTGCTGCTGCGCGGCATTCCTCAACGTAATGCAGCGGCTCATCGCGGTGGCTGGATTAAGACCGCAACCGGCTCTCGCGAGGCGCGAGGCAAGTGCCTGGGGATCGTCGGTTACGGCCACATTGGCACTCAGGTGGGATTATTGGCTGAGGCGTTGGGCATGCAGGTGGTGTTTTACGACATCGAAACCAAGCTGGCCCTTGGCAACGCCCATCCGTTGCCGTCACTGAACGCCCTGTTGAAAATGGCTGACCTAGTGACCCTGCATGTACCGGAAACACCACAGACTTTCCAAATGATTGGTGCAGAACAGTTAGCGCGCATGAAACCGGGGGCGGCGCTCATCAACGCTGCCCGGGGGACAGTAGTGGATATTGACGCACTGACGGCAGCGCTGGCAGCGAAGCATTTAGCCGGGGCGGCAATTGATGTTTTTCCTGCCGAGCCGAAAGCCAATGATGACGAATTCATGTCGCCTTTGCGGGCGTTTGACAATGTATTGCTGACCCCGCATATCGGCGGCAGCACCGAGGAGGCGCAACAAAATATCGGCCTGGAGGTGGCCAGCAAGTTGATCAAATATAGCAACAATGGCTCAACGCTGAGTGCGGTCAACTTTCCGGAAGTCGCATTGCCTGAGCATCCTGGCAAACATCGGTTGCTGCATATTCATCGCAATCAGCCGGGTGTGCTTTCGCAGATCAACGCGATTTTCTCTGAGCAGCAGATCAATGTTGCTGGCCAGTACTTGCAGACGAACGCCCGCATCGGCTATGTGGTGATCGACATCGATGATCCTGGACCAGCCGAAACCCGGCAATTACGAAAACGATTGGAAGAGGTCATCGGCACCCTCCGCACCCGGATTCTTTATTGAAAAATAGTGCTTTCCTTGATGATGATGATGAGGGATAACCCAAGGATGAAGGAGGAATGATGTCGCTACGCGATGAATTATTGAAAGCAGGGCTGGTATCAGCGGGCAAGGCTAAAAAACTGGACTCCGATACCCGTAAGCAGGATTACCAACGCAAGAAGAGCCAATCACTGGCCGAGGAAGCGGCCCAGCAAGCGGAAATACGGCGGCAGGCTGAAGCAGAAGCGGCCCGCAAGCGTGAGCGGGATCGGCAACTCAATCTGGAGCGGGAGGCTGAAAAACAGCGCCGGGAACACAGCGCCCGCGCCCAGCAATTGATCAACAGCCATCGACTGAATCACCCAGAGGCTGAGATTCTCTATAATTTTCTGGACAGCGATGGTCATTGGATTCGGGCAATCCGGGTCCTGTCGCCGCAACGCCAGGGTCTGGCGATGGGCCAGTTGGCTATTGTGCGTGGCGACCGACACGAATTCGATTTCCCATTGGTTCCGCGAAATATCGCGCTGAAGCTAGTGGAACTTGCGTCGGAGCGAATTTTGTTACTGCACCCGGAAGGCGAGGGCTCCGAGGCCGAGAGCAATTTAGATAACCCAAGCGAAACTCCATGACTGATTCTATTATCTCTCACTCTGTACGCGATCAAGAGCGCTCCCGCCGTTCTATCAACTCTCGCTCCCATTCATGGAGTCGGCGTAGCAAATTGCTGCTGTTGCTGGTGTTGGTGTTGGTGCTGCTCGATTTTTTCACCGCACTGCTGTTAGGATCTCAAGCTTATACTCTCAACCGTCAGAACCAAGCCCTGCGTAGCCGCTTGGCGCAGACTGAGGAGGAACTGCACCAGGTAGTGCCAGAATTGCAAAAGCTGCGAACTGATCTGGATGGACTGATTCGCGGCAAACTGCCGCGCCTGCGCAAGCTGGAATATGACCAGGTATTGCCGCTGGATGACCGGTATTTGAAAAACATCACTTTTACCGAAATTGTCAACCGTGACAGTCGGGGGCATGAGTACAAGCTGGTGGTGCAAAACAACACCCGCGCACCGCTCTGGCCGGAGGTTCAGGTGCTGGTTTTCAACGAGCTAGGCATTCAGGTCGGTAACGCTGAGATCGGTACGGAGCAACTCAATGCGCTGAAAGCCAGCAGTTTGGGCGTCGGTGAAGTGCGTTCCTATACCGCAGCGCTTGATTTTACAGATAAAACCACCGCCCCAACTTATTTTATGGTGCGCATCCGGGAACAGGTTGGAGAGGAGGCCAAGGCGTTGCCGATGGCAACGGGGGAAGGTCGCTAAGTAGACATCTGCCTCATTGCCATCGGAGACAGGAGTCGTCGATGGCAATGAGGCCTCCAAACTAAAACTCTATTGATTATGGAGAGGCAGTTTCACCAGTGAGCGCAAATACCGTTACCGCACGTGGCTCCATCTGGAAATCATCACTATTGCTTAGTAGTAATTCACCAGGCGCCAGTTGCGGCCGTGCTGTGTCGAGCAAACAACGCCACTGGCTAGCACCGCGTACCGCTGGCATCCGCACTGGAATGGATATCTGACCGGCGTTAAAGATGATCAGTAAAGTGTCATCGATTTCGGGATAGCCGTCCACGGTGAAGTATTCACCGGCGTCACCGGCGATCAGCATACCGATACAACGCGCCTTGGGTTCCTGCCAATGGTAATCCGTCATGGGGCTACCGCCCGGGCTGATCCATTCAACGTCGCGCAGTCCAGTGGTTTTGGAAACCTGCAACCCGTGCAGGAAATGGGTGCGACGCAACACCGGGTGTTCCCGGCGCAGGCTGATCAGACGGCGCGTAAAATCCAGAAACTCTTGCTCATGAGGTGGTACTTTCTCCCAGTTCACCCAGTTGATCTCGTTATCCTGGCAGTAGGCATTGTTATTACCGGATTGGCTGCGGCCAAACTCATCACCGGCCAGTAGCATCGGCGTACCTTGAGCCAGCAGCACGGTGGCTAACATGTTACGGCGCTGTCGCAAACGCAGTTGCTGAATGGCTGAGTCAGCGGTCGGTCCCTCAACCCCGTAGTTACTACTAAAATTGGAAGGATGACCGTCACGGTTGCCTTCGCCATTGGCCTCGTTATGACGCTCGTTGTAACTGACCAGATCAGCCAGAGTGAAACCGTCATGGCTGGCAACATAGTTAACCGATGACCAAGGTCGCCGACAGTCGTGTTCAAACAGATCGCTAGAGGCCAGCAGGTTAGGCGCTATCCGCGATAGCATCCCGTCATCGCCACACCAGAAGCGACGCACTGTGTCACGGAAACGATCATTCCACTCAGCGGTTCCTGCAGGAAAACTACCGAGTTGGTAACCGCCTGGACCGATGTCCCATGGTTCAGCGATGATCTTCACCCGCGACATCGCAGGGTCTTGACGAATGGCGTCGAAAAAGCCACCGCCTCGGTCATAGCCGTAATCCTCCCGACCGAGGGTCACCGCCAAGTCAAAACGGAAACCGTCTACATGCATTTCATTCACCCAGTAACGCAGGCTATCCATGACCATCTGCAATACCCGTGGATGGGTCAGGTTTAAGGTATTGCCACAGCCGGTGTCATTGATGTAGTAACGGCGATCATTGGGCCGCAGCCGATAATAGGAAGCGTTATCGATTCCTTTAAAACTGAGGGTGGGACCCATTTGGTCGCCCTCGGCGGTGTGATTGTAGACCACGTCGAGCAGCACTTCGATGCCGACGTCGTGCAACCGTTTGACCATGTTTTTAAATTCAGTCAGATCACCGCTGCTTAGATAACGTGGCTCCGGGGCGAAAAAGCAAAGCGTGTTATAGCCCCAGTAGTTACGCAGGCCACGGTCAGTGAGGAAGCGGTCATCGACGAAAGCGTGAACCGGCATGAGCTCCACAGCAGTGATACCCAGCGATTTAAGGTGTTTGATGACTTCCGGATGGGCCATGCCGGCGAAAGTGCCACGCAGGTGATGAGGAATACCTTCATGGCGGATAGTGAAGCCGCGCACATGAGTTTCATAAATTAGGGTTTGCGCCCAAGGGATTTCAACCTGCTGGTCGCCTTCCCAATTGAACGTAGTGTCGACTACAGCACATTTGAGCATGTCGCGAGCATTGTCGCGGGTATCAAATGACAGGTCGGCATTGCCATGGCCCACCTGATAACCACAGTGTTCATCGCGCAGATGAAGTGAGCCGTAAAATTGCTTGGCGTAGGGGTCGAGCAGCAGTTTGTGGTGATTGAAACGGTGACCCAGTTGCGGTTCATAGGGGCCGGAGACACGGTAGCCATACAGAGCGCCTGGCCATAAGCCAGGCACGTAGCCATGCCAGATCTGGTCAGTATGTTCAGGCAGCACCAACCGTTCGATCTCCCGCTGACCGGATGAGTCAAACAAACATAATTCGACTTTTTCAGCGTGGGCGGAGAAGAGCGCGAAATTAACGCCCTTGCCGTCCCAGACCGCGCCGAGTGGGTAGGATTTGCCTGGCCATACGCGAGCGCGCGACGACATAATAGAGCCTCCGGAGGTTCAACAGCATGATTTTTATCAGTTAGTGAAGCATGACTGGGAGGAACGTTGTGCAGAATGTTCGAGCCCACTCATTTATTTTATGACATTTCACAGCGAGTCGCCGGGGAATCACCTTTTGCACGATCGATAGGGCAGGCGATACCGATGAATGCGAATTGTGGGCAGGAAAGGCTCATCTTCAATCCGCACATCAGCACGGCGTAGGCGAGGGTTCGTTAGCAGGTCCGGTGCGGTGGGCACGAACTCTGGCAAGGACTCATCGCGTTGCAGAGGAATCAAAATCGGCAGTGGCGTTTGCATCAGCCGGCGGAGAACATCCGAACCTTCCGCAGCAGCCAGCACGATATTTGCCCGCAGATGAGGGCAGACGCTCCGCACACGGGCGAGTATCTCATCATCAGGAATCTCTGCCAGACGTTGTAATTCCTGATGAATCTGCGGTGTTTCAACCCGCTGCTCCAGTAGGCGCCGGGCTTCTGTTACTGCGGTGCGTTGAATAACCCGGCCCTGTTTGGACCAAGTAAAGCCCACTTTTAGCGGACGTTGATCAAGAAGAGGAATGTGCCGATAGGCTTGTTTGAGGTTCAGGCGCGACGCGCCCATGCGACGCATGGCGATTGATATTGACTCCTGGCGATGATGTAAATCTGCTAGAGCCGCTGTGGTCTCGGCATGCGCTAGTGATTTCAAAGCCAGTACTGCTGTTTTAAAACGATCTTTGGCGGTATTGCAGGCATGAGCAGCGGCCATTGTGCCTGGGCTAGCACCTACAAGGCCAGGACACGTCAGGGTTTCCCGTCCATCCTGATGATCCTCGTACCACAGCGCCCGATAGAGTTCGATGGCCTTGACCCGCATGTCCAGATTGTCCAGTAATTCAGCGTCTGTCCGCGAGACCCAGGCAGGCAACGTCGCATCATGGCGAACCGCAGTGCAGAACTCGTCCAGGCACGCCAGCAAGGATTCAAAGCTTTGTAGAAGCGTGACGCGCAAAACGGCTGATGATGAGCTAGGCATCACGATACCCTTTTATAACATCACTATTAGAAAACAGGCAAATCCAGACCCAAAAACAGCCCCTCTATCCCCTCAAACAACGTTTGCTCTACCTGAAGAACCCGATCACGAGTCAAATGAGGCGCAAAGAGTTCCATGAAGTCGTACATATAACAACGCAAAAAAGTACCGCGTCTAAAACCGATCCGTGTTATGTTTGTCGCAAAAAGACGCCCCGCATCCAACCGCACTAAATCATGATCATAGTGTGGATCATAGGCCATCCGAGCAACAATTCCCACCCCCACCCCTAAACGCACATACGTCTTAATCACATCAGCATCAGTTGCAGTAAAAACAACATTCGGTTTTAGTTGCATGCCACGGAACGCCTCATCCAAATGCGAACGCCCCGTAAAACCAAAAACATAAGTCACCAATGGATATTGAGCTACATCAGGCAAACTCAGGCAATTCAGCGAAGCCAGCGGATGCCCAACTGGCGTCAGCACACAATATTCCCAAATATAACAGGGCATCATCACCAAGTCATCAAACAACTCTACCGCCTCAGTGGCAATCGCAAAATCCACTTCGCCAGATTGAACCAGTTCAGCAATTTGCGCCGGTGACCCTTGATGAATCTGCAAAGTCACTGCCGGATAACGCTCACGAAACAATTTTATTACTTGCGGTAACACATAACGGGCTTGGGTATGCGTAGTCGCAATCGACAAATTACCACGCCGATCATCACGATACTCTTCAGCTAATATCTGAATATTATTCACCTCCCGCATGATACTCTCTGCTTTGGCAATGATCTGCCGGCCTACCGGTGTCACCTCAGTCAGATGCTTGCCACTGCGGCTAAACAACTCAACACCTAATTCTTCCTCTAACAAACGCAACTGCTTACTAATCCCAGGCTGCGAGGTATAAAGAGTCTCAGCAGCTGCAGAAATATTCAAATGACTACGAACAATCGCTATCAGATAACGCAACTGTTGTAGCTTCACTTTACCAATCTCACTAAAGGTTGTTCCTTGTCGCTTGCAAAAGGTGTTAATACCAATCCAGACAATGGCGGCAGATCTATTAACAACGAACAGGGCTGACCCATATGCGGAACCGGAAATGCGTGAGGATAATCATTCATACCCCCATTACCTGAGTAACACCGAGCATCTGAGTTCAGTACTTCCTCATATACACCAGAAAATGGCACACCTACTCGATATCCTAGACGAGCCACCGCCGCAAAGTTAAGAATCACCACGGTCGCTTCCTCAGTTTCACCACCACCACCACGCCGTAAATAAACCACCACCGATTGCACTGCATCATGACAATCAAGCCACTCAAACCCGTCCTGAGTAAACTCACCATCATATAAATCCGGCAACCTCCGGTACAACATATTCAAATCACAAATCAATCGTTGAAGACCGCTATATTCCAACTGAGCCAATAGCGTCCAATCCAAAACACCTGAGTGGTCCCATTCACATTCTTGGCCAAACTCATTACCCATAAATAAAAATTTCTTGCCCGGATAGGTCCACATATACACATAAAGCAACCGCAGATTAGCAAAGCGCTGACGACGATCTCCACCCATACGGGCCAGTAAAGATCCTTTACCATGCACCACTTCATCATGAGAAAGAGGTAACATGAAATTTTCAGTGAAGGCATAAAGCAGCCCAAATGTCAGTAACTCGTGATGATAACAGCGTAAGGCTGGATCAAGCATCAAGTACTCCAAGACATCATGCATCCAACCCATATTCCACTTCATACCAAACCCCAAACCACCCATCCAAGCAGGACGGGTCACCAGTGGCCATGCCGTAGATTCTTCAGCAATCATTAAAACCCCAGGATAACGGCGGTGAATGACATCATTCATCTCCCGCAAAAAAGCAATGGCTTCCAAATTCTCATTGCCACCAAATAAATTTGGCGCCCATTCATCTGATTCTCGATCATAATCCAGATACAACATGGAAGCGACAGCATCAACTCGCAAGCCATCTAAGTGGCACTCTTCCAGCCAAAAACAAGCACTAGCTAATAAAAAGTTTTTAACCTGGTTACGACCATAGTTAAAAACTAGCGTCCCCCATCTCAGGTGTTCACGACGCGCCGGATCTTCATATTCATACAAATAGGTACCATCGAAAGAAGCCAAGCCATGTGCATCTTTAGGGAAATGACCTGGCACCCAATCAAGAATCACTCCGATACCCGCCCGGTGACAATAATCTACAAAACCACGAAAATCGTTCGCAGTTCCATATCGACTTGTTGGAGCAAAATACCCCGTAGGCTGATAGCCCCAGGAAGCATCCAGTGGATGCTCAGTAATGGGCATCAGCTCAATATGGGTGAAACCCAGCGAACCTACATAAGCAACTAATCGACGCGCCAATTCTACATAGTTTAAATAACTCCCATCTGAATCTCGTTGCCAAGAACCTAGATGGACTTCATAGATGGACAGCGGCACCTGTTCCGCCTTCAAGCGCCGTCGGCGCGCCATCCAGAGTTCATCGCGCCAAGGATAAGCCGCATTGTCAACCACCAGAGAAGCAACGCTTGGACGCTGCTCAAAACCCCGACCATAAGGATCACTTTTACGCAACAGCTCACCAGTGCCCGATACACAGATCTCAAACTGATAGCGTGTACCCGCAACCACGCCAGGCACAAATAACTCCCAAACACAACCCCGTCTCCGCAGTGGATGACGCCGGCCCTGCCAATTATTAAAATCACCAACAACACTGACTCGTTCGGCGTTCGGCGCCCAAACAGAAAACAGGGTTCCAACAACACCATCCACCTGGCGAAGGTGCGCGCCCAATACTCGATAGGCGTGCAAATGCCGACCCTCGTTAAAAAGGTGCAGATCATACAAACTGAGTTGCGGGGCAAAACTATAGGGGTCATATCCGGTATGTTCACAGCCATCGGCATCCACCCACTTCAGCCGATAATGCAACGGCAAAACGCACGCCGCACCGCGCCACTCAAACAATCCCGTATCTGCCAATTGCTGCATAGGTTGGCCGATATCAATCAGCCAAACCCGAAGAGCATCCGGCATGAACACACGGACCATGACTTGATCACCATGGCCATGATGGCGACCCAGCACCGCGAACGGATCAGCGTGTCGTCCTTGCCATAGCAAGGCGGCAGCCTCCATCAAGCGATCCTGCGCAGTTTGATCTCGATCAGCGTCGTTATTATCGGAATATCTGGAGTGCGTCATCAGGAAATTCATCATCCTATCGCTCTATCGACTACGAGCAGCAGGAAACTACGTTTAGAAGCGTCTATATTAGCGGGAAAGCTTAACAAAAGGGACAACAAACGTATGAGCGCTGCTATCACCTCGCGCTTCGTCAGCCGCCTGACGCGGGAAACACTGGCGCTGATCCTTGCCGGCGGCCGTGGCAGTCGACTCAAGCAGCTCACCCTGTGGCGCGCCAAGCCAGCGACACCGTTTGGCGGCAAATATCGGATCATTGATTTTCCCCTGTCCAATTGTATCAATTCAGGAATCCGCCGGGTTTGTGTACTCACTCAGTACAAGGCCCATTCCTTGATCCAACATATTCAGCGAGGCTGGGGATTTCTGCGCGGCGAGTTCGGCGAATTTGTCGAACTGTTACCTGCTCAGCAACGTCTCGATGAAGCTTCATGGTACAAGGGAACTGCAGATGCGATCTATCAAAATCTGGATATCATCCGCAATCATGCACCTGAATTTGTTCTGATTCTGGCAGGAGACCACATTTACAAAATGGACTATGGCCCTATGCTGGCGCACCATGTGGAGAGTAAGGCGGACGTCACAGTCGGCAGCATTGAGGTACCCCGCGAGCGGGCGCATGAATTCGGAGTACTGACGGTCAATGCGCAAAACGAAGTTGTTCAATTCATCGAAAAGCCCGAAAACCCGGAAGAATCGCCGGGGCGAAGCGGCATGACGCTGGTTTCCATGGGTATCTACGTCTTCAACACCGCTTTCCTTTACCAGCAACTCATCAAGGATGCCGAACGCGCCGATTCGAGCCACGATTTTAGCAAGGATATTCTTCCTGGTTTGCTGAAATCACACTGCGTCGTCACCTACGCTTTTCGCGATGTACAAACCAAATCGCAAAGCTATTGGCGGGACGTAGGCACCGTCGACGCTTTCTGGGAGGCCAATATGGAGATGGTCGGGGTCGACCCGGAATTAAACCTTTACGACCGAAATTGGCCTATCTGGACTTACCAGGATCAAGCACCACCCGCCAAATTCGTGTTTGATGATGATGGGCGACGCGGGATGGCGGTCGATTCGATGGTAGCAGACGGCTGCATCGTATCCGGCGGCTATGTCAATCACTCGTTACTCTTTCCGCAGGTACAGGTACATTCCTATGTGCATCTACGTGATGCGGTCGTATTGCCGGAAGTGGACATCAGCCGCTACTGCCGGTTGCGCAAGGTCATTATCGACCGAGGTTGCGTCATTCCACCCGGTACCGTCATCGGGGAAGACGCCGAAGAAGACGCCCGGCATTTTTATCGCACCGAGCGCGGCGTAGTGCTGGTCACTCGAGAGATGCTGGGCCAAGAAGCCAATAATGCGATTCGCTGATTTATCCCCAACCAAACATTTTATCCAACCGAGGTTAATCCTTCATGAGTATGGCTTCGCCACTCAAACGGCGCCGCGCAGGACTATTATTGCACCCCACTTCACTCCCTGGTCGTTACGAAAATGGTGATCTGGGACCCCATGCTTATCAATTCGTCGAGTGGCTAGCAGCCTGCGGTTTCACCGTCTGGCAGACATTGCCACTGGGACCGCCACATGATGATTTGTCGCCTTATTCAGCACAGTCTGTTCACGCCGGCAATCCACGATTGATTGCGCTGGAACCGTTGATCGAGGCGGGCTGGCTATCTCAAGATACAGGACCTCAGCCTGGTGAGGGAGGGTGGGTCTACCGCCAGCGGTGTCTAACTGAAGCACATCAAAACTTCCAGAAGCAGGGCGGCGCCGAGCGAGACGCTTATGCGATATTTCAGCGTCACCATGCCCACTGGTTGGACGATTACGCGCTTTACCAAGCCATCCGCGCCGCGCAGCAACAAACAGCTTGGTTCCACTGGCCACGCGATTTACGGGATCGGCGTCCAAATGCATTAGCTTTAGTGCGCACTGAATTCGCCCAAGCCATTGATCAGTGCAAATTTGAACAATTTCTGTTCTTTCATCAATGGACGGCGCTTAAACAGCATGCCAACCAGCGCGGCGTTTTGATCTTTGGCGATATTCCATTATTTGTTGGTTATGACAGCGCCGATGTTTGGGCCCAACGAGAGGCCTTTTTGCTGGATGCCGAAGGGCGGTGCAAGGTTGTAGCGGGGGTGCCACCTGACTACTTCTCAGCGACAGGCCAGTTGTGGGGCAACCCACATTACGATTGGGCGGCCATGCAGGCAAACGGTTTTCAGTGGTGGAAAGAACGGATTCGCACGCAGTTTACGCAGTTTGACCTATTGCGCATTGATCATTTTCGGGGGCTGGAAGCGTACTGGGAAATCCCGGCGGATGCGGAAACCGCGATCCATGGGCGCTGGCAAACCGCGCCCGGTCAGGAATTGCTCAGCGCCCTGCGGGAAGAATTCGGTAATCTGCCGCTGGTAGCGGAAGATCTGGGCATTATCACGCCCGAAGTCGAAGCGCTACGCGACGCCAACGAACTTCCCGGCATGAAAGTATTACATTTTGCTTTTGGTGGCGGGGCGGATAACCCGTACCTGCCGCATCAACATGTACCTAATGCAGTAGCGTATACCGGTACGCACGATAACAACACTACGGTTGGCTGGTTGGATGAACTAGATGCGGGAACCCGTCATCACCTATTCGACTATCTCGGTGGAACACCGGAGATGCCTGAAGGGCTGGTGCGAGCGGCTTTCGCGTCAGTGGCGCGACTGGCCATCGTGCCGATGCAAGATGTCTTGGCACTGGACGGCGCGCATCGCATGAACCGGCCAGGTGTCGCGGACGGTTGCTGGCGCTGGCGGTTTCGCTGGGAGCAAGTTGAACCACAGATTACCGGGCGTTATCGGCATCTGCTGGAGTTGTACGGTCGGGTGTGAGTTGCCCCCAGCGCTAGAGAGGATGATTGACTGCATGTCGCCCCATGAGATTTGGACTTTGCTGATAGCGGTGCGTGAGCAAGCTCCGTTGATTCATAACATCACCAACTTTGTGGTCATGAACAACACGGCTAATGCCTTGTTAGCCATCGGTGCTTCACCCGCGATGATTCACGCGACCGATGAAGTGGAAGATTTTGTCGCAGTGAGCCAAGCGCTGGTCATCAATATCGGAACGCTGTACTCGGAGCAGGTTGCTGCTTGCAAGTTAGCGGCGGCGCAGGCGAAGGCCGTCGGCGTTCCGTGGGTTTTCGATCCGGTTGGTGTGGGGGCGACGCCGTACCGACGGACGGTGGCGACTGCTTTGTTGCGGCTGGGGCCGGCCGTGATTCGTGGCAATGGTTCGGAAATTTTGACGCTCCTCAACTCACCTCGCCTGGAACAGGGGGTGAGTGCTGGAGAGGGGCGGGGAGTGGACAGCCTGCATGGCTCAGAGGCGGCGCTAGAGGGAGCGCGGAGGCTGGCCCAAGACCGTGGCACGGTCGTCGCGGTCACTGGGGCGGTGGATTATGTGACCGACGGTGGGCGCGTGGCGGAGATTCACAATGGCCATCCGCTCATGGCGCGGGTCACTGGTCTGGGCTGTTCCGCAACAGCAGTGATTGGAGCATTTTTGGCCGTCGAATCGGATGCGTTTATCGCGACTGTTGCAGCATTAGCGGTGTTTGGCGTAGCGGGAGAAGTAGCGGCCGGATGGGCCGCGGGACCGGGGAGTTTGCAGGTGGCGCTGCTGGATGTGTTGTATACCCTGGATGAGCCGACATTACAGGCGAAGCTGCGAGTAGCTTGAGCGGGAAAATCAATAGATCGTTCCCATTCGCCTCCCCTTCGCGGGGGAGGGTAGGAAGATTAAACCGGTAATTCCGAACTGCCTATTAAAAACTCATCAACAGCGCGGGCGCATTGCCGGCCTTCGCGGATCGCCCAGACCACCAGTGATTGGCCCCGACGCATATCACCGGCGCTGAACACCTTGTTCAGCGAGGTTTGGTAATCATTCACATCTGCGCGGATGTTGCCACGCTCATCTAAAGCCACACCCAATTCTTGCACCAGGCCCTCGTGAACGGGATGCACAAAGCCCATTGCCAGCAAGGCCAGTTCCGCAGCAATTTCGAATTCACTGTCAGGAATTTCAACCATCGTTTGCCGACCATTGACGGTATGCCATTCCAGACGGGCCATCTGGAGCGCCGTCAATCGCCCTTCGCTTCCGATAAAGGCTTTCGTAGTCACCGCCCAATCGCGTTCACAGCCCTCCTCATGGGAGGTGGAAGTGCGTAACTTCAGCGGCCAGTTGGGCCAGGTCAGCAGCTTGTTTTCATGCAAGGGCGGCTTGGGCATGATCTCCAGTTGGGTAACGGAACGCGCACCCTGCCGGATCGAGGTGCCCACGCAATCGGAGCCGGTGTCGCCGCCACCGATCACGATCACCTGTTGATCAGTGGCGGAAATTTCCTGGTCAGGCGGATTTTTCTGGCCGGCTACGCGCCGATTCTGCTGGGTCAGGAAATCCATAGCGTAATGAATACCGTTTAATTCCCGTCCTGGGACGTTCAAATCACGCGGCTGTTCCGAACCACCTGCCAGAACGACGGCGTCGAATTCTGCTAGCAACCGGCGGGCGGGCAAGTCCGCGCCGACATGGCTGTTGGGCCGGAATTCCACGCCTTCGGCCTGCATCTGCGCCAGACGGCGGTCAATCAGCACAGTTTCCAGCTTGAAATCGGGGATGCCGTAACGCAGCAGGCCGCCAATACGGTCATTTTTCTCGAAGACCACCACGCGATGACCCGCCCGCGCCAGTTGCTGAGCGCAGGCCAGTCCCGCCGGGCCAGAACCGACCACTGCGACCCTTTTCCCGGTGCGGCGCGCCGCGATTTGCGGCGTAACCCAGCCTTCCGCCCAACCCTTGTCAATGATGGCGCATTCAATGTCTTTGATACTCACCGGCTGGTCGTTGAAATTGAGTGTGCAGGACGCCTCGCAGGGTGCTGGGCAGATCCGTCCGGTGAACTCGGGGAAGTTGTTAGTGGAGTGCAGTACTTCCAGCGCTTCCCGCCAGTTGCCCCGGTACACCAAATCGTTCCAGTCGGGAATGATGTTGTGGACCGGGCAGCCGCGATGGCAATAGGGGATGCCGCAATCCATGCAACGGGCGGCCTGTTCGCGGACTCCCTGCTCTGGCAAAGGCACCACGAAGTCGCGAAAGTGTTTGACCCGCTCCTCAACCGGCGCGTAGCCATGGTCATGGCGGGTGATTTCCAGAAAACCGGTGGGCTTACCCATGATTCATCTCTCTCAACTCTCAAATCGCATTAAGCCGCTACACTGATTTTTTCGCTCGGAGAAGCAACGTGCGCCTTGGCCTGCTGTTGTTGCAGATCCTGCAAGGCGCGCCGGTAATCCAGCGGCATGATTTTGACAAACTTGGGCAGCAGTTCGCGCCAATGTTCCAATACCCGTTTAGCGGGTTCGCTAGCGGTGTAAACCGCATGGCGGGCAACCAGAATCTGGAGCCGCTGGGCGTCATGCCGCAATTCATTTTCCGGGAGTTCTGAGCTGGCCAGGGCGCTCCAGTCGTCGTGCAGGACGCGCACTTTCAAGGTGTCCTCAGGATCACTGAGGGTTTCGAGCGCGACCATCGCTTGGTTAGCGCGCAGGGCAAAGTTGCCGTCCTCGTCCAGGACATAGGCAACGCCACCGCTCATGCCCGCGGCGAAATTGCGCCCAGTGGGTCCCAAGACGACGACCACGCCTCCGGTCATGTATTCACAACCGTGATCGCCGACTCCTTCTACTACCGCCAATGCGCCGGAATTACGCACGGCAAAGCGTTCACCGGCAACGCCCCGAAAATAGCATTCACCCGCGATGGCGCCGTACAGGACCGTGTTGCCGATAATGATATTTTCTTCGGCGCGCAGGTGGCTGGCCGGGGAGGGGGCGATGATGATGCGACCGCCAGAGAGCCCTTTGCCGACATAGTCGTTGGCCTGACCCGTCAGGTCGAGGGTCACGCCCCGAGCGAGGAAGGCCCCGAAGCTTTGTCCCGCCGTGCCGTTCAGGCGGATATGAATGGTGTCATCGGGCAACCCGGCATGACCGTAGCGCCGGGCGACCTGACCAGACAACATGGCGCCCGTGGTGCGGTCTGTATTGCGAATAGGTGTTTCGATACGCACCGGTTGACGAGCGTCCAGCGCCAACCGGGCTTGGGCGATCAGCCCGTGATCCAACACCCCCTCCAATCCGTGATTTTGCTCTTCGCAATGGTAGACAGCGACGCCAGGGTCGGCGGGGGGCGTCGCCAGCAGGCGACTGAAGTCCAGGCCACGCGCTTTCCAGTGGTGAATGGCGCGGCGCATGTCGAGCTTGTCAGTGCGGCCAATCATCTCATCAAAAGTGCGGAAGCCGAGCTGCGCCATGAGTTCCCGCACCTCCTGAATGAGGAAGGTGAAGAAGTTGATGACATGGGCGGGTTGACCGGGGAAGCGCTTACGCAGTTCCGGGTCCTGGGTAGCGACGCCGACCGGGCAGGTGTTGAGGTGGCATTTGCGCATCATGACGCAGCCGGCGGCGATCAGTGCGCCGGTGCCGAAACCGAATTCGTCCGCACCCAACAATGCGCCGATAATCACATCGCGGCCAGTGCGCAAACCCCCGTCCACTTGGACAGCGATACGGCCCCGCAAATAGTTGCGCACCAGGGTTTGATGGGTTTCGGCCAAACCGATTTCCCAGGGTGAGCCGGCGTTCTGGATCGAAGTGATCGGGCTGGCGCCCGTGCCGCCATCCTCGCCGGAAATGGTGACGTGATCGGCATGCGCCTTGGCGACGCCTGCCGCGACCGTACCGACCCCGATTTCCGAGACCAGCTTGACGCTGATCAGGGCCTTGGGGTTAGCGTTTTTCAGGTCGAAAATCAGTTGCGCCAGATCTTCGATAGAGTAGATGTCGTGATGGGGTGGTGGGGAGATCAGACCGACGCCCGGGGTGGAGTGACGCACTCGGGCGATCCAATCATTGACCTTGTGACCGGGCAGTTGACCGCCTTCGCCAGGTTTGGCTCCCTGCGCCATTTTGATTTGCAACATATCGGCGTTGACCAGGTATTCGGTCGTGACCCCGAAACGGCCAGAGGCGACTTGCTTGATCGCTGATCGGGCGGAATCACCGGTATCCAGCGGTGCATAGCGCACCGGGTCTTCGCCTCCTTCGCCAGTGTTGGATTTGGCGCCCATCCGGTTCATGGCGATGGCTAACGTGGTGTGCGCTTCCCAGGAAATCGAACCAAAGGACATGGCGCCCGTCGCCAGTCGGCGGACGATTTCGCTGGCCGGCTCCACCTCATCCAGCGAGAGCGGTTGGCTGGCGACACGGAACTCGAACAGACCGCGCAGATTCCGTAAATGATCACGTTGGTCATTCATCGTGCGGCTGTAGATCTTGAATTGTTCGTAATCGCCGGAACGCACGGCGTGTTGCAGCAGGGAAATCGTCTCTGGCGTCCAGGCGTGTTCTTCGCCGCGCAGTCGGAACGCCAGTTCGCCACCGACATCCAAGTGGTTGCGGTAGAGTGGGGCGTTGCCGAACGCTTGCCGGTGGCGACGGACCGTTTCCTGGGCGATTTCGTTCAGGCCAACGCCCTCAATGACGCTCTGGGTGCCGGTGAAGTAGCGGTCGATGAACTCGCTGGCCAGGCCTACAGCTTCAAAAATCTGCGCGCCGCAGTAAGACTGGTAAGTGGAGATGCCCATTTTAGACATGACTTTGAGGATGCCCTTGGACACCGCCTTAGTATAGTGTTCATGCGCTTCCGCCTCGCTCATCCGGGGTGTCAGGTGCGGCAGGCTGGCGGAAATCGTGTCAAACGCCAGCCAGGGATTGATCGCTTCCGCGCCATAACCGGCCAGCAGACAGAAATCATGAACGCGCTTGGCTTCGCCCGTTTCCACCACCAGTCCGACTTCCGTGCGCAGACCCGCACGGATGAGATGGTGATGTACGGCGGCAGTGGCTAACAGGGCGGGAATGGCGATGTGGTCCGCGTCCAGATTCCGGTCGGAAAGAATCAGGATATTGTCGCCCTGACGCACGACATCGGCGGCTTCGCGGCAAAGATCTTCCAGAGCGCGACCCATGCCTTCCGCGCCGCGTTCGACCGGGTAGCACATTCTCAGCGTGGCGGTGCGGAAGGCGCGGTCAACGTGATATTCAATGCGGCGGATGCGCTCCAAATCCACGTTGTCGAGAATCGGGCGCTTGATTTCCAATCGCTTATGCGTCCCGCCGCTTTCCAGATCCAGCAGGTTGGGGCGCGGGCCGATGAAGGAGACCAGCGACATCACCAGTTCCTCACGGATCGGGTCAATCGGCGGATTGGTGACCTGGGCGAATTTCTGCTTGAAGTAGTCCGCCAGCAGTTTAGGCCGGTCGGAGAGCACCGCCGGCGGGGTGTCACGGCCCATCGAGCTAATCGGGTCTTCACTGCTGGTCGCCATGGGGATCAGGAAGGCGCGCACGTCTTCCTGGGTGTAGCCGAAGGCCTGCTGGCGGTGGAGCAGGGTCTGCGGGTCAGGGGCCATCGGGCCGACTTCAGTGGGTAAATCTTTGAGGTGAATCTGCGTCGCGTCCAGCCAGGTCTGATAGGGATGAGCGGAAGCGAGTTGTTCCTTGATTTCGCCGTCGTCGATGATGCGGCCCTGTTCCAGGTCGATCAGCAGCATCCGGCCTGGCTGGAGACGCCATTTTTTGACGATCTTCTCTTCGGGAATCGGCAGGACGCCGCTTTCTGACGACAGGATGACCTGATCGTCGCTGGTGACGATGTAGCGGGCCGGGCGCAAACCGTTGCGGTCCAGAGTGGCGCCAATGCGGCGGCCATCGGTGAAGGCGATGGCCGCGGGGCCGTCCCAGGGTTCCATCAGCGCGGCGTGGTATTCGTAGAAGGCGCGGCGCTGGGCGTCCATCAAGGGATTGTCGGCCCAGGCTTCGGGGACCATGAGCATCATGGCGTGGGGCAGGGAATAGCCACCGGCCAGCAGTAACTCTAGTGCGTTGTCGAAGGTGGCTGAATCGGACGCGCCGTCGCCAATCAACGGCCACAGTTTGTCCAGATCGACGCCGAGCCGTTTTGACTTCATGTTGTGGCGGCGAGCCAGCATCCAGTTGATATTGCCGCGCAGGGTGTTGATTTCGCCGTTGTGGCAAAGATAGCGGAACGGTTGAGCCAGTGCCCAGGTGGGAAAGGTGTTGGTGGAAAAGCGCTGATGCACCAGGGCGAGCGCTGAAGCCATGCGCGGATCGTGCAGTTCCGGGTAATAGACGCCGATGTTCCGGGCCAGGATCATGCCTTTGTAGATGATCGTGCGGGAAGACAGCGAGGCAATGTAGAACTGCTGGCGACCGAGCAAATCACGATCCCAGATCGCGTGATGAGCGACCTTGCGAATGACAAACAGCTTGCGTTCGAAAGCGTCGGCGTCAGGACAATTCGCCCCACGTTTGATGAAAGCCTGGCGAACCACGGGTTCAGAGGGGCGTACACTGCGGCCCAGACAAGAGTTGTCGGTGGATACGTCACGCCAGCCCAGCAGGGTTTGTCCTTCAGCGGCAATAGTGCGTTGCAGGGCGGCTTCGCTCTCAGCGCGGGCGTGATTGTCGCGAGGCAGGAACACCATGCCCACTGCGTAGTCGCCCGATTGAGGTAATTCAATACCTAAATCGGCGCATTCGGCACGCAGGAATCCATCGGGAATTTGTAGCAGGATGCCAGCGCCGTCGCCCGCCAGTGGGTCTGCGCCGACCGCACCGCGATGGCTCAGGTTGGCAAGAATTTCCAAACCTTGGCGGATGGGTTGGTGGCTCTTACGATTTTTGATATCGACCACGAAGCCGATGCCGCAGGCATCGTGTTCGTTGCGTGGGTCATAAAGACCCTCAGCAGGGGGCAGGCAGGCAATGCTCATGCGTGTTCCTCAATCTTCAGGAAGGTCAAAGGTTCAAAATTAAAGGCTCAAAGCTCAAGGGTTAAAGGCGATTCACTGTTTGACCTGGCACGTTGAGCTTTGGGCCTTCTCTGGCATCGCCGGCGCGGTCGAAAAACGGGCCGGCGATGAAGGGTCAAGCGAAAATCACACGACGCCTTGATCGATCATCGCGTCTGCGACTTTACGAAAACCGGCGATATTCGCGCCCAGCACCAGATTACCGGGTGCGCCGTATTCTTTAGCGGTCTCGCTGGCGGTGCGGTAAATATTTTCCATGATCCGCTTGAGCTTGGCGTCCACTTCCTCAAAGCTCCATTGGATCATGCTGGCGTTCTGGCTCATCTCCAATTGGCTGGTGGAGACACCGCCGGCGTTGGCGGCCTTGGCCGGACCGTAAGCGATGCCGGAGGCCAGGAACTGGTCAATGGCGCCTGCAGAGGAGGGCATGTTAGCGCCCTCAGAGATACAGATACAGCCATTTTTCAAGAGTTCAGTCGCGTCTTCGTCGCTGACTTCATTCTGAGTGGCGCTTGGGAAGGCAGCGTCACATGGGACGCTCCAGACGCCGTTGCGGCCTACAGGATACCGCTCGATTGGGGTGTAGGCCGCTCCTGGGCATTCTTCGGCGTATCGGGTCAGGCGGGCGCGTTCGACTTCCTTGATCTGCTTGAGCAGCGCCAGATCGATGCCGCGTTCGTCGTAGATCATGCCGTTGGAATCGCTGGCGGTGACCGGTTTGGCGCCCACCTGGTAGAGCTTTTCGATAGTGTAGATCGAGACATTGCCGGAACCGGACACGGCGCAAACCTTGCCTTCCAGGGAGTCACCGCGTTCGGCCAGCATGTTCTGGGCGAAGTAGACAGCGCCGTAGCCGGTGGCTTCGGTGCGCACCAGTGAACCTCCCCAGTTCAAGCCCTTCCCTGTCAATACGCCTTCGTAGCGACCGGTTAGGCGTTTGTATTGACCATACAGGTAACCGATTTCACGGCCACCGACGCCGATATCGCCGGCGGGCACATCGATTGTCGGGCCAATGTGACGGAACAATTCAGTCATGAACGACTGGCAAAAACGCATGATCTCGTTATCCGACTTGCCTTTGGGATCGAAATTCGAACCGCCTTTGGCGCCGCCGATGGCCAGGCCCGTCAGCGAATTTTTGAAAATCTGCTCGAATCCCAGGAATTTGATGGTGCCGGCAGTAACGTTAGGGTGGAAACGCAGGCCACCCTTGTAGGGGCCAAGGGCGGAGTTGAACTCGATGCGGTAGCCCTTATTGACCTGTACGTTGCCGCGATCATCGAGCCAGGCGACCCGGAACAGGATCTGCCGTTCAGGCTCGATGACACGCTGAATAATGTTGTGTTTCTGGTATTTTGGATGGCGATCCAGCAGGGGTTTGAGTGAGGACAGCACCTCTTCAGTCGCCTGGTAGAACTCGGTCTGTGCCGGGCTGGACTGTTTGAGGTAGTTGATTGTGTCGTGGATATAGGAAGGCATATAGGGATTTTCCCTCGGGATATTATTTGGAGTCACAAACAGTTGCCTCGGGGGTTGCTCCCGCCGAAGCGGCGGAAGTTTAACAGAATTGCGCGAAAAGCCCCGCCATGATGAATTGCAATACATGGCCCGGAGAGTGAGCATTGGCAATTGACGAAAGCCGGTGCGGCAAGCCAGCGGTACAGATTTGATCCCTTGTTGCAAGTCCAAGAAAAAAAAGATGAATCTCTTTACAGATTAGTATCTTCTTTGAGTCGGTGGCGCTCCATCGCTTCATGCCAATCTTTTTCTTCAGCGTGCAGGTAAAGCCCCGTGGTATCAATCCGGGCATGGCGGGCGTTGCGCTGTAAAAACTGAATATCGATGCCAGCATCGGCTTGGTGAGTAATGCTGGTGTGGCGAAACCAGTGAGTGGACGCTCGCCGCAGTTTTTCCGCTTGATAGGCATCGGTTGCGGCCAAGCGGTTCGCTGCTTTTGATACTAACTTTTTGACAATTCGATAAATCATGTTGTCACCGATTCCGCCCGTACCCTTGAGATTCATGACCAGTGGCGTGGATTCCTCCGGGGCGGGCAGCGTTGGCAGGCCATAGAACCGGCGATAGTCGCTCAGGGCATTGAGCATATCCTGATTAACCGGTACCCGGGCTTCCTTACGGCCCTTGCCGATGACTTGCCACCACCAGCGCCCGCGCACGCGGACGAAACTGCCCATGGTGTGTTCAGCGACTTCGCTAACCCGTGGCCCCAGCAGATAAAGCAGGGCGACCAGATAACGGGCGCGGGCGTAATGTTGATGATCCCGTTCCGTTTCATGCGGTAATTCTTCTACAGCGGCCAGTAGCGCCTGCCATTGATCGTGTTCCAGAAACCGCTCCACCTGGCGTAGCGGTTGTGGGTTATGACCACGACGCCGGGCCAGCGAGAGCGGGTTGCCGGCCAGATAACCGGCCTTGACCCAGTAGCTGAACAGGGAATTGATAATCAGCATGGCCTGTTTGCGGCTGGTCGGCTGGAGCGGTCCCAGGAATGGCCGCCACTGGGGCTTAAAGCGGGGGACGCGAGGGCCACACCAGCGGTCGCGGGGTTGGGGGTCCGCGAGGAAGGTTTCGTAGAGCAAGCAATCCTCACGGGTCAGGCTGGACAGGGGTTTGCCGCGCTCTAGCAGCGCCCAGAGCAGCAGGCGCTCGGCTTCCTTGCGGTAGTTACGCAGGGTTTGTGGCGAGTCGTGAAACTCGGCCAGCCAGGCGCGCACGGCGTCGAGATCATTGTTAGCGGCCAACTGACACACGACGTCTGACCGGGCCCGATTGCTGCCGACACGGCCGTCGAGTTCGTCAGGCGGGCGCAGGCGCTCCAGGGGCAGGGGAGGCGCGGGAGACGAAGGGGAGGGGTTTTCTTCGACCCGATGGAGAACGATTGGGGATGGTGGTGCAACGCTCATGGGGTATGTTTCAACTATTGGTCTGCTGGCGCGTGGATTTTTCCAGCATTAAATCACAGGTTGTTCGAATAGCCATCCCGCCTATCGCCTCAGCTTCCAGAAGCTCGCACCCTGATGCACGGCGGGCAGGATGCGCTGGCGGCTTTTCGGCGGTTCGTCGTGGCGCATGAGGTCGTAGATGTCGTGCAGCAGGGCTTCCGCTTGGGCGAAGTAGCCGTGACCGAGCAAGTCGATGCCGAAGTCGGGGACTGCTACCGTGTCCACGCCGGGCGCGACGGTATAGGGCATGGAGTCGCGCAAGTTGAAATAGCCGGCGCGCGGGGCGTCGTGGAGTTTGGCGGAGAGGTGTACGGCCTTGTCGCCGTCGGAGGCGTAGAGGGTGGCGCGGTCGGCGTGTTCGGGGTAGAGGCGGGCGAGGTCGAGGAAGAGATCGCGGTCCACGTCGGGCGCGGCCAGGAAGATTTGGCCGAACTTGACCTTGCCGCGCGTTCGGGCGTTGGCGGCGATGCGCTGGAGCGCGCGCAGCAGGCCGCGATTGCCCATGCTGTGGGCGATGACGTGGACTTTTTTCGCGCCGCAGTCCCTGGTGAAGTCCACCAGGAAATCGGTGATGGCCGGTTCGCTGGCTTCGATGGTGGCCTCGTCCGCCGGGTAGGCGGCGACACGGCCGCGCGAGGGCCAACTGAAGAAAGCCGTGGCGCCGGGTACTTTCAGATCGACGCCGAGCTGTGCGGCGCGGATGGCGGCGTCCTCGAAGGTCACGTTGAAGCCGTGCAGGAAGAACAGGGCGTGGGGCGTTTCGCCGGTGTCGCGGGCGGTCTGCATCGCCGCGTTGATTTCCGCGAAGAACGCCTCCCGTTCCCGCCGCTCCACGCCTTGAAGGCGCAGGCGGTCGTCGCGCAGGTCGAAACGGAGCAGGCGGCGCCAGAAGCTGGTGCCGGTCTCGCCGAAACGGTGGGCT
>JBAQIQ010000212.1:0-2083 GCA_049288935.1 Candidatus Competibacteraceae bacterium
CAGCAAAATGCCGCGCTGGTCGAGCAGACCGCCGCCGCCAGCCACTCGATGGGCGACCAGGCCCAGGAGCTGCAACAATTGATGGCGTTCTTTAAACTGGACGGGCAGGAGCCGATAACGAAAGCGACGGTGGCCGCCTTGGCGGTAGATGCGGCCCATCCGAAAGTTGCCAGCAAGGCGCCGGCGGGGTCGCGGCGCCAGTGAATACTCGACTATCGCTGCCGTCAAGCCGGTTGTCGCCAAGGCTCGGCCGCTGGCCGAAAAGAAATCGGCAGCCGCGACTTCGGCCGCCGAGGAATGGGAGGAGTTTTAAAAATAGAACGGTGCCACCGATCAATTCGTCTTCAGGGCTTTCCTGATCCGTCCTTTAGAAAGTGGCCGATGCAAAAGTATGATTCTTTCTTTGGAGAATAAACGATGAACATTAACAGATTCTTTCTAGTGTCTTCGGCTGTTATCGTGGCGTTATTCGTGGGATTTTTGTTGGTCGCATATTTGATGCTAGGCAATCAAAAAGATTTGTTGAGGGCAGCGGATGTGCGCTATCAATCCTACCTGCTGGCGGACGAGTTGAGGCAAAGCTCGGATGATTTGACGAGGTTGGCCCGGACGTATTCGATCACCGGCGATGCGCGCTACGAACAGCAGTACTGGGACGTGTTGGCGATTCGCAATGGCGAAAAACCGCGCCCTCAAAACTATCAGCGAATTTATTGGGATTTCGTGGCGGCCGATGGCGGCAAGCCCAGCCCCGACGGCGAAAAAGCTCCCCTGCAAACATTGATGAAGGATCTGGGCTTCACCGATCAGGAGTTCGCCAAACTCAAGGAAGCGCAAGCCAATTCGGACGGGTTGGTCAATACCGAAACCGTCGCCATGAACGCCGTCAAAGGTCTCTTCGACGACGGGAACGGCAAGTTCACCAAAAAAGGCGATCCGAATTTTGAAATGGCGCGAAACCTCATGCACTCGCGCGAGTATCACGTAGAAAAAGCCAAGATCATGAAGCCGATCAATGACTTTTTCGTGCTACTGGACCAAAGAACCCAAGGCCGAATCGATCATTTCGAGGAAACTGGCCGCACTTATTTCTTGATTTCGTTCGCGTTGATCGCGGGATTGCTGAGCTTCATCATCTGGTTTTACTGGGTATTCAATCGCCAGGTGCGGTTGCCGTTGGGGGCCGAACCAATCGCGATGGTCGATATCACCGAGCGGATTTCCGGCGGGGATCTGACGATCAAATTTTCCGATACCGGCAAGGAAGCCGGAATATATGCCGCGCTCAAGACGATGAACGGGCAACTGAAAAACGTGGTCTCCCGAGTGACACAGGCAGTCAGCCAAGTCAACTCCGCTGCCGCCGAAATTGCCCAGGGCAGTTCCGACCTGGCGCAGCGGACCGAAGAGCAGGCGTCCGCCTTGGAAGAGACCGCCTCCTCGATGGAAGAGCTGACCGGCACGGTCAAGCAAAGCGCCGACAACGCCGGGCAAGCCAACCAACTCGCTGTTGCCGCCCGGCACCAGGCCGAGCAGGGCGGGCAAGTGGTCGATCAGGCGGTCGCCGCGATGAGCGCCATCCACCAGAGCAGCCGCAAGATTGCTGACATCATCGGCGTGATCGACGAGATTGCCTTCCAGACCAACCTGCTTGCCCTCAACGCGGCGGTGGAAGCGGCGCGGGCCGGCGAGCAGGGCCGGGGCTTCGCCGTGGTTGCCGGCGAAGTGCGCAAACTGGCTCAACGCAGCGCCGATGCCGCCAAGGAGATCAAGAGCCTGATCACTGACAGCGTGGCCAAGGTGGCCGACGGCGGCAAGCTGGTCGAGCAATCCGGCCAGACCCTCAAAGAGATCGTTGTCTCGATCAAGAAGGTCAGCGACATCGTCGCCGAGATGGCCGCCGCGTCCCGCGAGCAGGCGTCGGGCATCGAGCAGGTGAATAAGGCCATCCTGCAGATGGACCAGGTGACCCAGCAAAATGCCGCGCTGGTCGAGCAGACCGCCGCCGCCAGCCACTCGATGGGCGACCAGGCCCAGGAGCTGCAACAATTGATGGCGTTCTTTAAACTGGACGGGCAGGAGC
>JBAQIQ010000213.1:0-3018 GCA_049288935.1 Candidatus Competibacteraceae bacterium
GCTTTGGCTTGCCCGCGCTTCGTGGACGCCTCCAGCTTTCGCAGCGCCTCCGCCCGCTCCTCCGGGGTCACAGCGCCAGCCGGATGGCCGTCCAGGTCATAGCGCCGGTCGCCGCGATGGTGCAGCAACGCCAGCAAGTAGCCGTCCCGGCTCGTGTGGTTAGCCAGCGCCCGGCGCAGCAGCACCGGATCAACCTCCGGCCAGCGTTGGAGGAGGTCGGCATGGATGCCGAGCTTCAACGGCCGAATCGCGTCGTAGTCCTTCGGGAAGGCGTGGGGAAAACGTGCCATCAACTGCCGGTGCAGGGCGGTGACGCTGCGTTTATCACTCTGGCTCAAGGTCGATTCTCCAACAGCCAACATAGCGATGCTCGTTGCAGTTGACCATCCGAAAAAAAACACCGTTCATAGATTTACACCTCTCAAAATCGGTCAACTCGCCATGACTGGAGGATCGCCAGGCCGCCGAACGGGCGGCGTGCCGATTCTTGATGCAACACCACGAACTCCAAATCGATATTGTCTTTCCAGGTTATAACCGGACAAAAATCAACACCATGTTTTTGTTTTTCAATTTAAAACTTCTATATCAACATTGGCCCATTGGAAGGGTTGGAAGGGTTGGAAGGGTTAAGTGGAAAAGTTCCTATAGAGAGTTATCTATAGGGACTTTCCTGAACTACTATTCCAACCCTTCCAACCCTTCCAGGAATCAAATAAGTAACCCGATACCCATCCGCTTTATGCCGTTGCTTCGTTCTACGCGAATGCCCTTTGAATTCAGATACTTTCCTAACTTGGTTTGGCTCTGTTCCTTGAAGCCACCCTCGGCGCACCATGTCTTGTAGGCTATCCACAGGTCGCTGGTCTTGACCTCGGCATGGGGATGTAGCACGCAGCACTCCGAAATAAACGGTCCGAACACGTCCATTTCTTCGCGATAAGCCTGCGTCGCCGCCTGGACCTTAGCCGGGGGTTGCAGCCCATTGTGCTGCCAGTCCAGGCAGCCTTGAATCGCCCAATTGAGGATGCCGGAGAGTTCCCCCTCCAATTTGTCGGCTAAATCAAGGTCTTCACGGCCCTTGAAACTCACCTCGAACGGCACCAGGCGTACGCGTGACCAGATGGCGTCATCGGTGCCGCGGATTTCCGGCTTGTGGTTGCCGTACATCCAGGGTTTGAACTGCGGTTTGAAGGTGAAGGCTTCCTGATACAGTCGCCGGCCTTCGATGGTGTCGCCGCCGGTAATATCCTTGATCAACTGTTCATTCAGCCGGTGCTCTTCGTCCACCTCGCTGGTGCAGACGAAACGCGGGCCGGCCAGCGTCGCCGCCTTGCGCTGATTGTCTTCGTGGTTCTTCGATTTCATGAAGGTGTCCGCACCCACCTTGCGGCCATACCCGTAGCTGGATTCGCCACAGTCGCCGATTAGTTTCATGAACGCTTCCACCAGCGTGGTTTTGCCATTTTTTCCGGTGTCGCCGTAGAGGAAGAACAGGGCGCGTTCCTTAACGACACCAGTGAGTGACCAGCCGACGGCGCGTTGGATGAAGGCCACCATGTCCGGATCCCCCGCAAACACCTCGGACAAGAACCGTTCCCAGGTCGGGCAAGTGGCGTTCGGGTCATACTCCACAGGAGCGATAAAGGTAATGAGGTCGGTCGGGTTGTGGGGCCGCAGGCAGCCGGTGCGCAGGTTGAGCGTGCCGTTCTGGACGTTGAACAACCAGGGATCGCGATTGAGATCGCCGTATTCGATCAACAGGGCGTGCTTGGTCAGTTTTAATCCGGCGGCAATGGTGCGCTCGTTTTCGGATTGAATCGCCCACTTCATGAGCGCTTCCGCTTGGGCCATCAAGTTCTTACGCCGCTCGGTATCGGCCTCTTCAGAGGCTTTGCGTGTGGCAATGCTGGCCTCTTCAGCGATGCGGCGCGATAGACCATCCACAAAGCCGGTCGCAATAGATCCCTCACTGGTCGGGTCTGGACGCCAGAATTTCCCCGTCCACATGACCCAGCCAATTCCTAACGCATACCAAATTTGGCCCTGGTAGTAGTGGCGTATCCGGTGGGAGTTCGCCAAGTGCGTACAGGGGCTCACCGTGGGCAGCTTGAGGGTCTCAATAGCCTTGGCGTGGGTTTCACAATGATCTGCTGGCGATTTGCGCCTCTCGTTTTTCGTAGGCGCAGGCGCTTGTTCCATCAGCGCCAGCAACTCAGCGACGGTATGGCCCTGATTCAGCCAGTCGGACACGTCGCCCTTGTCGGGCAGTCCCGGCAACTCCAGCATTCGCACCTCGCTCACCTGGCCGCGGAGGGCGTGAGCGAGGGTCTGCATGTGCGCCCGGCCGGGCTCGTCATGATCGGGGAGCAAGACCACGCGGGCGGCCCCGGCCAGTTGGGCGATGTATTCCCGCCGCCACTTGGCTTTCTGATCGGGCTTGGTCGCGCCTTCAATGTTGGTGGTGGCCGTCAAGCCACCCGCTGCCAGCCGGTCGCAATCCTTCTCGCCCTCCACCACGAAGACCGTGGCGCCTTGGGCGATGGCGGAGCGGAGTTCCGGGAGGCGGTAGAGCACGGCAGGACCGGGGCCGGCTTTGTAGATCCATTCGCCGGCGGGTCCGCGATGGCGGATGCGGAAGTCTTTCGGCGCGTAGCGGATTTTCTGGCGGACCTCGACGCCGGCGGCATCCCGGTAGGCATACGTCGCCACGATCTGCCGCGGGCCGGTGGACGGTTCCGGGGTCAGGTGGAGAGCGGCGATGATGTGGTCGTAGGGACAGCCGGCGAAGCAGTGCAGCAACAGCCGGCCATTCATTTTGACCGACAGGGACGGATTATGGTCGTCGTGGCAGGGGCAGCGGGCTTTGTATTCATCGCCGGACTTGACCGGGCGATAGCCAGTCACCCGCTCCAGGGCGCTCAGCGCGTCATCGAGCGCACTCATGACCGCCCCCGAAGCGCACACGACCTTGCGGTGCCGAGATAGGTGCCGAGAGCGAGTGGCGCTGTGTTCGGA
>JBAQIQ010000214.1:0-2066 GCA_049288935.1 Candidatus Competibacteraceae bacterium
GTGCAGGGCGGCCTCAAGATTGGCGTCCAGACGGAGGAGGGCACTGTTACGGCGATCCTGCCGGCGAAGGTCTGGAAGAAATTCGAGCAGGCCGCCAAGACGTATCCGCACTGGGTGGCCGCGCTGAGCGGATCGCTGGAGCGGTTCACCGACGGGGAAATCGCCCTCCAGCACCCGGCCTTGCAGGTGTTCGAGAAAAAGGCCCGGCCCGAGGCGCCGGCGGACGCCCAGGCACCCGACCCGAACGAACCGGCAGAGAAAGGATCGGCCGCGCTGAACCGGAACCCGCTCGAACCGCAGACCCCCGTTCCGCCTTCAGCCCCCCTTTATTCCAAGCTGAGCCTGAGGGGACGCGATGCGTCCAAGGCGGGCTGAACCGTCCGTCACGAGGGGGATCCGCCGCGCGATGCCGCTTCCGGTCACCTCCACTTCGGTACCCCATCGCTGCCACGGCTGGAAATGACCCGGCGTTTCACTCCCGTCGCAACCCCTTCTGTAAATCACAGCCTTTGAATGTGATGCGATGGCTCTGTTAAGTGAAGGCGGTGGAGGGTTCCAGCCGTCCGACCAGCCCCTATAATGTTCACTTGCACGGCGGCGATGTAACCTTGCGGGCCTGGACTGGCCAGGAACGCTCGCTGTGGGTGCATTGCACCGGCGGGATCACCAGAGGGCGAAATGAGGACTGGACAGTCAATTAACGCTGACGCATGATCAAGGCCGGCTGGCCGGGTGCTGTGACGGCGGAACGGTGGACATTAAGGCGCTGTTGGGAGATGCCACTCTCATCGCTGTCCAGATTTACATCAGTATAAGGCAGGAGCGGATGGAGTCGATTGTTTCACGGCTATGATCTACGAACCGAACACAACGAAATGGACGGTGGGCGCCCTGGTCATCCACGACTGCGATGCGAAACGGACGGACATGCTGATGCGGGTGATGGGTTACGACCGTGTAACCGGCGAATGCAAGACACGCTACGCTTACCGGATGGATGATGAAGTTTGGCTCAATGATGTGCGGTACTTGCATGACCCTGCGCGATTTTCGATCTCTGTACCTCCTAACGAAAGTCATGCGCTCTTCCACATCAAGGATTGACGGCCAGGAGCGGATGGAGCAGGTGGTGGGGAGGTTGTGATGCCCTGGTGGGCGAGCGGCAGTGCCTAACCAGCGGATGAAGCCGGTTCCGGGCGGACAGGCCTGCGCGCGTTGCCGCCCTTCGCGGCTTATCCGCCGCCCCGTTAGGCGTCATTTGCGCTATAGCAGAGCTGCAAACGCTAGAACCCAAGCCTCAATGCGTACCGAGAGCTTGTGAGCGCGCCGCCATTCCTCTCCCCCGAAAGCATTGGATGGTTGCGCCAGCGCGCGAAGGGATGGCCGGAGTTCCTTTGGAAGCTTGTTGCAAAGGATGTTTGCTCGCGAGTTGGCTGTCATTTAGCATGCGGCTTAGGTCCGCGGAGGGGATATGAAAATTCAGTCTTTTTCTGACACGCGAGTTCGGTCGAATGAAAAGCTTGTCCTGCAAACGGCAGGTAGTCAAACGACAACCCAAGCGTCCGCCGTCAATGTCTATCAATTTGTCTATCAGTTTTCGAGTGCTGACACTGCGAGCACGGAACCAAAGAATGACAAGGAGAAGCCTCTCTCCGAGCGGATCAGCATAGCTCGCAAAAAAGCCATGGATGTTGGCGGAATGGGCGGGATTGTACTAACAGGGTTAAATGCGGTGACCCCACAGCAAGTCGCAGGAGTGCTGCAGCAGTATCATCTGGCGGCAAATCCGGATGCCGCGCTGTATATGTCGAACAACATCCTGGATTCAGTCCAATCCAAAGCTTGTAACATAGTCGCGATCGGTATGATCTCCGGAACTGTGTCGTACGTAGTCATTGATAGTCTTAAACCCGGTTGGTCAACTTCCACGAAGCTTGCGATTTCCGGCGCAATTGCTGTCGCAGTTTTCGCTGCGTTGAGCTATTTCACATCGGATGACAAAGGCTCACAACCATCGCCGCCAGCAGTGACTACGCTACCGAAATCGTGATAGGACGGCTTACTCG
>JBAQIQ010000215.1:0-3485 GCA_049288935.1 Candidatus Competibacteraceae bacterium
ATCAATAATGTCTTCTAAAGTTGACATGGCGGCTTCTCCTTGCATGATTTTTTCGATCATCACTATTCTTTAATGATTAGACAAATCATGTAGTTGAAAATTCCACAACCGGCAAAGGAACGCTATATCTTCGGTTTTACCTGGACGGACCCGGCCCCGGACCAGCCGGACTTTGAACGCCTGATGCACCGAGCCGCCGCCGCGATTGATGAATGGATTTCCGGGCGGATGTAGGAAAGGACCCACGATGAACGAGACACCGACACCGACGCAGGAATGGACCGTGGTTTCGTTTGGGCCGGATTTTGGCGCGATCACCCACCATCACGCCCCCCGGTTTCGGGCGTACTGGGACGAGGAGAGCACTATTTTCCGGGGTATCGATCTTGACCGGTTGACGCGCCCGCTTCCCGGTTCAGCCGTCCCGGTTCCGGGAGTCATGCCCGGCGCGGACGGGGCAAAGCGCCTGCATTTTTTCGCGCATTCGTGGATCGACTACCCCCTGTTTGCGCTGTTTCAGCCCGACTATCTGGACGAATTGATGCAACGCGCCGCCGTTGCCGTGCGGGCCAGAACGCGACCCATGACCGCCCGGAAATTCTCGATTCTGCCCATGGAACCCGGAATGGGTCTGGTCTGCCACCATGAATTCCCGCGCGGTTCGGCATGGTGGCGCGTGGCTGATTGCGGCTGGGAAATTCCCGCATCGCCGACCCCCCGCGCCGCCGTGCGGATTAAGGAATCCTCAAATCACGCGCTTGAACTGATCGAAGCGCACTGGGAAGACCCGAGACCGGACCCGGCGGCGTTTGACCGGCTGATGCAACAGGCCGCCGCCACGGTTGAAGCGTGGCGCGCCGCTTGATTTTATCGCCGCGCTTCTTTTCCTATTGCCCCGCCCTCATTTTAACGACCTCCCCGGAGAGTCTTCACCGCTTTGCATGACGGATTAAAGCCGCGCCTGATCTTTTCCGGCTTTTGTCACTGTTATCCTTTTATCCGGTTTGTGTTTTTCGATTCCCCCCGGAATTCATGCGGACGATAAGCCGAGACACCGCTTTTACAAGGGGCGGCCCGCTCCATTCGTCTCGCTAGCGCGAGACTCCCGTGTAGCCCCTTGTAAAAGACGGTTTTGCTCCCGGCTTCACTATCGTCGCATTCCCGGAAGGGAATCGTTTAACGCAAAACCTAAAAGGAGAAAAACCATGACCCAAGAAACCGGAAAACGCCCCGAGCTGGTGGCCTACACCGTCACCCAAAGCGGCGAAAACAACCATTACCATCGTATCGGAGCGGCGTGGCAAAACAGTAAAGGCGGCTATAAAATCAAGCTGCACGCCTTGCCGACAAACGGCGAAATCCTCCTCTTGCCGCCCAAAGACGCCGCCTGATTCATCCGCCGCTACCGGAGTCCTTCCGGTAGCGGCTTTTTATCGTGATGGCTTTTGAAAGAGCGGCGCTGATCGGCCAGCAACGGATAACGTGAGCGGAATAACCGGGCGCGTCACCTAAGCGGGGCGACCACGGGCCAGGGCAGGTTGTGGATGGTCTGGTGCTGCGGGGCGGGGCGGGCCGGTCTGTGCATCCGGTCTGGGGTGGGGTACAATGGCGGGGTGGGGCCTGAGTAGCAAGATGTGTTTTCGTTCCACGAAAACCCTCTTCGCAAGGGGGGCTTCGCCCCCCGTTGCATCCCCCCGGCGGCAGGTTCCCTGCCGCTTGTTACCGGTCACTTTCGAGGGTCTGTCATGCCACGCCCGAAAAAGCAGGCAGAAAACCGGCGCAGCGCGTGGATTCGCTATCGAATTTCTGCGCAGGAGCTGGAAGCGATTCAGGCCAAAGCGGAACAAGCCGAATTGTCGATTCACAACTACGCCCGCCTCTCCGCTTTACAAGACAAGATTATTGTTCACCAGACCACCACGCCCGATATGGAAACCGTGGAACAATTGCGCCGGATTGGGGTGAACTTCAATCAAATTGCGCGCGCCCTCAATAGTACGGGTCAGACGCCCCCCGATTATTTTCAAGCCCTGTGCCACGACGTTGAAACCGTTCTGGACAAGGTCTTTTCCGAGTACCTCGAACGTGGTTCCACATATCGCTAAAGAAGGCCGCAGCTTCAAAGGCGCGGGTCTTTATTATCTGCATGACAAAGGCGCATTAACTAGCGAGCGCGTCGCGTTCACGCATGTTGAAAATCTGCACACCGCCCCTGCCGAAAAAGCCTTCAAGGAAATGGCGTGGGTCGCCCTGCGGGCCAAAAAGATCAAGGAACAGGCTGAAACTAAATCGGGCGGTAGGAAACAGGAAAATCCGGTTTTTCATTACTCCCTGGCCTGGCATCCCGAGCAGGAACCGACCCGCGAAGCGATGATTGAAGCCGGGCGGGCCAGTCTCAAAACTCTGGAACTCGAAGGCTATCAGGCCGTGATGGTGGCCCACGCCGACGAACCCCACAAGCACCTGCATATCATCGTCAATCGGGTTCACCCGGACACCGGGAAAATGGCGAATATCGACTTTGGCAAAATGCGCCTGTCCCGTTGGGCGGAAGCCTATGAAAAAGAACACGGCAAAATCTATTGCGCGCAGCGGGTCGAGAATAACGAACAGCGCCGTCAGGGTCAGTACGTCAAATACCGCGACCCGGTGATCGCTACGGCGTGGCGGCACGCCGACAACGGGCGGGCGTTCGTCGCCGCGCTGCTCGAACAGGGTTACCTGCTTTGCATGGGCGACCGGCGGGATTTTGTGGTGATGGACGCCCAGGGCAAGGTGCATAACCCGGCCCGCCACATCGAAGGCGTCAAGGTCAAGGACATCCGGGCGAAACTGGCGGACTTGAGCAAGGAGCAGTTGCCCGGCCTGGAGGAAGCGCGCGCCCGTCATGAGGCCATCCAGACCGCCCGAAAAGAGCGGGCGGCGGCGCGCGGCGAGAAGACGCCCACCCGGACCGGCTGGATTCAGCGGCCCGAGCCGGAACGGATCACCTTCCAGAACAAGCTGCAATGGCAGCACATTGAGGAACGGGCGGCGCTTGCGGGCGCGCATCAGGAAGAACGGGAGGCGAAGGCCCGCGAAATCAGGAGCGTGCAGCGCAGCGAGGAGACCCGGCGGGAACTGGCCGAGATCGAGGCGCGGCGCAAGGCTCAGGGGTTCAAGGCCCTTTTGCGCCAGCTTAGAGGGGACGAGGAGGCCCGCGACCGGGCCGAGGCGCTGCAACAGATGTTGGCGCGCGATGAGGCGATTCTCGAAGGCGCGCTAAAAGTGATCGATGAGGAATACGCCCGGAAGAAGCGGGACCTGGAACGCCGCCACGAAGCCGAGAAACAGGGGCGCTTTGAGTATGAGCGGGTCAAGGAGGATCGACCGCCGCCCACCCGGCAGGGCGGGACCGGGTTCACGCCCGCGCCTCATATGAATCTGCGGCCCCGCATGGCCCCCGGCTATGGACGCCCCACGGCGGACGAGCGCCAGGCCCGGAT
>JBAQIQ010000216.1:0-3075 GCA_049288935.1 Candidatus Competibacteraceae bacterium
CACCGGATCGCCGAGCTGACCGCGGCGAGCCACGAACACTTTGTCGGGCGCACCTGGGAACTGGCCGGACTGGGCGCCGAGTTCATCGGTTCCAGCGCCGGGTCGGAAGTGAAGCCGGTCGCGGTCATCACCGGCCTGGGCGGCATGGGCAAGACCGCCCTCGTCGCCGAGACGCTGGCGCTGTGGGAGACGCGCTTCGAGTGGGTGCTGCTCTATCAAGCCAAGCCCAACGCCATCGGTTTCGATGCCACGCTGCGCGACATCGACCTCAAGCTCCGGGGCGAACTGGGCCGCTACCACAACCATGTGAAGGCCCGGCCCGCCGATGCGATCTACCGCGACACCAGCGCCGAGTTCACCGGCCCCGCCCGGCTGGAGCGGCTGACGCGCAATCTCACCCGCGCATTGCTGGACGAAGCCATCCTGCTGGTACTCGACAACTTCGAGACCAATCTAAAACCGCAGGCTGAACCGTCGTCCGTTGCCGGGCGACCGGTGTGGGCCTGTCAGGATACGGCCTGGGATCACTGCCTGACGGCGCTGGCTCAGGAACTCATCGGCTCAGCGTCGCGGGTGCTAATCACCAGCCGCAAGCCGCTGGCGGCGCTGGCGGACTGTGCGAGCTATCCGGTGCCGCTTGGCCCACTGCCAGCACTGGAAGCGGCGCTTTACCTGCGGGCGCATCCCGCCCTCAGCCGGATGGTCTTTGGCCCCAATGCCGGGGAAAAGGCGCTCGCCCTGCGCCTGTTGAACGCCAGCCGCTTTCATCCACTGCTCATGGATCGACTCGCCCGGCTGGCGGCGGACGCCAAGCTGCGGCCCCAACTCTTGCAGGCGCTCGACACGCTGGAGCAGACCAAGGACTTCGCACAACTCCCGGCGCTCTTCGCCACCACCCCCGGCGACACAAAGGAACTCGCCTACCTGAACGACGCCCTCGCCGTGTCGCTGGATCAACTCATCGGCGATGCCAGCCCGGATGCCCGCCGCGTGTTGTGGATGATTGCGGTGGCCAATGAACCGGTGACGCTGGGACTGCTGAACAGCGTGTGGAGTGGGGAAAACAGCCCGCAGCAGGTGAAACTCCGACAACTCAAACAGATGTTCGACCATCTGCCGCTGTTGCCACCGGAGCTTCAGGAAAAGCTGAAGGCGATGCCGCCGGAGGTACGCGCCCGGCTGGACGCCCTGCCGCCCGTTCCATCGCCCCGCCCCAATATCCAGCCACTGTTGAGCCATCTGGTCAGCGTGGGGCTGGTCACGGAGGAACGCCAGGGGCCGGACGACGCCAATCCCGACCTCACCTGCCACGAACTGGTGCGGGAGCGCATTCGCGCCTGGATGGATCAGCAGCCTCAGTACCGGGGCGAGTGGACGGAGAACGCCATCCGGCTCGCCTACGCCGAGTGGCTGAAGGTGGCTTTCAAGAAGCGCCGGCACCAAGACATAACCGCCGCCCTACAGATGGGCAGTCGTGCGTTGGTGTATTACATTCAGGCGAGAGCCTGGGATCGGCTGGGCGATTTTGCCGGCAGCCTGGTCACCAGTATAAGGGATCCACGTCGGTTGGAAACGCTGCTGCCGTATCTCCAGACCGCCGCTCAGTCCGCTCCGGAAGGCCAGCTACGCTGGCGCTGCTTCCGCTATTACGCCGATGCACTGCAATTTGGTGGCTACCCCGATGCCAGTCTGCCGTTCTACAAGCAGGCCGCTGACTGGGCCCGCGCCGCCGCCGAAGCCGGCGGTGAAAGCTCGCGACAGGCTTGGGGGGACCTGAGCACGATCACCGGTAATTTGGCGAGTACATTGTTGATGACCGAAGCCTTTGGCGCCGCGCGTCAGTATCAGATCGAAACCGCCGAGGCGCGCAATAAAGCTGGCCGCCCCGCCGTTTACGTCATTGGTAGTGAACTGGAAGTCCTGCGCATTGACATCATCCAAGGCAAGGATGTCGCAACTACGTTGGCGGAGGTAGTGAAGCGGCTGGCACAATTGGAGGCTTGGTGGGAGCAACATCGTATCGGCAAATCCGTGAACGAGGCCCCAAATATCGAAGCCCTCTTCCGTGCGCTGATTGCGGCGCTTGACATCGCCAGTGAAGCCCACATTAAGCAGGAAGACTGGGAATCCGCCTTGCGCCGCCTTGATGATGCTCTGGAGATCATGCGTGAGCTGAAGAGTCCAGAAGTGGACATTGCCGGCAGACAGATGAATAGGGCCAACGTGCTGAAGAATCTGGGTCGCTTCGCCGAGGCCCGGGCGAAGCTGGAAGCTTGCCTCCCGCTGTTCCAGAATGATCCGGCCAGGAGCGCCATGGTGCTCAGCTCCCTCGCCGGCCTGTTCTACAAACAAGGCGACGTAGCCCAGGCAATTACCCAGGAGCGCCGGGCGCTGGCCCTACACGAGCAATTGCCCAATCCCGCCAATCGCGCCATCTCGCACGGAAATTTGGCTTTCTATCTTGACCGCCACGGCACCACGACCGCTCTCGCCGAATCGCCCCTCCGCCACCAGCTTGCCGCCCTCATTTACCAACTCGTCGCCGGGCTGGGTCAGGACCTCCAGACCTCGCTGCGCAACTACGCCGCCCTTTTTCGCCACGCCCGTGCTGCCGGTGTCGGGTTGGCCGTGCCGCGCCTGGCCGAACTGCTCGCCGACCCGGCCTTTCACCCGCTTGATGAGTGGCTCCGCCAGCGCCAGGTGGATGTGGCAAAACTGCAAGCCGATGTGGATCAGTTCCGCGAACAAGCGCGCCAAGTGGCGCTGAATCAGCCGTAAATCCATCGGAGTCTCATCGCCATGCCCACCGCCGCTAACTCGCAACGACCACTCACCGACTTGCTTACGGAACTCGAAACCGCCGTCCGCGCCGGGGATCGCGTTCGCGCCACCCAACTCGAACGGGAAATCTTGAAACGCCTCTTCACCGAGGCTGCCGACCGCACCGCCATCGAACGCCAGGTGCGCGCCCTGCGCGCGGAACTGGACCGGCCCAAAACCGACACGCGCCTGCTCGGCCCGGAGGTGTTCAATCTGGAACGCGGCAGCCCGTCACCCAACGCCGCCGGCTTGATC
>JBAQIQ010000217.1:0-9400 GCA_049288935.1 Candidatus Competibacteraceae bacterium
GCACCTGGAACAGCGCGCCGACTATATCCGCACCTTCGCCGCTCAGGTTTCCCACGAATTTAAGACCCCGCTGGCGGCGATCCGGGGTGCGGTGGAGTTGCTGCACGATCATGGCGACACCATGACCGTTGCCGAACGCGAGCGGTTTCTGACGCATCTTGATCAGGACGCGGCGCGTTTGGATCGTCTGGTGCGGCGGTTACTGGAGCTGGCCCGCGCTGACGTGATGCAGTCCTCGGCCAGTGACCGCGCTGAAGTTGCCGTCGTGGTGCGCCGTTTGGCCGCTCGTTACCGGGAGATGGGGTTGCGCGTTACGGTGCTGGAACCGATACCGCCGGTGGTGGTGAACATGACCGAAGACGTGTTGACATCCATTCTGGGCAATGTGCTGGACAATGCCCGGCAACATGGCGGCGACGCCGTGACGGTGGTCGTGACCTGCACCATGCCCGCTGCCTTGCTGATAGAGGTCAGTGACAACGGTCCCGGCATCTCCGCAGCCAATGCGGCGCGAGTGTTCGAGCCGTTTTTCACCACCGCCCGCTCACGGGGTGGCGCAGGTCTGGGTCTGGCCGTGGTTCAATCGTTATTGACTGCCCATCACGGCGATATCCGGTTAGCAGAAGCTCCGGCAGGAACCCGGATGCAAATCCGCTTGCCGTTGCAACGCTCCAGCGCACCGCCGCTGGCCAGTTAATCCAGTGCTGGAACGCTTCATGCCGGGTTGTTCTGTGGCCAAACGGCGCTGTTGTCAACGTGATCCGCTGGCCCGGTTGCCAACCGGATTCAAGGGTTGGAAGCAATCAAATTGCGATATTCCGGCTCTGACGCCACGACAAACGCTTTTCCGTTCGCCGCCGCCGGTGAAGGGTTTTGCGCCGTCCGCCCAGCGACCGGGTCCAGTCCGCCGATGTAGAACGCCCCGCTCTGGTAGTTCAATTTCTTTTTGATATTGAAGTGGGTGTCTACCAGAATTTTGACTGCGCGGTACGGAAGTTTTTTAGCCCCCAGCGCCATACAGGTTTGTAAATTGGGTTGCGTCAATTTGAGCACCGCGAGAGGGGTAGCGTCTGCATCGGTCAACTTGAGGTACAGCGAGTCTCCCTGATAGGTTCTTACCCCTGCCGGTTCCTTGCCGCTCTTGAGCAGCCATGGCGTGTTTTTCTTCAGCCAGGTCTTGTAAGCCGCCTCGTCGTGGGTTGTCGTCGGCTGCACCTTACCGTAGAAGGTCTTGACCGTGGGCGCAAGCACTTTGGCCGCCCCGAGGAACTCCCGCAACGCCGTCATCCCGTCTTTATCCTGACCCAGGTTGCAAGCCCGAACTTCGACGCGCTGCAACTTTTTGGCGACCACTTTATTCCGCAGTTCCATGACCTCAAGCGCCGTTTTGTGTTGCAGCACAGACACCCCTTTGATCGTCGGCGCCATGGTTTCGAGCAATGCTTGCGCGTCCGCAGAAGAGGTCAGGTCGCTGATGACGCTTGATGCCGTTTTTCCCCACGGTGCGCCGGCGGTGGTTGTGCCGGACAGATCGCCCAGCAGTTTTTTCCAGGCCGTGAGCTGTTGTTTAGCGTCTTTGATGGCCTGAATCCGGTCCCGCTCGATCACGATGCCCGCCATGAACGTCAGCAGTGGCAAGCTGTCTTTGTCTGCGCTGCCCAGACCCGGTCCCAGCGGCATGATCAATCCCTTCGGGTGACCATGGGCGACGATCATCACTTCCCGGTAGCCGGCGTCCGCTGACACCAAGATCGCTTTCAGCACGTCAATAAACGTAATGGTGGCTTTTGCATTCCCGCCCGTCAAATCAACCACTTTGTCCAGAATCATGTCGTCGCTGGCTTGTTTGGAAAGCTCAAATTGATAGGCGCTGTAGAACTCTTTGGCCCAGGTCATGGTGGGGCCAGTTGCGTGGACCAGCACTTCAACGTTATTTGCCATACTTGCCACCCTCACCTTTTTCTTAAATTTAATTAGTCAGTCAGTTAACGAATCATCTGCTGCCCGGTGTCCGGCAGGCGCAGTTCGCTTGCTCTAACGATCCGCTGTATTGACAAGCGTAGCTCTAAATTTCTGACCGTTCCACTCTGGCTTATTGGGCCGACCGGGCGCGGTCACGGATCATGGTCTCCATGTTCGAGCGGAATCACGCCCGGACCACGGTGATGCGCCGGCCCTGGGGACTGGGCCTCTCGCTGCTGGCGGTGCGCTCGCGGATCGGCGGTTGTCCCGAGCGGCGGTCGAAAATGATCAGCCAGCCGCCGTCCAGCCCCAGCCCGGCCAGATAGCCGTCCAGTTGCTCCAGGCCCTCGACCACGGGGTCGGGTTCGCCGTCGCGCCAGACCTTGAGTTCAATGCCCAGCGTCACCGCGCCGTAGCGCAGGCAGAGATCCATCCGACCCCAGCCGATGGCGTATTCCCGTTCCAGCGTCCCATCGCCATTGACCACTCGATGCAGGAAAGCCATCAACACTAAATGGGGCGCGATTTCGTGGTACGGGGCGCTGCCCAGCAGCGGCTGGCCATGCTGCCGCCAGAATTGCAGGAAGGCGGTCAACAACTGTTCCGGGTTGAGGCTGCTGTCCGGGTTCAGCCAAGTGGGGGAAATCTGCGGCAGGGAGTCCTGCGGGCCGCCGGCCAGGGCGCGCGGCAACACCTCCCGATAAATCGGGTTGGCGACCACCAGACCGCCGCCGCCCGCCCGGCGCAGCAGGCCCAAATCCACCAGATATTGCCGATCATCTTCGGGGACTTCGTCCAGCGCCCGGCCCGCCAGCATCGGTTCGATGACCCGGCGCACCCGCGCTTCCTGCAACTTGTGCGCTAACTGATCGAGGTGAGTGACCCGGCGCAGAATCAGGTTTTCCTTGGCCTGTTGAATCCGTTCGACGGTAATGGGTTGGCTCCGGTCGCGACCGTCACGCATCCGAAAACACACCTCGTAGGCCAGGGCATTGATCAGCCAGGGCTGGCCCAAGGTTAATGTCCAGACGGCATCCAGCGCCTCGGGGGTGAAGATTTGTCCCGTTTCAGCGGTATGTTGCTGGAGTAATGCTCGGACTTCCGTCGCATTAAAATCGCCGAGCCGCAGCGATTCCGCCTTGATGTTGAAGGCGCTGCCGCCGGTGATGACGGTGGCTTCCGAACGGGCGTGAATGCGGTAGTCGCGTAAATCCCGCACTCCGCAGAGAATTACGGTCTGCGGGAATTGGCTCGGACGTTTGGGATAGCCGGCGCGCAACTGCCGCAGCAGCGCAATGAGCGTGTCCCCGACCAGGGCGTCCACTTCGTCGAGCAGCAACACTACCGGCAACGGCGATTGCGCGCACCATTGGGTCAAAAACCCTTCCAGCCCGGCCAGCCCCGCTTGTTCCTGCAACACCTGCCGCGCCAGGGTCTGAGCGTTTTCATCCTGCAACGACCAACGGGCGCTGTTGGCGATGACTTGCACCACGGCGGCCATGCCGGCTTCCACCCGCTCGCGTGCGGCCTGCGCCGCTTCGATATTGGCGTACAACGCCCGGTAGCGGCCTTCCCGGTTCAAATAATCCGCCAGCGCCAGCAGGCAGGTGGTCTTGCCGGTCTGCCGGGGGGCGTGCAGCAGAAAGTATTTCTTCTGGTCGATCAGGGTCAGAATTTCTTCCAGATCCCAACGCTGCAACGGTGGCAGGCTGTAATGATCTTCAGCCACATTCGGCCCTTCGGTATTGAAAAAACGCATGGCGGGTCTCCTGTAAAGTCATGGTGCTCGCTCCCGATTCAGGGCCAGCAGCCGGCGCAACACTTCGTCGTCGCTCAAGTCAACGGGCCAGCCGTAAGCGGCGGCGACTGCTTCATCGAGGGCGCGGTGCGCGTGATTCAGCCAGGCCGGGCGCTGGTTGTAGAGGTTGGTCAGCGTGCGCTTCTTCAACTCGGCGGCGTGTTCGGGCTTGGGAATCAGCCGGTCGGGATAGCCGGGGACGATTTCGGGAACCCGATCCACCCATTGCGGGGGATTCAGCCAGTTTTCGCGCAATTCGTTCAGTGTGCGGGCGGCTTCGGCGATGTGAAGCCCCTCACTCGCTTGCGGGAGAGGGGTGGGGGAGAGGGCGTTTTGGTTCGGCTGCAAGCCGTCGGGAAACGGGAAGGTCTCGAAAGTCATGGTCGAGTTGTAGCGAGGGTCGTTCCCATATCCCATTCTCCCGCCTTTTGCCAATGCCCAAGTGACGTGAAACCGTGATGACAGCACGCCAAAGGTCGCGTCGTCATCGCGGGGAATCACGATCAAACTGTGTTCGGGCGCGGCGCTGAGCGGAAACCACACGAAGAATCGATGCTTGGCGGTTTCCGGGGTGGTGATATAGCGCGCCAGTCCCGCCAGTTTGCGGCGCAACTCTGGGCGTGGGCGACCGTGCCGCCACCAGTAATCAACCCGCGATTTCTCGCGGTTGCGCATCCGCACTGGCTTCACCTTCGCCAGCACATGGGCGAACGGCGCTTCGTACAGCGCGGCTTCTTTCTCGCTCAGGTCGGCGCCGAAATCGATGACCCAGCGGCCTTTCCAGCCTTGGGTGACATCCACGCCATTCCAGATGGGGCGCAGCACCTCGCTGTTCGGGCGACCGTGCGGATTCGGTTGCCGCAACCAGCGTCGCGCCGTGTCGCTGTCCACCGCAAACGCGCCTGCCAGACATAGACCGAAGAACGAACAGCCGGCGTTTTCCGGTAACGGGCGAGCCTGCGTCAAATCCAGTGCGCCGGTGGTCTCGCTCGATCCGGTCAGATCGGCGTGAATCGCGGCGACGAGGCGACCGTCGAGCATCGTGCTCTCACCCCCGGCCCCTCTCCCAGAGGGCGAGGGGGGCGCAGTGCCGAAGCAGACCAGCGAAACCCGCACCGCCGCGCCTTCGTTGACCCATTCCAAATCGGACCAAGCGTGGAAAATCACGCCGCTGGCCTGGATACGTTCCAGAACCGGTCGGTTGCGTTTTTGCCGAATCGAATTGGTCGCCACCAGTCCGGCCCGTTGCGCTTGCCCGGCTTCGATCTGCGCTCGCGCCTTCTCGAACCAGTAGCAGACCAGGTCCGCGCCACCGGGAACACGCCCCTGATAGACCCGACGCAACCATCCCGCATATTCATCACCCAGTTCCGCCAACTGCTTCTTATCACCCAAGAACGGCGGATTGCCCACGATGGCGTCGGCAGCCGGCCAGGTGGCTTCGCCGCCCCCGTCCAACAGCGCATCCCGGCACTCAATCGAGTTCAGCGGCTTCAGAATCGGCTGGTCGTTCAGGCTGTAGCCATGGCCGAGCATCCATTGAATCTCGCCGATCCACACCGTCAGCCGCGCCAGTTCCGCCGCGTAGGGATTGATTTCGATCCCGAGGACGGACTCCGGGCCGACCGTGGGAAATCCGCGTTGCAGGCCCAGCGTCTCCGCCTCCAGCATGACTTGATGCTCAATATCCTTGAGCGTGCGCAGCGCCAGATAGAGGAAGTTGCCGGACCCACAGGCCGGATCGAGCACCCGAAACATCCGCAACCGCTCCAGAAAACCCCGCAAAGCCTGTTCCGCCTGCGCCCGTTTCGGCTTTTTCGCCGCCAGCAACCGCGCCATCTCCGCCTTGACCGTCGCCCATTCCGCCAACAGCGGATCGCGGATCACCGGCTCGATCAAGCGGCGAATCGACGCCGCATCGGTATAGTGCGCGCCCAGTTGCGACCGCTTGTCCGGGTCCAGTCCCCGCTCGAACAGCGTCCCGAAAATGGCCGGCTCAATCGCCGACCAGTCCAACACCGTCGCGGAGTGCAGCGTGTCCAGATCGGCCCGCTCCAGCGGCAAACAGCCCTCGTCATCGAACAGCCCGCCGTTGAACCAGGCGATCCGCGCCAACCCGAACCGCCCGCCTTGGTGCATCGCTCGAAACAGGTCGCGGGCCAAACCGGGAAAATCCGCCGGCGTCCGCCGGGATTCCTCCACCAGCGCACCGAACAGCCGGTCGGGCAACAGCCCGATGTCCTCGGCGAACAGGCAGAACAGCAGCCGGGTCATGAAATGCGCCACCGGTTGCGGATCATGGCCGCGCTGGCGCAGGGACTGCGCGAGACCGCCCATCAGCGTCGCGGCGGTTTGCGTCACGGCTTCCCGCGTCCGGGCCGGCTGCAAGCGGTCGGGCTCCAGAAACGCCCACCGGAGCAAATCCAACTTGGCCGGATCGGCCAGATCGTCCAGCGTCAGCCGATGGGTGACGTTGACCGTGTTGGAGAAATTGGTGTGAATCTCCATCGTCTCCATATCGGAAACGATGAGCAAGGGCGGGTTTTCCAGGGCCAGGGCGTACTGCTGCAATTGCCGCAGCGCCGCGTTCAAATCCCTGTGTTTGCCCTTGTACTCCCAAGCGAAGCAATGCCGCCGCCAGACATCGGCCCAGCCATCGCCGCCCCCGGTCTTCTTCGCCCCCTTCTCGAAAGTGAACCACTCGCCGCGCGGGTCTTCCTCCAGCGGGGGCTTGAGGCCCAGCAAGCGGCACAGGGCGATGAAATGACTCTGGGAACCGCTGCGCTCGGTCAGCGCGCTCTCGCGGCAGACCCGGACGAATTCGGCGATTTCAGCAGGCGTAGTCACGGATCACGGTCTCCATTTCCGGGCGGAATCAGGCCCGGACGACGGTGATGCGCCGACCCTGGGGACTGGGCCTCTCGGCGCTGGACGTGCGCTCCCGGATTGGCGGCTGTCCCGAGCGGCGGTCGAAAATGATCAGCCAGCCGCCGTCCAGCCCCAGCCCGGACAGATAGCCGTCCAGTTGCTCCAGGCCCTCGGCCAAGGGGTCCGGTTCGCCGTCGCGCCAGACCTTGATCTCGATGCCCAGCGTCACCGCGCCGTAGCGCAGGCACAAATCCATCCGGCCCCAGCCGATGGCGTATTCCCGCTCTAGGGTGCCGCCACCGTTGACCACCCGATGCAGGAAGGCCATCAGCACGAGGTGCGGGGCGATCTCGTGGTAGGGGGCGCTGCCCAGGAGAGGTTGGCCATGCTGGCGCCAGAAGCGCAGGAAAGCGGCCAGCAACTGGTCCGGGTTCAGGCCGCCATCGGGATCGAGCCAGGTCGGGGCGATCTGCGGCAGGGAGGCTTGCGGGGTAAACGCCAGCGTGCGCGGCAGGACTTCGCGGTAGATCGGGTTGGCGATGGTCAACCCTTGACCGGGCGCCATCCGGCACAGGCCCAGATCGAGCAGGTATTGAATGTCGTCCTCGGGCACCTCGCCCAGCGCCCGGCCCGCCAGCATCGGTTCGATGACCCGGCGCACCCGCGCTTCCTGCAACTTGTGCGCTAACTGATCGAGGTGGGTGACCCGGCGCAGAATCAGGTTTTCCTTGGCCTGTTGAATCCGTTCGACGGTAATGGGTTGGCTCCGGTCGCGACCGGCCCGGATCTCAAAGCAGGTTTCATAGGCCAGGGCGTTGACCAGCCAGGGCTGGCCCAAGGTTAACGTCCACACCGCCTCCCGCGCCTCGGGGGTGAAGACTTGTCCCGTTTCGGTCATGTGCTGCTCAAGGAGTACGGCGACCTCCGCCTTGCTGAAATCACCGAGTCGCAAGGATTTGGCCTTGATGTTGAAGGCGCTGCCGCCGGTGATGACGGTGGCTTCCGAACGGGCGTGAATGCGGTAGTCGCGTAAATCCCGCACCCCGCAGAGAATCACCGTCTGCGGGAATTGGCTCGGACGTTTGGGATAGCCGGCGCGCAACTGCCGCAGCAGCGCAATGAGCGTGTCCCCGACCAGCGCATCCACTTCGTCGAGCAGCACCACCACGGGTAGGGGCGCTGCCTCACACCAGCGGGTCAGAAATTCTTCAACAATGGTGCCGCCAGTAGATGTGGCGATCACCTCTCGGCCCAAGGTGGCAGCTCCCGCATCGCCGAGTTGGTCGCGGGCGCCTCGGGAAATCTGTTCCACGACCACCGCCATGCCCTTGTCCACCTTCTCCCGATAGGCTTGGGCGCTTTCGATGTTGGCGTACACCGCCCGGTAGCGGCCTTCCTGGTTCAAATAATCCGCCAGCGCCAGCAGATAGGTGGTCTTGCCGGTCTGCCGGGGCGCATGAAGCAGAAAGTATTTCTGCTGATCAATCAGGCTCAGGATTTCTTCCAAATCCCAACGCTGCAACGGCGGCAGGCAGTAATGCATATCCGCTTTGACCGGTCCTTCAGTAGTGAAAAAACGCATGTTTTAGTTTCTCCGATGAATGACCCGCACGATCACAAAATCAGCTAATGATAGAGTGATGCGACTATACCACTGGGATTGAACGTATCGCTCTCTGGCTCGTGACCGCATGAAAAAGCCCGCATCAGGCGGGCTGTGGCGGCAGAGACTGATGAATTAAATGGCGCTACGGGAGGGCGGCTGATCTGAGGCCCTCAAGCGGGCCGCCAGAAAGTCGATGAAAACCCGGACCCGAAAGGGCATGTAGCGGTTGCTGGGGAGCAGGGCGTAGATGCCGAAATCCGGCTGAGCGAATGGCGCTAAAATGACTTCGACTTTCCCCGCTGCCAGATACGGTTCGACAATAAAATCCGGTTGGAGAGCGATTCCCAGCCCGGAGGCCACAGCTTCGATTAGCGCTTCGCCATTATTGGCGCTGATGCGGCTATGCACATAGACCGGCTCCAGGCGTCCGTTGATCCTGAACGGCCAGGTTGCGTGGTTCGCGTCAATCGTGTAAGTCAAACATTCGTGATGCTTCAGTTCGGCAGGATGCTGTGGGCATCCATGCTGGGCGAGGTAATCCGGCGAGGCCACGACCCATAACTGACAGGAACCCAATTTACGCGCAATGTCGCCCGGTTCCAGGCGATCAGTGATGCGGATGGACAGATCGAACCCTTCTTCAATCAGGTTGAGCCGCCGGTCGGTATAATCCATGTCCAGATTAACCTCTGGATAGCGCTGCGCAAAATCGAGCAGCCAGGGCGTCAGGCGCTTCAGACCGAAAGTCAGGGGTAAGCCAATGCGCAGGTTCCCGCGTGGCGTCAGGTGTTCTGCTGCGACATCCGTTTCAGCGGCTTCCATCAGGTTGAGAATTACCCGGCATTTTTCCAGATAGGCGGCGCCTGCCGAGGTCAGCGCCAGGCGGCGCGTGCTGCGGGTGATCAGCTTGATGCCGAGATGAGCCTCCAATGCGGCGATCTGCCGCGTGACTACCGAGCGCGCTACGCCGAGTTGCTCAGCGGCGGCGGCAAAACTGCCCCGTTCCGCTACCCGCATAAACAAGTTCATCGCTTCAAGCCGATCCATTGTTGCTGTTTCCGCAATAAAGATTTGCTGATGGTCGGCTATTTCGCTCCGTCAAGGATCGCTAGACTTCGGCTATCGCTTTTGGAGAAGCCGCCATGACCTTTACCCCACCGGTTTTG
>JBAQIQ010000218.1:0-41202 GCA_049288935.1 Candidatus Competibacteraceae bacterium
GCGCCAACGTTCCATCCGCTTCCGCGACCAGTGCCGGATAACCGCGTAATTGAACACTATTGCGGACAAAGCTCACCTCTTCCGGCAAGTCGCCAAAATCCCAGTCGCGCACTTCTTCCCGCTCGAACTCCGGGGTCGGCAACGCCGCGAAACTGCGTCGGGCCGCGCCGCAACACTGCGCCTGCATCACTGCCCAGTCGCGTCCGACCGCCAGTTCCTGATCCTCAGCATCCACCACCCGGAAGCGCATCCGCAAATGACCGGGCACCGCGTCGGGATTCCACGCTTCTTCGGAAATTGCCACCCCGGTCATGCGTTGCAATTGCTCGGCCATCGCCCCGGTCAGCGACTGCTCGCCGGGCTTGATCACCGCCAAAAGCACTTGGACATAGTTGGGAACCGGCACAAAATTCCGCCGCAACGCTTTGGGCAACGATTTCAGCAACGCCGCCATCCGTTCCGCTTGCAACCCCGGCACCAACCAGTCGAGCCGTTTTGGGTCCACCTGATTCACTGCCGCCAGGGGTACGGTCAACGTGACTCCATCGTCGTCCTCACCCGGCGCAAAACGGTAACGCAAGGGCAGTCTCAGTCCGTCGAGATCGAGATGGTCAGGATAGCGCTCGCCATCCACCGCCGGCCCGGCGTCCGCTAATAACGCCTCCCGGTCGAGAAATAGCCATCGGGGATTTTCGCGTTCCGTTTTTTTCCGCCAGATCTCGAAACTCGGCCCGCTGTAAATGCCTTCGGGAATCCGTTCATCGTAAAAGCGATACAGCGCCTCCTCGTCAGCCGCTAAATCGCGACGGGCGCGGGTCTCCAAATCCGCTAATTCTTCAAGCAATTGCTGGTTGTGTTGGAAAAAGGGCGCTTTGCAGTGAAACTCCCCTTGCACCAGCGCCTGGCGAATAAAAATTTCCCGGGCCAGCGCCGGGTCCAACGGTCCGTAGTTGACCCGGCGTCCGGCGATAATGGGCAGGCCATACAACGTCACTCGCTCGGTCGCAGTGACCTGTGCGCTACGTTTCTCCCAATGCGGTTCCGAATAACTGCGCTTGAGCAGGGGTCCAGCCAGTCCTTCCACCCATTCCGGTTCAATCCGCGCCACGGTGCGGGCGTACAACCGGCGGGTTTCCACCACTTCAGCGGCCATAACCCACCGGGGATGTTTTTTGAACAACCCGGAACCCGGGAACAGGTAGAACTGCCGCCCGCGGGCGCCGAGATAGGCGTGTTCCTCCTGTTTTAAACCGAGATGGCCGAGCAGGCCAGTCAGCAGCGCCCGATGCAACCCATCATAGGTGGCCGGAACATCATTCAGCCGCATCCCCATTTCCGTCACCCGCCCAAACAATTCCTGATGCAAATCATGCCATTCGCGCATCCGCACGAAGGACAGGAAATCCGTCTGACAGAGATTGCGCAATTGATTCCTGGAAAGCTGGCGGGCTTGTTCATGGTAGTAGTCCCACAGCTTCAACAGGGCCAGGAAATCGGACTGTTCATCCCGAAATCGGCGATGCTTCTCATCCGCCGCCTGTTGCTTCTCCAAAGGGCGTTCACGGGGGTCCTGAATCGCCAGCGCCGCGACGATGATGAGCGCCTCGCGTAAAACCCCCTCTTGTTGCGCCGCCAGCAACATCCGCCCCAAGCGGGGATCGACTGGTAATTTCGCCAATTGCCGGCCCAGCTCCGTGACGCCGCGCTGTTCATCGACCGCCTGCAATTCGAACAGCAACCGGAAACCGTCACTGATCTGTCGCGAATCGGGTGGATCGACGAAAGGAAAATCCTCCGGGCGGCCCAAATTCAGGGCGCTCATCTGCAAAATCACCGCCGCCAGATGCGTGCGCAAAATTTCGGGATCAGTAAACGCGGGCCGGGACTGGAAATCCTCTTCGGCATACAAGCGGATGCACACGCCAGCGCTTACCCGCCCACAACGTCCGGCCCGTTGCCGAGCGCTAGCCTGGGAAATCTTCTCCACTGGTAATCGCTGGATTTTGCTGCGTGGACTGTAGCGGCTGATGCGCGCCGTACCGGGGTCGATCACATAGCGAATACCCGGTACAGTCAGTGACGTTTCCGCCACATTGGTCGCCAGCACAATGCGCGGTCGGCCATGCGGCTGAAACACTCGGTTCTGCTCCGCCGCAGAGAGGCGGGCGTACAGCGGCAGAATCTCGGTATTCGGTGGATGGTGTTTACGCAGACTTTCCGCTGTCTCGCGAATTTCCCGCTCGCCGGACAGGAAGATGAGAATATCGCCTGGCCCCTGCCGCCACACCTCATCTACGGCGTCCAAAATGGCTTGCGGCAAATCGCGGTCGCGCTCGTCCTCCTCGGTGGCTAGCAAAGGCCGGTAGACTGCGTCCACCGGATAGGTCCGTCCAGAGACTTCGATAATCGGGGCGTGATCGAAATGCCGGGAAAAGCGTTCGGGATCAATGGTCGCTGAAGTGATAATCAGTTTGAGATCGGGCCGGCGCGGCAGCAAGCGCTTGAGATAACCGAGCAGGAAATCAATATTCAGGCTTCGTTCGTGAGCCTCATCAATGATAATGACCTCATATTGATCGAGCCGCCGGTCGCTCTGGGTTTCCGCCAGCAAAATGCCGTCAGTCATCAGCTTGACCCGCGTCTCCGGCCCCATCCGGTCCGAGAAGCGCACCTTGTAGCCCACTGACCCACCCACCGGAGTTCCCAGTTCCGCCGCGATGCGCGTCGCTACGGAGCGTGCAGCAATGCGGCGCGGTTGGGTATGCCCGATCAACCCCGCCGCACCCAGTCCGAGAGAGAGGCAGATTTTCGGTAACTGGGTCGTTTTACCGGACCCCGTTTCGCCACACAGCACGATCACCTGATGTTGGCGAATAGCAGCGGCAATCGCCTCACGATGCGTATTGATGGGCAGGCGATCATCGAACGTCGGGACGGGCAACGTCGCACGGCGTTGGCGCAAAAGAGTCGCGGCAGCGTCCAGTTCAGCAACCAACTGCTCCAGGCTGCGATCAATGGGCCGGCCTTCACGCCACCGGCGATGTACAATTTGCAGCCGACGGGCCAGTGCGGCGCGATCACGAATCGGACATTCAAGGAGCCGGTTATGCAGGAAAACGAAGGTTTTTTCCACGAAGATGAGTAAGATTTTGTTTGGAAAGATTTGGTTTTTCACGTACCGAAAACAGCCAATATCTTCGCATGAGTTCTGCACCAGCGCTGATAAAATTGGCTTGCGGAAGCTAAGGCTTTCCAGTACTTTCCGCCTTGGGTAATAAAGGTTGCGAACCTTTAAAGACCCCGCGTCGGCCTCCGGGTTCGTCTATTCTCTCGCTGGAATGGGGCAGCTTGGATGGACCGGCAAAAAGGAAAATTTTGGCTTTGAGGTTTTACTCCTAATGCGCACCGGTACTGTAAAGTGGTTTGACGAGGCCAAGGGCTTCGGATTCATCGCCCCCGAGGATGGCAGCAGCGACGTGTTTGTTCATTATTCGGTGATCGAAGGCAAGGGATTCCGCACCCTGGCTGAAAACCAGAAGGTCGAGTTCGAATTCAAAGTCGGACCGAAAGGTCCGCAAGCCACTATGGTCAAGAAATTCGCAGCTCCAGCAACAAAATAACCATTTTCCACCTGACCTTTCCAGCCAAAGCCTCGCCTCGCGCGGGGCTTTGTCGTTTTCTTCGCTATAATGCCGCGCCTTATCCCGCCCGATAGCCACCCAGCGTGATTAAACAGTGATTGAAAAACTTCGTAACATCGCCATTATCGCCCACGTCGACCACGGCAAGACCACGTTGGTAGACAAGTTGCTACAGCAATCCGGCACGCTTAGCGACCGGGGCGCTCCTGTCGAGCGGCTCATGGACTCCAATGACCTGGAGAAGGAACGCGGCATCACCATTCTCGCCAAAAACACCTCTCTGCGCTGGCGCGACTACCGAATCAACATTGTCGACACGCCTGGCCACGCCGATTTTGGCGGCGAAGTGGAACGGGTGCTGTCGATGGTCGATTCCGTGCTGCTGTTGGTCGACGCCGTAGACGGGCCGATGCCGCAAACCCGCTTTGTCACGCAAAAAGCCTTTGCCATGGGCTTCAAACCGATTGTGGTCATCAACAAAGTCGACCGGCCCGGTTCCCGCGCTCATTGGGTGCTGGACCGCACGTTCGACCTGTTCGACCGACTCGGCGCTACCGATGAGCAACTGGATTTCCCGGTCATTTACGCCTCCGCGCTGCACGGCTATGCAGGTCTGGATGAAGAGGTGCGTTCCGGTAACATGGACCCTCTCTTCGAGACCATCGTTGCCCATGTCTCAGCGCCCGCAGTGGACCCGGAAGGGCCGTTTCAATTACAGGTCAGTTCCCTGGATTACAACAGCTATGTCGGTGTGATTGGCATTGGCCGCATTCGCCGGGGCAAGGTCAAAACCAACACCCCGGTGGTGATTCTGGATCGGCACGGCAACCGCCGCAGTGGTCGCGTGTTGCAAATCCTCGGTTTTCAGGGCATCGAGCGCATCGAATTCCCGGAGGCTTCCGCCGGCGACATCATCGCCTTCACTGGCATCGACAAATTGGGCATCTCCGATGTGATCTGCGACCCAAACGCCATTGAGCCGTTGCCGCCGCTCAAAGTCGACGAGCCGACCATGAGCATGACGTTTCAGGTCAACACGTCTCCCTTTGCGGGCCGCGAGGGGAAATTCGTCACCAGTCGCCAAGTGCGCGAGCGGCTCCAGCGCGAATTGATCCACAATGTCGCCCTGCGCATCGAAGACAGCGACGATCCGGACAAATTCAAGGTGTCCGGGCGCGGCGAATTGCACTTGTCCATCCTGATCGAGAATATGCGCCGCGAGGGCTACGAACTGGCGGTCTCCCGTCCAGAGGTGATCGTCCGCGAGATCGACGGCGAACTCTGTGAACCTTATGAACAGCTCACCGTGGACGTGGAGGAGCAACATCAGGGCGCGATCATGGAAAAGCTCGGCGAGCGGCGCGGCGATCTGCTGGATATGCAGCCCGACGGCAAAGGCCGGGTGCGGCTGGACTATCTCATTCCAGCCCGTGGCCTGATCGGTTTCCAAACCGAGTTCCTGACCACCACCTCCGGCACTGGCTTGATTTACCATGTTTTCGACCGCTACGGACCGGTCAAAAAAGGCGCGATTGGCGCACGGCTCAATGGAGTACTGATCGCCAACGCGACCGGCAAGGTACTGGCCTACGCCTTGTTCAATCTTCAGGAGCGCGGGCGAATGATGGTCGGCCCCAGCGACGAAGTCTACGAAGGCATGATCGTTGGCATCCACTCCCGCGATAACGATCTGGTGGTCAATCCACTCAAGGCCAAACAACTGACGAACATCCGCGCCGCCGGCTCCGATGAAAACATTCTGTTGACCCCGCCAGTACGACTGAGTTTGGAACAGGCGCTGGAATTCATCGACGACGACGAACTGGTCGAGGTCACCCCCAAATCCATCCGCCTGCGCAAAAAGCTGTTACTCGAACACGAACGCAAGCGGGCGGCGCGGGGAGCTTGATTCCTATTGACGCAGAAAAAGATTTTTTTGCTTCAAATCTGAAAAATCTCTTCTATATTCGTTGTGGGCTGCATCGGGCGCTGTCTTCCCGATGGTGGCGACAGCGCCCCGCAAGCCTGAAAAAATTCATCCATGAGGTTGAGAACAATGGCAGAACAAAAACTTGGCAATCCGGCGGTCGTGGGCTTGGCCGGCTTTGGTTTGACTACGCTGGTTTTGCAATTCCACAACGTGGGCTGGATGCCCAGCATCGGCCCGGTGGTTTGGCTGGGATTGATGTTTGGGGGAGCAGCGCAACTGATTGCCGGTCTGCAGGAAATGAAGACCGGCAACAACTTCGGCTATTGCGCCTTCACGTCCTACGGCGCGTTCTGGATTGCGCTGTGCCTGATGTTACTGGGTAATAAATTCGACGTATTCAAAGCGGGCACCGAAGATGTCGGCTGGTTCCTGGTGGCCTGGACCCTGTTCACCGCGATCCTGTGGGTGGGCGCACTGCGTATTCACGGCGCCATGGCCTTCACCTTTACCACGCTGCTGATCGGCTTCATCCTGCTCGATCTGGCGCACTTTGGCTATCCCAGCCTGACCGTGATAGCCGGATATGAACTGATGGTCTGCGCACTGGCGGCCTGGTACATGATGGCGCGGATCATCCTGAACGAAATCTACGGGAAGGAAATCCTGCCCGCCGGCAAGCCCTGGGTTGCCTAAGCCATCTGGCGCTCCCTACTCACCCTCATTCCGGAGGATTCCAATCATGCGCAAAACTGCGCTTTTCACCAGTCTGGCCCTGATTCTGGGCACTGCGCCGGCGCTGGCTGCCGATCCCAACGCCGCCACTCCCGAAGAAATCATCACCAAGGTCCACGAAGCGGTTCAATACCTGAACGCCAAGGGCCTGGCCGGCTTCTCCGATTTCAACAACAACAAGGATGCCCGCTGGGTCTGGAAAGACAGCTATGTGTTCGTTTATAGCTGCCGGGACAATGTGATGCTGGGCCATCCGCTGCGGCCTGATCTGGTCGGCAAGCCGATCCTGCAAATGCGCGACGACAAGGACAAGCCGCTGTTCCAGGAATTGTGCAAGGCCGGCGCGAATGCGGATGGCGGCTGGGTTGAGTACTGGTGGCCAAAGCCGGGCGAAGGCCGGGCCTCGCGCAAGATTTCCTACGCCCACAGCGCTGAGGTTTCCTTCAAACCCGACATTCAGGTTGGCGCCGGCATCTATGATGAGAAGATGTCGGTCGAGGAGCTGAACAAACTGGCACAGCAACTCAAAACACCGCAAAAGGCTGCACCGTAGCCGCACGGTCTTTCCTGGCCTGTACAAAAAAATTCTTTTTCCCCTTTCGGGGAAGGACATTCGCCAGCTACCGGCCCTTCGACGGCGCCACATTGGCGTCGCTACGATATTGCACCGTTTCATAAAGCCGATCCCGGGGCGGTTTGTCAGTCACCTGCAACTGCCCTTGGCCATCACGCCAGCGATAGAGCGGCCCGGTATATTCCGGCAATCCTGGCAACCAACCCCGAATCCAGACAGGCGTTTCCTGAGGCGTGGTGTACCAGTACAGAATAATCCCGCCCAGTACGCCCAGAGCGATGATCATCCACATCGGCACGGCGCCGACCTGCTGCTCCTTGCTCATAACCAATCGCCGCGTAATGCCTTTACCCGTTCACGCAGCAACGCCGACGTGGCCTGTTCCGGCGGCACGGGCGCCCCCACCACCAATTCAAGCCGCGACCAGAACCGTCGTGGAACATGTTTCATGGCTTTCCCGTAACGACGGCTGAAGAAACTGCCCCATAACCCACGCAAGGCTATCGGGACCACGGGCGACGGGGTACGCCGAACAATGCGTTCGATGCCGTTCCTGAATGGACCCATTTCGCCGTCCTTGGTCAGTTGCCCCTCGGGGAAGATACCCACGACTTCGCCTTCCTCCAGATAGGCGGCAACCCGGTTATAGGCTTGCTCCAGAATTTCGGGTTCTTCTCGCGCCGGAGCAATCGGAATAGCCCCCGCAGTGCGAAACACGAAACTGAGCACGGGAATTTTGAAAATCTGATGGTCCATCACGAAGCGGATGGGCCGCCGGCAGCAACCAATCACCACCAACGCATCCATGAAGCTCACATGGTTACACACCACCACCACCGGCCCCTTGTCGGGAATGTTTTCCAACCCACGAACTCGCAGCCGGTACACCACGTTCACCATGATCCAGACGAGGAACCGCATCAAGAATTCCGGCACCAGGGTGAAAATATAAATCGCCACCGCCGCGTTGAAGAGCGCCATTACCAACAGCAGCTCCGGAATACTCAAGCCCTGTTTCAAAATCGCCACGGCAATCAACGCCGCCGCCACCATAAACACCGCATTCAGGATGTTGTTGCCAGCGATGACTCGCGATAGATGGCTCGGCTCGCTGCGTTGCTGCACCAGAGCGTACAGCGGCACGATGAACAAGCCCCCGAAGATGCCAATCAGCACGATATCCAGCACCACCCGCCAGTGACCCGGCCCGGTCAGAAAAGCCCCTACGCCGAGCAATTCCCCGCTGACGACGGGCGCGACCGGTGTCGCAAAGAACAGATCAACGCCGAACACCGTCAGGCCAATCGAACCAAAGGGTACGAGACCAAGCTCTACCGTGCGTCCCGACATCCGTTCGCATAACAGCGAACCGATGCCAATGCCAACGGCAAACAACATCAACAAGAGCGTGACCACATGCTCGCCGCCGCCCAGATTGAGCCGGGTGAAATGGGGCAGTTGCGCCAGATAGACGCTGCCCAGGAACCAGAACCAGGAAATGCCGAGCACCGACTGAAAAACGGTAAAATTTTGATAGGTGAATTTTAGAATGCGCCAAGTTTCGGTAGCCGGATTCCAGTTGATTTTCAAATCCGGCGCGGCGGGCGGCGCCAGCGGGATGAAGCAGCTACTGAGATAACCGAAGATTGCCAGTCCCACCACGGCTGCGCCCACCCAGATTGCACCCTGGGTTTGGGCGATTAAAATTCCGCCCACCATCGTCCCTAACAAGATGGCCAGATTGGTGCCCATCTCAACCCAGGCGTTGCCGCCGACCAGTTCATCCGGCCTGAGATGCTGCGGCATGATGCTGTATTTGGCCGGTCCAAACAGAGTGGATTGCCAGCCCATCAGGAACAGCAGCCCGATTAACCAGTAGGTATTGCCCCAGTAGAACGCCATTGCCGCGGCGATCATGATGACAATTTCCAGCAGCTTGACCCAGCGGATATAGCGCGACTTTTCATATTTATCGGATAACTGGCCAGCCGTCGCTGAAAACAGAAAAAAAGGCAACACAAACAGGCCCGCGCTGAAATTGATCAGCAGGCTGGATTGCGCGACATCGGTCGCCCCCTGAAAAGCGATCAGGATAATCAGCGCGTTCTTGAACACATTGTCGTTGAACGCGCCCAGAAACTGGGTGATGAAGAACGGCAAAAACCGCCGATCCTTCAGCAGGGTGAATTCATTGCCGGTGGACATGCGGCGCGGTTCTCCAAGAGTGGGAGGGTCGGAAACGGACAGCGGCTTTGCATACGAAGTTTAGGTCAATCCGGCGTTGCCGCTTCCAAAAATCCTTTGGTACTGTGTTCCACCCAGTGAGCGCCAGCGGCCCGATCCTCGCGTTTCCAAAACGGCGCTTTCGATTTCAGTTCTTCCATCATGAAGCGGCAAGCGGCAAACGCAGCGGCCCGGTGCGCTGACCATACCGCCACCAGCACAATGGGATCATTCGGCTGTAAAGCCCCTACCCGATGAATCACCAGTGCATCCAGCAACGGCCAGTCCCGAAATGCGGCTTCAACCAGGCGCTGAAGCTGGCGCTCGGTCATGCCGGGATAATGCTCCAGCGTCATGCACTGCACTGCCTCCCCGTCGTTGAAATCACGCATTGTGCCGATAAAGATCGCGGTTGCGCCGTACTGACCGGAAAGGCGCTCCTCCAGTCCGGTCTGATAATCCGTCAGTTCCACCAGCGGTGCAAAAGGCTGGTCACGCACTTCGATCCGCATTCCTCATCCTCCCGTCACTGGTGGAAAAAACGCCACTTCGTCGCCGTCCTGCACCGACTGTGTCTGGTCGGCGTACTCCAAGTTCACCGCAACCAGCGTATTGGGCGGCAAAGGCGTTTCTGGATGCAACGTCGCCCAGATTTCTGCAACCGTCAATCCAGCCGATGCCCCTAGTTCGTCGCCCGCACGGCCCAAGTGATCGCGCAGACTGGCGAAGTATTTGACGTGAATAGCCATGGGTTCTCCTCTCTCCGCGTGGGTGCTATCAAGTTTCAGCACCGCTCCCTTGCGTCTATAGGCAGTTTCTCGCATCAGCAGGTAGCGACGAGCGCTCCAGCGATACGTAAGGCAGACACACTCGCACTTGACAACCGCGTTCAGGGTAACTTTCGATGACCGCTTCCCCGCCCAGTTCTCGCGCACGCTGCTGGATCAGCGTAAGACCACGACCGCCCCGGGTTGCATCAGGATCGAATCCCCGCCCGTTGTCCTCAATGACAATCCACGCGCTACTGGATTCCGCATCGAAGCGGGCAGTCACCGTAATTTCGGCAGCGGCGCCATGCCGCATCGCATTGGCGATAGCTTCCAGCATCAGGTTTTGAATGCTGCGGACACTGGTCGGGGTGAGTCTTTCAAACGGCGGCAAAGGTTGCACCCGCCAGACCAGGCTAACCCCAGCCACTTTCAGACGATCCTGTAAACGATAGCGCAAGTTGCCAAGCACAGTGCCGAGATCCCCCATATAGTCCTGGAGCGAATCCACAGTCAGTTTTAATTCTTCCAGCGCTTCACTGATGTATTCAACGGCGACCCAGTGGGACGCGAGATTGCCGCGCAGTACGTTGAGTGCGCCGCTCAACCGACTGCCTAATCCGTCATGCATGTCGCGCATCAGGCGCTGGCGCTCGGCGAGAGCCGCCGCCTGCTGCACGGCTTCTCTGGTCTGCTCGAAGGATGCGGCAAGCTGGCGCTCGCGCTCGGCCACCCGATCAGCAAGCGTCTGATTCAGGACGCGCAATTCGCGGTCGGCGCGGGTGTAACGATCGGCAATGATCAAACCCATCGTTAAACAGAAGAGGATCGACACATATCGAACCCACGAGGCATCACCAAAAGCATCGGGTTTGAGCCAAACATAAATCCAGTCGCGGATCCCGACCAGAACGCCTACCCAAAGAGAAAACGTCAGCATCACATGCTCGAACCGACGACTCTGCCAAGTCACCCGAATCGCAATCCCGGCGCAGAGTAGGGTCAGACCGATCATGAACCCCAGCCAAGTCGTCCAGAGGATCAGATAGCCCTGCGCGAATGCCGCCAGGCTGACCCCGGCCGAGCTTAGAAGATACGCACGCCAGGCCAGTGGGAACCAATCCCGTTCGACGTCTAACACCAGCATGATGATCCGGGCTGTCAGTCCGACATAGAGCGCGTAGGCGAAGGCGACCGCCACCCCCCAAGCGGGCCAGCCCAAAGGCGGCTCATCGATCAGCACGTCGCCCACTCGAAAAGACCAGATCAGTTCGGCCAGGCCAAACAGCAGGAACAGAGGAACGCGCTGCTGCGACCAAAGCAACAGTGAGAACAATCCCAGCACCGAACTGATACAAACGACGATCAGCGAACCCATGATTCGCCATCCATAGGCTTGGCCGAATGCCCGCCGCAAGTCGCCATCAACGCCAAAGTGAATCACCGACAGCCCACCGCGACGCAAGGCTTGCGCTTGAATCGTAATTTCCAGCAGATCGCCACCCCGCAACAGTGCTTGCGGTACGGTAATCAATCGAGGAGCCTTGGATAAATCGAAACGTGCGCTCTGGGAATCCAACGGGAGACTGACCAGCACCCCATTGATGCGAATCTCGAATTGATTACCGATTCTGGTGAAATAAATGGCCCTGGGTTCATCGCGAGCATCGTTCAGGGCATCCAGTCTGATTTGGAATAGCGCCCGCCCGTCGCGTTGGCCGGAGAACCCGTCCCAACGGTAGGGAAGTTTGACCACTTGCGGATTGGACGACGCCTGACCATCAACCGCAACAGTCGCCAAGGCTTGGCGAATCGTGACCATTGGGTCCGGGACACCAGCGCTGGCATCGGACGATGCGGTCAGGCAGGCCAGAACAAGCGCCATCAAAATCGGTAGCGGCATTGGGTCATTCGTCCAGGAGTCCCCTTAACAGTCCCATTTTGCTGGCCTCGAAAACCGCCTCCGAGCGGGAATGAACACATAGTTTGCCGTACAAGTGCTTGATGTGGGTTTGGATCGTGTGGATGCTCACCGACAACAGGTTTGCAACTTCCAAATAAGTATAGCCGCGCGAGATCAGGGCGAGAATCTCGGTTTCCCGCTCCGTCAACGTTGGCGTTTCGGCATCAAGCACTGGTCTGCTGGGAGCTTTGATCGGCGCCGGATCGGCGACCGGCGGACTCTTGCGCAGGCGTTGCAGGAGTCGGCGTGCGATGATCGGACTCATCGGCGAGCCCCCCGAATGAACCTGGCGAATCGCCTCTTCGAGCGTTACGCCCGGCGTATCCTTGAGAATATAGCCGCTGGCGCCGGCTTCAATGCTGGCGAGAACCAGCGATTCGTCGCCAAACATCGAAAACACCATGATTTCGCAGGCCGGGTGCTGCCTGGAAGCCAAAGCGATCACTTCGAGACCGGAACCATCGGGCAATCCCAGATCGACCAACAGCACATCTGGGCTGAACTGCGCCAGAGCCCCTCTGGCTTCAGCGACCGAAGCCGCACGAAATTGTACACGCAGGGTCGCCTGAGATTGCACCGCAACCACCATGCGCTGCATGGTCTCGGGCTGATCCTCGACCAGACCCACCTGAATAACTTGGCCGACTGCGGTTGCAACCATGATGTATTCCAGTTTGAGCGACCGTAAAAAAGCCTACTAGAACAAAAACCCAATATTCAATGAGATATAACGAGAAATCACGGCATTCTTTCCAGCGAACCGATGCCGATAAGCTACATTGGCATAGAAGGGCGCCTTGGCTTTTTTCTCTTGATATTGCGGCAATGTCGAATAGCCGAAGGTCAAGGCCACTCGCTGGTTTTCGCTATCGGATTCCTGCTCCAGCGATGAATAGGAAAATCCAAGATTGCCATCGATATCATCCTGAAATTTTCGGGTAAAACTGTATCTCAGGGAAGCCGACCATTCGGGCGTAAACTGATAAAGACCTGTTAAATCCAAGCCAAAAATATCCCCGAGATTTCGATCAACTTCCTCAATATTTCCGGTGAGTGGTTGATCAACAGAATCAAGCACTCGCAAGGTTTGACGGTCGGGCAATTGCAAATCATAACGGGTGGTAAAATTCAGTTGCAACTCTTTAGTGGCTCGATAATCTGCGTGAAGGCGAAACATAATGTCGGTTTGCCCATCCCCAAAATCGAGCGCTGCGAGATTATCAATATCCTTTACTTTCCCGGTGGGTAGCCTTAAACCAGCGGCCACTGCCAGCCACCACGGTTTTTGATTGTAAAACTGGTATTTGCCATAAAATTCAATGTCGCCAATCCCATTGTCCGAAAATGTCTTGAAGCGCTGGTACCCATAGCCGGGAACATCTGTGACGCCATCCTGATTGACGTCGAGTCCTTTACCCAGAAGGTTCTGAATATCTTCGTCGCTCAGCAGCTTTCCTCCAGCAGCGATGGGAATCAGCGGGCTGTGAAAGGGATCGGATGGCATTCCAAAAAGCGGATTCTTTCCGACATTAGCTTGCGACGCATCCAATCCCGATTGAATCTCATTCTTTACATAGGCATAAGGAATTTTTACTACCAGCGCCAATTGGTCGGTCAGGCCATAAGCCAAGTTAAATTCCGACAGGCGGGAGGTCAGACTGGAATTCACTACGGTCTGCCCAAGCGAAGCATCGCCACCGACTAAAGGGTCCAACCCGGACAGCGCCGGAAAAACCTGGCTATTCAGATTTTTGTTGAAATCCGCCGCAAGATCTTCGGAATCACCCTCCGACCCATAACGTTTTTCAATGGGAAAGTAGTAATAAAACGTGGCGTCAAGCAGTGAAACACCCTGGGGAAGAACCCGGGCTGAATTGTCATCGGCCCAAATATTCACACATAAGAACCACTGAAAAATAACAACCAGTATGATGTTGGCAGGTTTTGGCATGATGGTTATTCCATGTCCAGGGTGAAATTCAAATAACTATTGCTCGTTTCCTCGATCCCGGTCAGGATTTTTGGGAATCAAGCGCTTGAGGGTCATGCTCGACATGACTGAAATCATTATTATTGATCGTATAAGATTGAACCTGGTGCCGATCAACCAGTTTTACCCTAACTTTATCCGGCGACCAATCAAGAATCCCGTAATTCCGCCGTTTACCAATGTACTTGTATTTATAAATCGCTGCTCCTGACGAAATGATCTCGAAGAGATTGTTGCGATTGCTGGGCGGTATGAAACTATTCTCGTGGATGTCGCCAGAAAGGAAAACAAGCTTTCGAGAACCGATCAAATCCAAAAATCGAGAATAGTCCTGATGATATTGCTTCCAACCACCGGAGGCGCGCATTGGCGTGCCAGCGCACAGAATCGTGAGCGGGTGCGGATGGTTGAGTTCCTGTTTCAAGAACTGAAACTGCTCCTCGCCCAACAGCCGTCCACTTTTTCCTGGGAGGTCGCGATAAGAGCGCGTATCCAGAAAAATAGCTTTGCCAACGATCTTGCCGGCATGATTCAGTGGGACTGAATAATACATCTTGTCAGAGCCAGGATTGCATTGCATGAATTGATTGAACAGTTTTCTGGCAATAGCCTGCTTGGCTGAAGGCACTTGGACGCCGCAAGCATTGTTCCATGCGAAATCATGATCATCCCACGTCCCATACACGCCACCATCCATATTTTGCCGTTGGCGCAGGTTCGAAAAAATGGATTTAAAATTGGGCTCGGCCCACTGCGCCTGGTACTTGGCCCGCATGGTGGTCTCGAACTTTTCATCGCTCCAATGCTCCGGCTCACCCAAGTCAGGAAAGAAGTCCATGTAGATGTTATCGCCGAGAAGGAATAGATAATCAGGCTTCTCTTGCGCGATTTGCTTCCAAACCTGTTGTTCGGGGAAACTTTCGATACGCATGCAGGATGTGAATGCAATTTTCATAGTCCGCTCCTAGTAGATGAAAGTTAAAAATCCGGCGTTTCGCAGTGTAAAACAGTCGCTCAAAACAGCTATCCCATGAATATGGGATTCACCGATAGTTTTAACTATAAAACAATACGCTATAAATTAGAAGAGCAAAAATTCGGGTGTTGTTGTCACAGATCATCCCATATTTTCGGGATTTTGCATGTACGGCTTTCCAGGTAAGCTGAATCCGTAGCAGTTTTATGCAGGTTGTGGCGCTATCAAGCGCCTGTCAAATCCTGTAAAGGATTGCTATGAATTGTAGCTTATATCCACTTTACTTCACCAAAGGTAACCCCCATGAAAGAATCAACCAGTATTGAAGAACGCAACGCCACGTTCAACGGGTCCCCAAAAAAGACCCTTATGAAAGAATCAATCGCTGCGCTATCAGCGTCATTTTTAGATGGCCTGCGTCGGCACGAACAGAATCTTTCAACTGCCCGCGGAGCAACAAGTGACGAGTTAGTCATTGACAGATCCCAATCTATATTTGGTGTTAGAGGAGATAAAAGAATTGTTTTTGTATTACCTCCAGGATTTAAACGAAAGGGATTTGGCTATTCAATTGAAAAAGATGGAATAGATGGCGGCGGCAGTGTAGCATGGGCGAATGATGACGAATATGATGCAACAATCCATCTTCATGGATGGGTAGGGTTTTTCTCAAAAATTAAGATTAAAGTATTTCATGTTACGGGAGTTTACGAAGAGGAACCAATAGATTAATTTCAGGCTGGTTCGCTTTCACATCACTGTTCGCCTTCAGGGTGTCTTTTGAGGGCGGCAGTTATCTCAAGCTACCTGAAACAGGTTATCGATAAAGCATGAGCCTACACCTACTAAACCGGAAGGATTTTCCAATTGAAATTTGGCTTGGAAACGATCTATTAAAGCCAAAGGTCACACCGGATTCGTCCGCTGGCCTGGGTTATGGCTACTGCCTGATGGAGCAAAAAAATGTTAATCAGTCAATCAATAAAATCGGACTATTCCTATTCTTGTAGCGCCGAAGAACTTAAGGTGAATTCGTGCATTCGATCTGTAACCCTCGACCTTTGCACACGCTACGGGGCAGTAGGAATTTTAGGCATTGGACTAGGATCGCTGCCACTCTGCATTGATTTACACAGCGCTGGCTATACGGTGGCAATCATGAATCCCGATACAAACTCTATGACTGATCCAGATCGATCAGAACCAGCAGATCGATTTCATCTGCTAACCGTAAAATCTGGCCACGACCAAGTCAAGATAGAAAATTTTAACACAGCGATTATTATTGAGCCTGGCCAACCATTTTTAAATTTTTCCAAATTGATCGAATCAGCAACCTCAAGACTTCAGTTTGGTAGCATTGTGATTTTATCAATGCCTTACCATAGCTACCTAAAAAGCCTGTTGCTCACTGCCAGCCAATGGTGGAATTTTTTCTGTTCTACAGCACGTTTTAGCAAACCCGTTCCGTGCTGGTCGAGGGAAAACCTGAAGGTATTGCTTGAATCAAATGGCTTCTCGGTCATTGAGCGTATTGGCGTTCGTGATTCCTCACTACAACAGTGGCAAACACAGATTATCGTCGCAAGGAAATTGTATTGTAAAACCCGCTATTATCGTCGCATCCGCCAAAGCACCTGATCGTCCTCGTCGATTAGTCCATGCAAAATCAGCCAATTTCGGGCGTCTTCCGCATCCTGCTCGAACCAGGCACGGGCTGAACCCAGTCGAAAACTGTAGCCCCAGGCATCCATATCCGCCCATATTCGCTCCCGCCCGAGGCCAGGCAATTCGTCGGCCAGCAGAATTTGCAAATAACAGACACCGTTTTCCTCAATGCACTCGCCGCCCGCATCTGTATGCAACCGGGCGCGGCGTTCGCTGTCCATGCAAATCGCGTGGCAGGCTTCATGCAATATTGAGTGGACTGGCGTATCTTTTCTGAAAAAAACACAATCCCCGATCAGTCCGGCCTCACCATCGCCCCAGTAACTACCAGGAATCTCACAGGTAGCCGGTATCCATTCCATACGCAATCCGTAACGCGCCAGTAAAATGGCCAGCGGCGCACTACCCAGTTCAGCGCAGGTTAATATTGGAATGGCAACAAGCGCCTCATGATCGGTTTTGGTCTCGTTTATCGTCATTAATATAACTAAATAGAATAAAAATACAGATGAAAATGCAGCATTTTCCGTTTACACTGGCGATCTTCCCATGATTGCCGCCGTTTCGGCGCATGAACCCTCGCTGCAACCGTCGTCTTAAGGATACGCTACCTCATGAGCCGCACCTATTTGTTCACTTCCGAATCCGTTTCCGAAGGGCATCCGGATAAAATCGCCGATCAGATTTCCGACGCCGTGCTGGACGCTATCATCACCGAAGACCCCAAAGCCCGGGTCGCCTGTGAAACCCTGATCAAAACCGGCGTCGTCGTGCTGGCCGGTGAGATCACGACCTCAGCCTGGGTGGATTTTGACCAGATCGTGCGCGACACGGTGGTCGATATCGGCTATGACAACTCCCATGTCGGCTTTGATGGCGCCACCTGCGCTGTGCTCTCCTGCATCGGCAAGCAATCGCCGAATATCGCCCAGGGCGTGAACCGCGACAAGCCGGAGGAACAGGGCGCCGGCGATCAGGGCTTGATGTTCGGTTACGCGACCAACGAAACCGATGTGTTGATGCCTGCGCCGATCACCTACGCCCATCGTCTGGTACAGCGCCAGGCGGAAATGCGCAAGAGCGGCGTATTGCCTTGGCTACGGCCCGACGCCAAGAGCCAGATTACCTTCCGCTATGAGGGCAACAAGGCGGTGGGAATCGAAGCGGTGGTGCTCTCCACCCAGCACGACGCAGACATCAGCTATAAGCTACTGCGCGAGGCGGTGATGGAAAACATCATCCTGCCGTTGCTGCCCGCTGAATGGCTGGACAAGCATACCCAGTATCACATTAACCCAACGGGCAGCTTTGTGATTGGTGGGCCGGTAGGCGACTGTGGCCTGACCGGACGCAAGATCATCGTCGATACCTACGGCGGTTCTGCCCATCACGGCGGTGGCGCATTCTCCGGCAAAGACCCGTCCAAAGTCGACCGTTCCGCCGCCTACGCCGCCCGTTACGTCGCCAAAAACATCGTCGCCGCTGGGCTGGCGGACAAATGCGAAATTCAGGTGTCCTATGCGATTGGCGTCGCCGAACCGACCTCGATCAGCATCAACACGTTCGGCACCGGCAAAATCGATGAGGAGCGGCTGGTGGATATCGTGCGCGGCCATTTCGACCTGCGCCCCTACGGCCTGGTGAAAATGCTGGACCTGATCCGGCCTATTTATCGCAAGACCGCTGCCTACGGGCATTTTGGCCGCGAAGAGCCGGAATTTACCTGGGAGCGCACTGACAAAGCCGACGCCCTGCGCGACGCTGCCGGACTGTAATCTTACCGCCTCCATGCTGAGGGGCGCTGCAACGGTATCCCCGTCAGGCTCGACATGGCACGGCTTTCATCGCCAACGGCGCCCGTTCATTCCCTGTGGAGAATGTTATGAACGCTGTTGTGTGTGAAAAACCTTTTACTGACTTTTACGTTGCTGATCTGGCGCTGGCCGCGTGGGGTCGCAAAGAAATCGCCATTGCCGAAACCGAAATGCCGGGGCTGATGGCGATCCGCGACGAATACCGGGCGCAACAACCCCTCAAAGGCGCCCGTATCGCTGGCTCCCTGCACATGACCATCCAGACTGCGGTGCTCATTGAGACCCTGGCCGACCTCGGTGCGGATATTCGCTGGGCCTCTTGCAACATTTTCTCCACCCAGGATCACGCCGCCGCCGCCATCGCCGCCGCAGGCATCCCAGTATTCGCCTACAAGGGCGAATCCCTGGAGGAATACTGGAATTTCACCCACCGTATCCTGGAATGGCCGAATGGCAGCGCACCCAACATGATCCTGGATGATGGCGGCGACGCAACCTTGCTGGTCACATTGGGCAGCCGGGCAGAACAAGATCGCTCACTGATCGCCAAGCCAACCTGTGAAGAAGAGCAGGTGCTGTTCGCCGCGATTAACCAACGGCTGGATCGCCAGCCGGGCTGGTATTCCAAAGTCCTGGCGAATATCAAGGGCGTCACCGAGGAAACCACCACCGGCGTCCATCGGCTCTACCAGATGGAGAAGGAGGGCCGGCTGCCGTTCCCGGCGTTCAACGTCAACGATTCGGTCACCAAGTCCAAATTCGACAATCTGTACGGTTGCCGCGAGTCGCTGGTCGATGGCATCAAGCGCGCTACTGACGTGATGATCGCCGGCAAAATTGCCGTGGTGCTCGGTTACGGTGATGTCGGTAAAGGTTGCGCTCAATCGTTGCGCGGGCTGGGCGCGACCGTGTGGGTTACGGAAATCGATCCGATTTGCGCGTTACAGGCGGCAATGGAAGGCTATCGAGTGGTGCGCATGGATGAGGCGGCTGATCAGGGCGATATTTTTGTCACCGCGACCGGTAATGTGAACGTGATCACCCATGACCACATGGCGCGGATGAAGAATCAAGCCATCGTCTGCAATATTGGTCATTTTGACTCCGAGATTGATGTGGCTGGCCTGAAGCAGCACCGCTGGGAAAATATCAAGCCGCAGGTCGATCACATCATTTTCCCGGACGGCAAACGCATCATCCTGCTGGCTGAGGGACGTTTGGTTAATCTGGGCTGCGCAACCGGGCACCCCTCATTCGTGATGAGCAACAGCTTTACGAACCAGACACTGGCGCAAATCGAGTTGTTCAATCATCGCGACCGCTATGAAAACAAGGTTTACGTGCTGCCCAAGCATCTCGATGAAAAAGTGGCGCGGTTACATCTGGACCGGATCGGCGCAAAATTAACGGCGCTGACCTCGGAACAGGCCGCGTATATCGGCGTTGCTGCGGACGGACCGTATAAGGCGGAAAATTACCGCTACTAGGGCAACCCGGTGGTTGGGCGGCTGCCGTTTCATCGCCCAACCCGTTGCAACCAACCTCATTGCAAAAAGCCGCTCAGATCATGTCTCAGTCAGACTGGCCCAAAACTTTCAGTTGCGAATTCTTCCCGCCGATCACCGCCGAAGGTCTTGCTAAACTCCAAACTGCCCGTCAGCAACTGACGGCTCTGCGCCCCGCCTATTTCTCGGTCACTTACGGCGCGGGCGGCTCCACCCGTGACCGCACCGTAGAAGTCGTGCTCGACACACAGGCCCACAGCGGCGTTCCTGCTGCGCCGCATCTCACCTGCATCGCCTCGACCCGGCATAGCATCCGTGAATTGCTGAATCACTATAAAACGCACGGTATCCGCCGCATCGTCGCCCTGCGCGGCGACATGCCCTCCGGAATGCGCGACCCCGGCGAGTTCCGCTATGCCAACGAACTGGTTGGCTTCATCCGCACGGAATTTGGCGATCACTTTCATATTGAAGTCGCCGCCTACCCCGAATATCACCCCCAGGCATCCAGCCCAGCAAAGGATTTAGAGAACTTTCAGCGCAAGGTAGACGCCGGCGCCAACAGCGCCATCACCCAGTATTTCTACAATTCGGACGCTTATTTCCGCTTTGTGGATCACTGCGCCGGAAAAGGCGCCGATATTCCCATCGTGCCAGGCATTATGCCGATCACCAATTTCACCCAACTGGCGAGATTCTCCGACGCCTGCGGCGCAGAAATCCCCCGCTGGATTCGCAAAACGCTGGAAAGCCTCGGCGACGACCGCGACGCGATTCGCGCCTTTGGTCTGGATGTGGTCAGCGAACTGTGCCAAAAACTGCTGAACGGCGGCGCGCCCGGCCTGCATTTCTACACCATGAATCAGGCGGGGTTGGCCCTAGCGATTGGCCAACGGCTAGGACTGATCGCCTAATGGCCGACTTTCTGAACCTCAAAAACGACGACGCCCCCCCAACAGGAAGGGCGTTGCCAAGATCAAGAAGTAGATCTACTGATTTACTGAGCGGCGATCAACGCCTTGGCGTCTGGCCCCAGAGGCAACACATAATCGTAGGACGCCAGCACCAGATTATCAGTGGCGCGAATCAAGCGAGCATTCACAAACACCGACTGCCGCCCAACCGCGTAGGTACCCGCAATCACGGCGGCAGCGTTATGTGACTGGCTGATTTCCTTGATCGAACGCGACAGCGCAAACTCGCCGGACCCTTCCTTGACGAAGATGTTGTTACGCATCTTGATCTCGATCACCGTGAAGCCCTGCTGGGCGAACCGGGAACCAATTTGCTCGCCAATCACTCGCCCCAAGCCAGACGACATCTCAAGATTGTTGATATCGACAAAGGTGGCTGATAACAACGGTTCGCGCCGTTCCCGGAGCCAGGGAGCACGCATCAGTAGAGAATCACCCGCCCTGTAATTTTGATCAATCAGGTTGGCGTCCTGAATAATTGGCCGGATCGGCACATCATCCGCTGAAGAGGCGCACCCTTGAAGACCGATCATTCCCAGCATAATCAGCAGTGCTAACCCGGCACTCGGGATGCTGTTCCAGTTCATGGTCCAACGACCTCCACAATGCGGGTAGTCACCGGATTCGGTCCGCGAGCGACGTATTGGCCAACATTGTTATCGCTGATGTAGTAGATATCCCGCACCCGAGCGACATAGCGATCACCGCTCATCACGGAAGTGGTGACGATGATTTCGTTGTTCGGATTATCGGTGATATAGCCGGTTACGACATCCACCCCCGCCGCACCGAGCATCCAGGCTGCCGTCGAGCTTTCACCAGCCACACCGCGTAACACGAATACACTGCTGGCCAGCGCAGTAAACAGCCCCGGCATAGGCCGGATAAAGCCGCGATCATTGTGCGACACAACCTGCACATCATAGGTTAAGGGCAGGCCACCCGCCGGATTCTCAGTGATAGAGAATCCCCGCTCCATCAAATGCGTGATTAGCAGGTTGTGAAAGGCTTCGCCGAAATGGCTGTTATATTTCGGTTGCTGGACGTATAGAGCAATCGGACGCCCCTGCTCTCCGGAGCCGATCAAAGAACCGCGCAACCGGTTAGCGACGTCTTCAGTGAGAACGTCCCAGTGCTGAGCAGCCTGCATCTTCTTCTGGAAGGTCACAGGGTAAGTAGTCGCCATAGGTATCTGGGACATACAGCCTCCCAAACCCAAGCAAAGAACAACAAGAGGGGCATACGAGATCTTCATGAGTTTCTCCCTCGGCTTTTTGTATCCGTTATTGACGGCACCCACCAAATTTTAGCCGGTTATACCACTGGTTCCACCCCTTGACAACAAAAGACCCGTTTACCCAGCTATCAGGGGAAAATTTTCGCCTCGGACTTTTTCGATCATCAGCCGAAACAAAGTGTTATCCGTCTTTAAAACACACTCTATTGTATTTGGCAATTCACTTGACCACAATATATAGAGTTTAATCACATCGACGCTGGACAACTTGCCAAAACAGGGACTTGCCTTGATGCAGCCTGGTTTCTCCAAAAAACCTTCCTGCAACGCTCCCCTGATTTCAGATACCGCCGCCAAGGAGACCGGTTCATGAAGACCGCGCACCTACAACCCGCTGACCGCCCAACGACCGCCGCCGACGTACCCATGCAACCCGCTTCCTGGGATATCTGGGACACGAAATACCGGTTGAAGGCCAAGGACGGACGACCGCTCGACGAAACCATTGACGGTACATTCCAGCGGGTGGCCCGGGCATTAGCCGAAGTCGAGACCACCCCGGAATTGCGCGAACATTGGTACGAAAAATTTCTGTGGGCGCTACGCCACGGGGCCATTCCAGCAGGGCGCATAATCTCCAACGCCGGTGCCTGGGATCATAAACCCGCCACCTCGACCATCAACTGTACCGTATCCGGCACGATTCATGACTCGATGGACGATATCCTGCGCAAGGTGCATGAAGCGGGGCTGACGTTGAAAGCGGGCGCGGGAATTGGCTATTCCTTTTCAACGCTACGCCCACGCGGCGCTTACGTCTCCGGGGCGGGGGCCTACACCTCCGGGCCGTTATCGTTCATGGATATTTACGACAAGATGTGTTTCACCGTGTCCTCGGCGGGCGGGCGGCGAGGCGCACAGATGGGTACTTTTGATATCGGCCACCCGGATGTCATGGAGTTTATTCGCGCCAAGCGTGAGGCCGGACGGCTGCGGCAATTCAATCTGTCGCTGCTGGTGACCCGCGAATTCATGGAGGCAGTCAAAAATGATCAGGACTGGTCTCTGGCCTTCCCGCTCATGGCTCAGGAAGCTGAACAGGATCAGATCAATCTCCAGGATGCCTCGCAGATCCTCTGGCGCGAATGGCCGGTCATTCAAGGGCTGATTGTTAATGAAGACGGCCACGTCGCTTGCAAGATTTATCGAAAAATCCGCGCCCGACGTTTGTGGGATGTGATTATGTCTTCCACCTACGATTACGCTGAACCGGGATTCATTTTAATTGATGAAGTCAATGAGATGAATAACAACTGGTTTTGTGAAAATGTCCAGGCCAGTAATCCTTGCGGCGAACAAATGCTGCCTCCCTATGGTTCCTGTTTACTGGGTTCAGTGAACTTAACCCATTTCGTCCGAAATCCTTTTATGGAAAAAGCCCACTTCGACGAAGACACCTACCGGGAGGTGGTCGCCATTTTTACCCGGATGCTCGACAATGTGGTGGAAATCAATGGGCTACCATTGGAAAAACAACGTCGGGAAATTTTCAGCAAACGCCGCCATGGCATGGGGTATCTAGGTCTCGGCTCCACTTTGACCATGCTCGGTATGAAATACGGTTCTCCAGAATCCCTTGTTTTTACTGAAAAAGTCACCCAGGATATGGCCCTGACCGGCTGGCGGGTCGCTCTGGAACTCGCTCGGGAAAAGGGATCGGCACCCATTCTGGAACAAGACTTCACCATCACTGCCGACTGGCTCCGCAAACGTCCCGAGATGGCCCGAGATGGCCTTCAGGCGGGTGATCACATTAAAGGTAAAGTGCTTCACGCTCGCTACAGCCGATACATGCAGCGGATTGCCGAAATCGATCCGCAACTGATTGAGGAATTAACCAAAACCGGCGCCCGGTTCACCCATCACACCTCCATCGCCCCCACCGGTACGATTGCGCTATCGCTGGCTAACAATGTCAGTAATGGCATTGAACCCAGCTTTGCCCATCATTATTCCCGCAATATCATCCGCCCTGGCAAGAAATCCAAGGAAAAAGTGGATGTATTCTCGTTCGAGTTACTGGCTTACCGACATCTCATCAACCCTAAAGCGATTCCGAGCGCGGCAAGTCCGGAACAACAGCTTCCAGACTATTTCATTAGCGCCGATGGTGTCACCCCCAAGCAACATGTCGACATTCAGGCCGCTGCACAGCGCTGGGTCGACTCCAGCATCTCCAAGACTGCGAACGTTCCCACCGATTTTCCTTACGAAGATTTCAAGGATATCTATCTCTACGCCTACGAAAAGGGCTTGAAAGGTTGCACGACGTTCCGCTTCAACCCTGCTGCCTTTCAGGGCGTATTGGTCAAGGAACAGGATCTGGCGAACACCCGCTACCGATTCGTGCTGGAGGACGGTTCGGAAATCGAGGTCAAGGGCAACGAGGAGATCGAGTACGACGGCGAGATTCACACGGCGGCGAACTTATTTGATGCTCTGAAGGAAGGCTATTATGGGAAGTGGTAAATTCTTAACCCATAGCGCTGGAGCCTTGCAATGACCATCAAAATCGACAAAAAAATCGTTGCCTACAGCATCGTCAAACCCGACGACACTCCAATCACCGACCCCGTTCTAGCCGTGCAGCAGATGCACGAGAACCTGGAACGACCGGATGTCCTGCCGGGCGCGACCTACAAGGTCAAAACACCGCTGTCAGACCACGCCTTGTACATCACGATCAACGACATCATGCTGAATCGAGGCACCCCGGATGAAATGCGTCGTCCCTTTGAAATTTTCATCAACTCCAAGGCGATGGAACACTTCCAGTGGATTGTGGCCCTGACCCGCATCATCTCAGCCGTCTTCCGCAAGGGTGGTGACGTCACCTTCCTGGTGGAGGAACTCCGCTCGGTGTTCGATCCCAAAGGCGGCTACTTCAAAAAAGGCGGCAAATACATGCCTTCGCTGGTGGCGGAAATCGGCGACGTGATCGAATCACACCTGCGCTCCATCGGCCTGTTGACGGAAGACGGCCCTGACGCCCACCAGCGCCAGTTGATTGATGAACATCGCGTCAAATACGAAATGGGTATGAAAGCCGTCGAGGACGCCGGAGTCAGCGCCTTCCCCCCGGAAGCCACCCTCTGCGGCAAATGTCAGACCAAGGCGGTCATCGTCATGGACGGTTGCCTCACCTGCCTGAACTGCGGCGACTCCAAATGCTCATGAAGCGCCCCCCATCATCATTCCATCGATGCCTCTATCTGAGATCGCGCTATGCCTCTATTGCCTGATGCCATGACTGTTATCGAGATCACTGAACCGGGTGGTCCCGAAAAACTGACGATCAATCGCCGTCCCATACCCCAGCCAGCGCCCGGCGAAGTCCTGATCAAAGTTGCCACTGCCGGTGTCAATCGCCCCGACTGCCTGCAACGCCAAGGCGGTTATCCCCCACCGCCAGGCGCCTCTGATATTCCAGGACTGGAAGTCGCCGGGACTATCGTAGCGTTCGGCGAAGGCGTCACCGAGTGGCGGATGGGCGATAAAGTCTGCGCCTTGCTAACCGGCGGCGGCTATGCCGAATACTGCACCGCGCCCGTTCCCCAATGCCTGCCCATCCCAGCCGGGCTGAGCCTGGCCCAGGCTGCTGCGCTGCCCGAAACATTCTTTACCGTCTGGAGCAACGTTTTTGACCGGGCGCGGCTGCAACCAGGCGAAACCCTGTTGGTGCATGGTGGGGCCAGCGGCATCGGCACCACTGCAATTCAACTGGCCAAGGCGCTGGGTTCACGGGTGTTCGCCACGGTCGGCAGCGTTGAAAAAATGCAACCCTGTCTTGATTTGGGCGCTGAGTGCGTAATTAACTACCGTGAGGAAGATTTTGTTCAAGTCGTCAAAAAAGCCACTAATAACCGGGGTGTGAATGTGATTTTGGACATGGTGGGTGGCGATTATGTCCAGCGCAACCTCAGCGCTCTGGCTATCGAAGGCCGACTGGTCTTTATCGCCTTCCTGCGCGGCGCCAAGATGGAGCTCAATCTGGCCCCGGTAATGATGAAACGCCTGGCGATTACCGGCTCAACCCTGCGTGCCCGGCCCGTCGCCGATAAGGCTCCCATCGCCCAAGCTCTGCGTGAAACGGTTTGGCCCTTGATCGCCAATGGAACAGTCAAGCCTGTTATCGACCAGATTTTTCCATTCACTGAAGCCGCTGCAGCCCACGCCCTGATGGAATCCAATCGTCACATCGGCAAGATCCTGCTACAAGTCGCCTGATTGCTCGCACCTCTCTCCCTGTTCACCTCTCTCCGCTGACCGATGAGGGGTGGTTTTTTTGTGAATTCTGCATTGCAGCAAAAAAATCGTCTATGATGTTAGCGTGATCAAAAGATTTTTACTCCACCTTGCTGAAACCCTCGCAGCAGCTTTTGATCAACTAGAATCAATATTGAAACTAACTAACCCGCGTCAAGCCTAATGGTAGTGTTTTAGCCGGGAAGGTCCGTTCATAACGACGAAAATTGAAGCTTCGCCGGGTGCTCGCATCCCGCGAACGCTCCAGAGTACATACAGGTGAGAGGTTAAAAACCATGCGTGGCAACCATAAGCTCCACCATCCGTTCATTTGGTTTGAGAACGGAGGATGGTGGTTCAAAATTTTCGGCGAGTGCTTCGGTCCCTATTGGAATTTAGCGGATGCCCGCTATCAGTTGTTGGTTATCCAGGGGCTTAGCCAACAACTCCGTGAAGCAGTTGCCTGCTAGCCGGATGCACCCCACAAAAAAGCCGGGCTTGGCAAGCTCGGCTCACAGTATCTGGCAGAAGCGGCAGGAAGCTTACCCAGCGGCAGCTTCAGGGCGATCCACCAGCTCGACATAGGCCATTGGGGCGTTGTCGCCAGCACGGAATCCGCACTTGAGAATACGCAGATAGCCACCAGGACGCTCCTGATAGCGGGGACCCAGTTCATTAAACAGCTTAGTCACGACCTCCCGGTCACGCAACCGGGCAAACGCCAGCCGACGACGAGCAACGCTGTCTTCTTTGGACAAAGTGATCAACGGCTCAGCAACTTCACGCAATTCCTTGGCCTTGGGCAAGGTCGTCCGAATGAGTTCATGGGTAAAAAGCGAAGCAGCCATGTTGCGCATCATGGCTTTACGATGACTGCTGGTTCGATTCAGTTTGCGACCGGCTTTGCGATGGCGCATAACAACAATTCCTTAGTCAAGCGGGTAATCAGACAGATTCAATAATGGACGGCCAAGACAACCGACAAAAGACGCCGCCCTTTATTCAGCTTCAGGTTCGGACTCCACCTCAGGTTCGGCTTCGCTGTCGCCAGCAGATTTTGGCGCTAAACGAGGCAGTTTATCGCCGCTCTCAGCCGCAGCCTCGGCTGCCGTACCGGCCCTGCGCGATGCATTCGCCGCACGTTGCTCCTCAGTCGGTTCGGCTAAGCCAGGTGGCGGCCAGTCGTCGACCTTCATACCGAGGTTTAACCCGAACTTGGCTAACACTTCCTTGATTTCCGTCAGCGATTTTTTGCCGAGATTTGGCGTTTTCAGCAATTCTGACTCGGTTTTCTGCACCAAGTCACCGATGTAATAGACATTTTCCGCTTTCAGGCAGTTAGCCGAACGAACCGTCAATTCCAAGTCATCCACCGGTTGCATGAGCTTGGGATCGATATCCACTGGCGGCAGTGGTAGCGGTTCATCCCGCTTACCCTTGAGATCAACAAACACCGACAATTGATCCAACAAAATCTTAGCTGCCGTGCGGATCGCTTCTTCCGGATCAATCGTACCGTTGGTTTCGAGATTCAGAATCAGCTTATCCAGATTAGTCCGTTGCTCAACGCGAGCGCTCTCTACCCGATAGCTGATGCGTTCAACTGGGCTGAAAGACGCATCCAGCCGTAGCCGACCAATGGGCCGGGTTTCGCCCTCGCCGCTCTCTTCTCGCTGGGTCGCTGGCCAATAACCGCGTCCCCGCTCGACTTTGAGCAGTTTGAAGTTCAACTCACCACTCTTGGTTAAATGGGCGATGACATGGTCAGGATTAACAATATTGACCGCATGGGTCGCTTCAATATCGGCAGCCCGCACCGGTCCAGGTCCTTTTTTGGTCAGCGTGAGACTGGCTTCTTCCACGCCGTCCTGCAAAACCACCGCCACTCCTTTGAGATTAAGCAGAATATCGATGACATCTTCCTGCACGCCCTCGATTGTCGAGTACTCATGCAGCACCCCGTCGATCTCACATTCGACGATCGCGGCCCCAGGTATGGAAGAAAGCAGAATCCGTCTCAGGGCGTTGCCCAGCGTATAGCCAAACCCGCGCTCCAGAGGTTCCACGGTTACTTGCGCTGATCGCCGCTGGTCGTCAAGAATCTTAACTTCGACACGGTTCGGCTTCAGCAAATCGAGTGCACCCACCATCCGTTTCCCCTCGGCTTCGGTCACTTGGAGTACAACTCCACCACCAGGGATTCATTGATATCCGGCGGCAAATCACTACGGTCCGGGATCCGCTTGAACACCCCACTCATCTTGCTGGTATCCACCTCTACCCACTCGACAAACCCCTGACCTTGGGCCAGTTGCAGCGAGTATTGGATGCGGGTCTGGTTACGGCTTTTCTCATGCACCGCCACCACATCCCCTTCCTCGATCTGGTAGGAAGGGATATTAACCCGTTGACCGTTGACGATGATCGCCCGATGGGAAACCAGTTGCCGGGCTTCGGCGCGAGTGCTGCCAAACCCCATCCGATAAACGACATTGTCTAACCGGCACTCCAACAACTTCATCAGGTTTTCACCGGTAGATCCCTTGCGGCGAGCCGCTTCCTTGTAGTAGTTGAGGAACTGCCGCTCCAGCACCCCATAGATGCGACGCAGCTTCTGTTTTTCGCGCAACTGCAAGCCGTAATTAGACAACCGGGGACGGCGGGAACCGTGCTGACCTGGCAACCGCTCCAGATTGCACTTGGATTCCAGCGGTCGGGCAGCGGATTTCAAAAACAGATCCACACCTTCCCGACGGCTCAGTTTGCACTTGGGACCAAGATATCTCGCCACAGTTAACTCCTGGACTAGACGCGACGGCGCTTGGGGGGCCGACAACCATTATGGGGTATCGGCGTCACATCCATAATACTCATTATCTTGAAACCGGCGGCGTTCAAGGCGCGTACTGCGGACTCCCGACCCGGCCCCGGACCATTGACGTTAACTTCCAGGTTCTTGACGCCGTATTCCTTGACGACATTACCCACTCGTTCGGCAGCGACCTGCGCAGCGAATGGCGTACTCTTGCGAGAACCACGAAAGCCTGAGCCACCCGATGTCGCCCAACCCAGCGTATTCCCTTGGCGATCCGTAATGGTAATAATGGTATTGTTGAACGAGGCATGGATGTGAGCGATCCCATCCACAACATTCTTTTTGACGCGCTTGCGCGTCTTAGTAACCGGTTTTGCCATGCTCCAACCTATGCAAAATAATCCAATTAGTTCAGCCGCTTACTTGCGGATAGCCCGGCGCGGGCCTTTGCGCGTTCTGGCGTTGGTTCGGGTACGCTGACCGCGCACCGGTAGACCGCGCCGATGCCGCAAGCCGCGATAACAACCTAAATCCATCAATCGCTTGATGCTCATGGACACCTCGCGGCGTAAATCGCCTTCCACAATATGTTTAGCGACTTCAGCACGTAGTGCATCCACCTGAGCTTCATCCAGATCACGGACCTTGATATCCGGCGCGACATGAGCTGCATCGCATATCTGACGGGCACTGGTTTTACCAATCCCGTAGATAGATTGCAGCGCGATGACCACATGTTTATTAACCGGAATATTGATACCTGCAATACGGGCCATGCCTTAAGACTCCTCTCCTTGCGCCGCCGGGTTATCGTCATGCAAAGATTTGGGAATTTAACCCAATCGGCGCTTTAAATCAATAGTAAGACTAGAGCATTATCCCTGCCGCTGTTTATGCCGGGCGTCCTTGCAAATCACCCGCACCACACGGTCGCGGCGAATAATTTTGCAGTTCCGGCAGATTTTCTTGACCGAGGCACGCACTTTCATCAGTGTTCTCCAGATTAAGCAGAGCGCCTGATCCGTGATCAGCGCTCCATCGAAAATTTTCATCTTGCGGTCAGCGCAACAGACTCTGGCCTTTGAAACTGCTCTTTTTCAGCAGGCTTTCGTATTGATGCGACATCAGATGCGCTTGCACCTGAGCCATGAAATCCATGACCACTACCACAATGATCAGTAGGGACGTTCCACCAAAATAGAACGGTACCTGCCAATACAAAATCAGGAATTCAGGCATCAAGCAAACGCCAGTGATGTAGATTGCACCTACTGCAGTCAGGCGAGTCAACACCTTGTCAATATAAGATGCTGTCTGAGCACCAGGGCGAATGCCCGGAATGAACGCCCCAGACTTCTTCAGATTATCCGCAGTCTCCTTGGAATTGAAGACCAATGCGGTATAGAAGAAGCAGAAAAAGATAATCAAACCGGCATACAACAACACATACAAGGGTTGACCGGGCGATAGCGCTGAACTGATATCGCGCAACCATTCCATATTCGGCGAACTACCAAACCAACTACCCAGCGTAGCCGGAAACAAAATCAGGCTGGAAGCGAAGATGGGTGGAATCACACCGGACATATTCAGTTTTAACGGTAAGTGCGTGGTTTGTGCGGCGTACACCTTCCGTCCTTGCTGCCGTTTAGCGTAATTGACGGTAATCCGTCGTTGGCCGCGTTCGACAAACACGACAAACCCAGTGACGACTACGGATAACGCCAGCAGCAAAAACACCAACATCACATGTAATTCGCCTGTACGCGCCAATTCCAGGGTACCGCCCACCGCCTGCGGCAGACCTGCGACGATACCCGAGAAGATCAGCATAGAAATGCCGTTACCAATGCCACGCTCAGTCACCTGTTCACCCAACCACATCAGAAACACTGTACCCGTCACCAAGGTGATCGTCGCCGTCACCATGAAACCAAGCCCAGGGGCGACGACAACCGTGGTGCTTCCCACCATCTGGCCTTGAATCGCGATACTGACACCAATAGCCTGGAAGGACGCCAGAACCACCGTCAGGTAACGGGTATAACGGGTCAGCGTGTGGCGACCCGCCGCACCACTCTCCTTGCGCAATCGCTCCAGCATTGGCACGACCATCGACATCAACTGCATGATGATCGAGGCCGAGATATAAGGCATTACCCCCAAGGCAAAGATACTCAGGCGACCGAGCGCACCGCCGGAAAACATGTTGAACATGTCAAGAATGGTGCCGCGCTGCTGATTGAACAGTTGCGCCATGGCGTTCGGATCAATGCCGGGCACCGGAATGTGCGCACCGATACGGAATACCACCAGCGCACCCAGCAAAAACAGCAGGCGCTGGCGCAATTCGGTCATCTTGCCGAGATCCGGCAGAGCAGTCGCCATGCGTTCGCTTACTCCAGAATCGTGCCGCCAGCGGCCAGCACTGCCGTCCGCGCACCTGCCGTCAACACCAAACCGCGCAGGGTCACCGGTTTATCAAGCTTGCCGGAGAGGATCACCTTGGCCTTTTTGGCAAAGATCGGCACCAGATTAGCTGCTTGCAACGCTGCCAAGTCGATCACTTCGTCAGACACCTTGGCCAAGGCATACAAGCGCACCTCAGCGGTATCCTGGGCGGTCATGGAATGAAATCCACGTTTCGGCAAGCGCCGTTGTAAGGGCATCTGGCCGCCTTCAAAGCCGACCTTGTGATAACCACCTGCCCGGGCGTGTTGGCCTTTATGGCCACGACCGGCTGTCTTACCGAGGCCAGAACCGATGCCACGCCCAACCCGGCGTTTATCAGGACGACTACCGGGCGCTGGTTTGAGAGTATTCAAACGCATAGCTTCAGGCCTCCTCGACTTTCAGCAGATACGAAACCTTGCGGATCATGCCACGATTTTCCGGGGTATCAATAACGACGGCGCTGCTATGCATCCGCCGCAGTCCCAACCCACGCACACAGGCTTGATGCGCAGCTAATCGGCCATGCACACTCTTTACTAAAGTGACTTTTAACTGGTTCACCATGGGCATCAACTCCGAATCTCGTCCACGCTCTTGCCGCGCTTGGCAGCCTGATAATCCGGAGACCGCATGGCGCTCAAACCACGGATGGTCGCTCGCACCACATTGATAGGATTGCGCGAACCAATACATTTGGCCAACACGTCCTTGACGCCGACCACATCGAACACTGCACGCATAGCGCCGCCGGCAATAATGCCGGTGCCTTCAGACGCTGGTTGCATGAAAACATGGGCGGCGCCATGTTCAGCGGTGACCGGATATTGCAGAGTCACCCCGTTCAACGCCACGCTACGCATGTTCTTACGGGCTTTTTCCATAGCCTTCTGGATGGCCATGGGGACTTCACGAGCCTTACCATAACCTAAGCCCACTCGACCATTACCATCACCGACTACCGTCAGCGCGGTGAAGCCAAATTGCCGGCCACCTTTGACCACTTTGGCCACCCGGTTGACAGCAATCAGTTTTTCCTGCAGGCCATCGGTATTTTGGGAACCTTCTACATTGGTCGCCATATCTGTTCCTTAAAACTCCAAACCGTTCTCACGTGCAGCATCGGCCAACGCCTTAATCCGACCGTGGTACTTGAAACCAGAGCGGTCGAAAGCCACCTGGGTGACACCGATCGCTTTGGCTTTCTCAGCAATCGCCCTACCCACTATCTTGGCGGCTTCGATATCACCGGTACTCTTCAGCGCTTGGCGCAATACTGGATCCAGCGTCGAAGCTGCAGCCAGTGTCTGGTCGCCGGTAGGCGCCGGAATAATGATCTGGGCGTAAATGTGACTGAGCGTACGATGTACGCAAAGCCGGTGAACACCCATTTCGCGAATCTTGTAACGGGTCCGCAACCCACGTCGTAAACGTGCGGTCTTCTTATCAGCGGCTTTTTTGTCCATAGCGAGCCCCTACTTCTTCTTAGCTTCTTTCAGGATGATCGTCTCATCCGAATAACGAACACCCTTGCCTTTATAAGGCTCTGGCGGCCGGTAGGCACGGATTTTAGCGGCGACTTCACCGACCTGCTGCTTATCCACGCCCTGAATAATAATTTCGGTCTGAGTAGGGGTCTGGATGGTGATGCCATCAGGGACCTTGAACTCAACCGGATGGGAAAACCCAAGTGTCAGATTCAACACACTGCCCTGAGCCTGGGCGCGATAGCCAACGCCAATCAGTTGCAACTTGCGTTGGAATCCCTGATTGACCCCGATGACCATATTGTTGAGCAAAGCGCGCATGGTGCCAGTCATCGCCCGATACTTGGCTTCATTGGTGAGCACTCGTGGGGCAACTTTTAATTCGTCGCCGTCCTGCTGGACCAACACCCAAGGATGCACCAGAAGTTTAGCGGAACCGTTCTTGCCCTTGAGCGTCACTTGCTGACCGTCAACCACCACCTGCACACCCGTAGGCACCGGAATCGGCTGTTTACCCACCCGCGAGGTGCGGATTTTATTTTCTTTAACGAGGGTTGCCATGGTCAAATCCCTTTACGCCACAAAGCACAAGACTTCGCCACCATAGCTGGCGGCGCGGGCGGCGCGATCACTCATCAGACCCTTAGACGTGGAGACGATAGCGATCCCAAGACCACCCATGACCTTGGGCAGTTCATCCTTGCCGCGAAAGACGCGGCGGCCAGGCTTGCTCACTCGCTCAATGCGCTCGATCACTGGCCGCCCCTCAAAGTATTTCAGGGTCACCGTCAACTCCGCCTTGCCAGGCGCGATCGGTGCTACCGCGAAATCAGCGATATAACCCTCGTCGCGCAGTACCTGGGCAATGGCCGCCTTTACCTTGGAAGCGGGCATGGTCACTTGGGATTTTGCGGCAGCCTGGGCATTGCGGATGCGTGTCAACATATCCGCGATGGGGTCCGTCATACTCATATTTCAATCTGCTCCACATGTTCAGTCGGGGGGCCGCGCCGATGGCAGGACACACCCTGGACTTAAGGTATTAGTCACTTATCTCTCTCATTGGAGGAATTAGTGCTGGAGGCAAGAGTCACCGCGCAAAAGACGGAGCCTCACCCGCCCTCTTCTACCTTAAAAAAGGAAAGAGAGGTATTTGAATCCTACCAACTGGCTTTACGCAGGCCAGGCACATCGCCACGCATAGTCGCCTCACGCAGTTTGTTGCGTCCTAGACCAAACTTGCGGTAGAAACCATGCGGTCGCCCGGTCAACCGGCAGCGGTTGTGCAACCGACTGGAGCTGGCGTCACGCGGTTGCATTTGCAGTTTTTTCTGCGCTTCCCGCCGTTGCTCATCGCTATTGGCTGGATCACGAATCGTTTCCTTGAGCGCAGCCCGCCGGGTGGCATATTTTTCGACAATGCGCGCCCGTTTGACCTCGCGATTGATCATACTTAGTTTAGCCACACTCTAACCCTCAGTTCCGGAACGGAAAGCTGAATGCCGCCAACAATGCGCGGCCTTCTTCGTCAGTACGCGCTGTGGTGGTGATCGTAATATCCATACCACGAATAGCGTCAATCTTGTCGTAGTCAATTTCCGGGAAAATGATCTGCTCACGCACACCCAAGCTGTAATTGCCGCGACCATCAAAAGCGCGGGCGCTGAACCCACGAAAGTCGCGGATGCGCGGGATAGCAATATTCACCAGCCGATCCAGAAATTCATACATCCGGTCGCGCCGTAGCGTCACCTTGCAGCCAATCGGCCAATCGGCGCGAATCTTGAATCCGGCAATCGACTTGCGCGACAGAGTCACAACCGGCTTTTGCCCAGCGATCTGTGTCATGTTGCTGACCGCATGATCCATGATTTTCTTGTCAGCGACCGCCTCGCCCACCCCCATGTTCAGCGTAATCTTGGTGATGCGCGGCACTTCCATGACGTTACCGTAGTTGAACTGCTCGCGCAGTTTCGGCGCTACCGTCTCGCGATAATATTGTTGCAGTCGGACCATGGTTTTAGATATCCACGACTTCGTTATTGGATTTGAAGTAACGCACCTTACGGCCATCCTCCAGCACCCGAAACCCGACCCGATCGCCTTTTTTCGTTGCCGGATTGAACAACATCACGTTGGAAACGTGCAGCGCTGCTTCACGCTCGATAATGCCACCGGCCACATTACGCGCCGGATTGGGCTTGGTATGGCGTTTGATCATATTGACGCCGGCCACAATCACTCGCTCGCCGTCTTCAATCATCCGCATGATTTTGCCGCGTCGACCCTTGTCCTTACCGGCGATGACGATAATTTCATCATCTCTTCGAATTCTGCGCATTGCCGTTTTCTCCCGCTTTACAGCACTTCGGGGGCCAATGAAATAATCTTCATGAACCGCTCGCCGCGCAACTCGCGGGTCACTGGTCCGAAGATACGGGTGCCAATCGGCTCCAACTTGTTGTTGAGCAACACCGCCGCGTTACCATCAAAGCGGATCAACGAACCGTCTGGCCGGCGCACGCCCTTGCGGGTACGCACCACCACGGCGTTATGGACCTCTCCCTTGTTGACTTTGCCTCGCGGGATCGCGTCCTTAACGCTAACCTTGATGATGTCGCCAATATGCGCATAGCGGCGGTGGGAGCCGCCCAAAACCTTGATGCACATCAGCCGGCGGGCACCGCTGTTGTCAGCGACTTCCAACATCGTTTGCATCTGAATCATGATTCTACATTCCGTTCACGGATTGGAAAAATGCCTGCCGGCTCAAACGTGCAGCAGCGTGACAGTTATTGCGTGCGTTTGACCACCGCCGTCAGCGCCCAAGACTTGGTCTTGGACAGAGGTCGACACTGTTTGATAGCAACTAAATCGCCCTCACGGCATTCATTATTTTCGTCGTGAGCATGCAATTTAGTAGTCCGGCGGATGTACTTGCCATAGACCGGATGTTTAACCAAGCGCTCAATGACCACCGTGATAGTCTTGTCCATCTTGTTGCTGGTCACACGCCCGGTTAGGGTGCGTTCCACCTGGGTTTCCGTCGTCATACCTTCGCCGCCTTTTCGCTCAACACCATCTTCACCCGGGCGATACTGCGTCGCGCCTGCCGGAACAGATGGGGCTTGCTGGTCTGGTTTGTAGCCTTTTGCATCCGCAGGTTAAATTGTTCGCGCAACAGCGCCAGCAATTCCTGCTGGAGTTCGTCTGAGGTCTTTTGCCGTAACTCGCTTACTTTCATCACATCACCGTCCGGGTCACAAAAGTAGTTTGCACCGGGAGCTTGGCTGACGCCAAACGAAACGCCTCGCGGGCGACGGCTTCAGTAACGCCTTCCACCTCATACAACACGCAACCGGGCTTGATCGGGGCTACCCAGAACTCGACGCTACCCTTGCCACTGCCCATACGTACTTCTAGGGGTTTCCGGGTAATCGGCTTGTCCGGGAAGATGCGAATCCACACCTTCCCGCCACGCTTGATGTAGCGGTTGATCGCCCGGCGCGCGGCCTCAATCTGGCGGGCTGTGAGCATCCCCCGGGTTGTGCTCTTCAACCCGTATTCGCCGAAACTCACCTGGTTACCGCTGGTGGCGACGCCACGATTGCGCCCCTTGCGCTGTTTGCGAAATTTCGTTCTCTTCGGCTGTAACATGTTCTATCCCGTCTATCAACAAAGGAACTTCGCAACATCACGCAAAGCCCCACAATATGATCCCGATTTTCAGCCGGCGGACGCCTTCTCGGACTTGGCCTCGCCCGGACGGTCGAAGCCGAAGACCTCACCCTTAAAGATCCAGACCTTGATCCCGATCACGCCATAGGTCGTGCGGGCTTCGGCCAAACCATAGTCGATGTTGGCGCGCAAGGTATGCAACGGCACCCGTCCTTCACGGGTCCATTCACTGCGAGCGATTTCAGCGCCATTCAAGCGGCCGGAAACCTGAATTTTAATCCCTAGCGCGCCCAGACGCATAGCGTTCGTTACTGTACGCTTCATCGCTCGCCGGAACATGATGCGCCGCTCTAACTGCTGGGCTACTCCCTCGGCAACCAGTTGCGCATCCAGTTCTGGTTTGCGAATTTCTTCGATATTGACCTGCAGATCCTTGATATCCAAGCCCATCATTCGGGCCACGGCCTTACGCAGGGCTTCGATATCTTCGCCCTTCTTGCCAATCACCACGCCTGGGCGTGCGGTGTGAATAGTAATGCGCGCCAACCGAGCTGGTCGCTCAATCTGAATCCGGCTAACCGAGGCATTAGCTAACTTCTTCTTGAGAAATTGCCGTACTTTAAGATCGGTTTCCAGCAGATCGGGGAAGTTCTTGCTGCTGGCGTACCACTTGGACGTCCAGTCGGACGCGATCCCCAACCGAATGCCCGTAGGATTGACTTTCTGACCCATGTCGTTCTTGCTCCGGTTACTCGGCAACGGTGACGGTAATATGACTGGTGCGCTTGACGATGCGATTGCCACGCCCCTTAGCGCGAGCCTGCATTCGCTTTAGCACCGGGCCGCAATCCACACAGATGGCGGACACCTTTAACTCGTCGATATCCGCGCCCTCATTGTGCTCAGCGTTAGCAATAGCCGATTCCAGAACGCCCTTGATCAACTGGGCTGCCTTTTTATTGCTGAAATTCAGCATCTGTAAGGCCCGGTCTACCGGCAAATTACGAACCTGATCGGCAACCAGCCGGGCTTTCTGTGGCGAAATACGTGCGTGTTTTAAAATAGCGACAGCTTGCATCGGATCGCCCTCCTATTTGGACTTCTTGTCCGCTGCATGCCCACGATAAGTGCGGGTAGCAGCGAATTCGCCCAACTTGTGGCCGATCATGTTTTCAGTCACCAGAATCGGCACATGCTGGCGGCCATTATGCACAGCGATCGTCAACCCGATCATTTCGGGCAAAATCATGGAGCGCCGCGACCAAGTCTTGATCGGACGCTTGGCGTTCGTGGCGACCGCCTGCTCCACCTTTTTAACCAGGTGAAGATCGACGAACGGTCCTTTTTTAATCGAGCGTGGCACCTTAACTTATCCTCTCAGTTGCATGGCCCCATCAGGGGCGGCCATCCAGACGACGCCGGATGACCCCTGCGTTATTTCGTTTTACGCCGGCGCACAATCATCTTGTCAGTGCGCTTGTTTGAGCGAGTCTTGTAGCCCTTGGTCGGCGTACCCCACGGCGACACTGGATGGCGTCCGCCTGAAGTGCGTCCTTCGCCGCCACCGTGCGGGTGATCGACCGGATTCATAGCTACACCGCGCACGGTGGGCCGAACGCCACGCCAGCGCTGTGCGCCGGCTTTGCCCAACGAACGCAGGTTGTGCTCAGCATTCCCTACTTCGCCGATAGTGGCCTTGCAGTCTGCATGCACCTTGCGAATTTCACCGGAGCGCAACCGCAGCGTGGCGTAGTTGCCTTCGCGAGCGACTAGCTGCACGGAAGCACCCGCGCTGCGAGCCAGTTGCGCGCCTTTGCCAGGCCGCAGCTCTACACAATGTACTTGGCTGCCGACCGGAACATTGCGCAGCGGTAACGCATTACCCGGCTTGATCGGGGACGCCGGACCTGACATCAGACTCGCGCCGGCATGAACATCACGCGGAGCGATGATGTAGCGACGTTCACCATCCGCGTACAACAACAGGGCGATATGGGCGCTACGGTTCGGGTCGTATTCGAGCCGCTCAACCTGCGCCGGGATGTTGTCCTTGCCGCGCTTGAAATCGATCAGCCGGTAATGCTGTTTATGACCGCCTCCCTGATGCCGGGTAGTAATGCGGCCCATATTGTTACGGCCACCGTTGCGAGACTGCTTTTCCAGCAGCGGCGCATAAGGCTTGCCTTTATGTAATTCAGAATTGACAACCTTGACTACAAAACGCCGGCCAGGCGAGGTCGGTTTAGTCTTGACAATAGGCATGGGGGTTCACCTTGATCTCATGTACCGGGGCCATGAACGCCCACTCATTCCGCAGCCACGAAGTCGATCTCATGACCGGTTTCCAGGGACACGTAGGCTTTTTTCCAGTCCGGGCGCTTCCCATACGTCGATCCGAAGCGTTTACGCTTACCCTTGACGTTGAGCACCGTCACGCCCTTAACTTTGACTTGGAACATTAACTCGACGGCGTCTTTAATTTCCGGTTTGGTCGCATCGCGCAGCACTTTGAACACCACTTGGTTATGCCGTTCAGCGACCCGGTTTGCCTTTTCAGAGATATGCGGCGCCCGCAAAACTTTCATCAAGCGTTCCTGATTACTCATGCCAGCCACTCCTCGACGCGCTGCATAGCGCCTGCTGTGATCACCACGGCATCCGCGCCGACCAGACTGACTGGATCCAAACCAGCGACGTCGCTCACCGCTACTTGACGCAGATTACGGGCTGACAGACCTAGATTGAGATCGACATCCTCGCTGATCAACAGCACTCGTCGACGATCAGCCAGACCTAATACCGCCAATCGAGCGATCATTTGTTTAGTTTTAATTTCCGGCAGGGTCAACTCGTCGACGATCAACAGACGATCCTGGCGCAACAACTCGGAAAAGATGGCGCGCAAGGCGGCACGATACATCTTGCGGTTAACCTTCTGCGAGTGATCCTGCGGGCGGGCGGCAAAGGTCACGCCACCACCTCGCCAAATGGGGCCACGGGTACTGCCGGCTCGAGCACGCCCTGTCCCTTTCTGTCGCCACGGTTTTGCACCGCCGCCACTGACCTGGGCGCGGGTTTTCTGCGCACGGGTGCCGGCGCGGCCACCGGCCAAATAAGCTACGACGACCTGATGGACCAACGTTTCATTGAATGGCCGGCCAAAGACCTCATCAGCGACCGTTACCTGACCGGGCGCTGCACCACTCGCGTTCTTGACTTGAAGTTCCATATCGCCTCCCTTACCGACGCGCCTTCACAGCGGGCCGAACCATCACATCGCCGCCTTTATGGCCAGGCACCGCCCCTTTAATCGCCAGCAGGTTGTGTTCCGCATCAACCCGAACGACCTCCAGGTTCTGCACACAACGCTGCACCGCACCGAGATGTCCAGCCATTTTCTTACCCTTGAACACTCGGCCCGGACTCTGGTTCTGACCAATAGAGCCGGGAGCACGATGGGACAGGGAGTTACCATGGCTAGCACGCTGGCTGCGGAAGTGGTGACGCTTGATGGCGCCGGCAAAGCCTTTGCCGATGGTGGTTCCGGTAACGTCGACTTTTTGTCCAACCTGAAACAAATCCACTGTCAACTCTGCACCAACGCCGATCTCAGCGCCTTCGCCATCCGCCAAGCGGAATTCCCACAGGCCACGACCGGGGGCGACGCCCGCCTTGGCGAAGTGCCCCGCCATAGGTTTGGTCACGCGACTGGCGCGACGGCTGCCCACCGTCACCTGCAAGGCGCGATAGCCATCAATTTCATCATTTTTGACCTGAGTCACGCGATTCGGCTCGACTTCGATCAAAGTGACCGGGATGGAAACGCCGTCCTCCGTGAAAACGCGAGTCATACCGGCCTTGCGGCCGATGAGTCCTATTGCCATTTTGTTAAACCTCTGAATTAACAACGGCGGACTAGAGGAGGGGAAGGCCGCCCCTCATAGCCCGGAGATTCACACGCTCAGTTCAGCTTGATTTGCACGTCTACGCCAGCAGCAAGATCAAGTTTCATCAGCGCGTCGACCGTCTTATCGGTAGGGTCCACGATGTCCATCAGCCGCTTATGGGTGCGCAATTCATACTGGTCACGGGCATCCTTGTTGACATGCGGCGAAATCAGCACAGTGAAGCGTTCCATCTTGGTTGGCAACGGGATAGGGCCGCGAACCTGTGCGCCGGTGCGCTTGGCGGTCTCGACGATTTCCCGCGCCGATTGGTCAATCAATCGGTGATCAAATGCTTTCAGACGGATGCGAATACGCTGGCTGCTCATAGTGCTCACTCAATGATCTTAGCGACGACGCCGGCGCCGACCGTGCGTCCGCCTTCGCGAATGGCGAAGCGTAAGCCCTCGTCCATCGCAATCGGCGCAATCAGGTTGATCGACATGCGGATGTTGTCCCCCGGCATGACCATCTCGACCCCTTCCGGCAGGTCCACCGACCCCGTGACATCCGTGGTGCGGAAGTAAA
>JBAQIQ010000219.1:0-13461 GCA_049288935.1 Candidatus Competibacteraceae bacterium
CGGCTCGACTCCCCGGCGCGCGCGAAGGCCGATTCGGGGTTAATCTCCGGCGGGCGCGGCGGGTGCTGACCGAACTGGCGGAACCCGCCGCGACGCGCTTTCTTAACCTGTGCGCCAACACCCCGCAGGCTGAAATCAGCAACATCTGGTCGCCGGCAGTGCGTGACGCCCTGCACACCGAGACCTTCCGCGACGACTGCCAGCGCCACATCACCGCCACTGGCTTGAGCGGCCTGGCCGCCTTGCAAGAACGCGACCTCGCCATCTACCTGCCCAACCACAACCTCAACTACACCGACAAAATGAGCATGGCGGTCGGCGTCGAGGCGCGGGTGCCGCTACTGGATATGGAACTGGTCAACACGGTCACCCGCTATCCCTACCCCTGGCTGCTCGGGCGCGACACCAAAGTGCTCTTGCGCGAAGCGGCGCGGGGCATCGTCCCGGACTCGATCATCGACCGGCCCAAGGCGGGCTTCGGCGCTCCCTACCGCAAATGGCTGCGCTACGACCTCGCCGAACTATGGCATGACCTGACCTCGGAATCCGCCGTCAAGGCGCGGGGCTGGTTCGACTATGCCGCACTGCAAGATGCCCGCGCTCGCAGTCAGTCCGGCCAGGATGATCTCTACATGCTGCAATGGGCGGTGCTGACCATGGAGTTGTGGGCGCGGCGATTTATCGATCAACCGGTGGTGGGAGCGACCTCATGAATCATGCAAAAGAAGCCGTCCGCGAATTCTGGAACCAGGCCGCTTTTCTCGTGACGCCTTGAATCAGCGCGCTGAATCTGGTTTGGATCTTGAACGGTCTGGATTTGGAGTGGCGAGTGGAAATCTTGTCGGAGCCGGTACGGACGGAGGCTGGGAAGATTCAGTTCAAGGTTAATGATTGAAGGTATCCTTTTTAAAGGGTCAAATGAAGGGAGTATCTGTAAGTGGATATGGCTCGAATTAATGTTGGTTGCGGGATGACTCCGACTGCTGGTTGGGTAAATGTCGATAACTCGTTGAGTATACGTTTGGCTTCGTTACCGAATTGGATAGTGGCTGCGTCTACTCAAATTGGTCTGATCGACAGGGCGCAGCGTGCCTATATCGGCTTTTGTCGCCGTGAAAATATTGGGTGGTGCAATGCGGTTAAGCGACTCCCATGCAAAGACGAGTCGGTCGAAGTACTTTATTCCTCACATATGTTGGAGCATTTGGACCAGCAGGAAGCCCATCAATTTTTGAAAGAGGCATATCGCGTTCTACAAAAGGGCGGTGTCATGCGTCTCGCAGTTCCGGATCTTGGGCAAATAATTCGGGACTACGTCGAAGATGGTAATGGTGATCGATTTATGGAGTCCTTGCATACGTGCGTACCCAAACCAAAGTCTTTTAGGTCACGATTAAAGCTTGCCATGGTGGGGCCGAGACAACATCACTGGATGTATGATGAGGCATCGCTTTGTTCGTTATTAAAGCGGTCTGGGTTTCAGAATGCACGGGCGCTTAAAGCCGGTGAAACGACGATTCCTGACCCTGGTCCACTCAATCTCGCAGAGCGCCAAGAAGAAAGCATTTATGTCGAAGCAGTGAAATAGCTGGGCGGAAAAAGATGGCTTGGTCGCACAAGCTTGCTCGGTTGGCTGATTGAATAACTCATTCTCATCGTAGGCGATCCGTCTCATGACCACTCTCATCGAAAAACTCGACCAAACCCTCTATCCCACTTACGCCCGCAACTGGGACGACCAGTTATTCCGCGAGCGCATCCTCCAGCGCCTCACCCCCACAGCGGTCATTCTCGACCTCGGCGCGGGCGCGGGCATCGTCCAGCAGATGAACTTTCGGGGGCTGGCCGCGCGGGTCTGCGGCGTCGACCTCGATCCCCGCGTCATCGATAACCCGATGCTGGACGAAGGCAAAATCGCCGACGCCGGCGGCATCCCCTATCCCGACGCCACCTTCGATCTGGTTTTCGCCGACAACGTCCTCGAACACCTGCCCGACCCACTCGCCGTCTTCCGCGAAATCGCCCGCGTCCTCAAACCGGGCGGCGTCTTCCTGTTCAAAACCCCGAACAAAACGCACTAGATGCCCACCATCGCCCGGCTCACCCCGCACCGCTTCCATCAATTCGTCAACCGCCTTCGCGGCCGGGCCGAAGCCGACACCGACACCTTCCCCACCCGCTACCGCGCCAACACCTATTCCGACGTACAACGCCTCGCCGCCGCCAGCGGCTTCACCGTTGAAAAGCTCGACCGCATCGAAGGCCGCCCCGAATACCTGCGCATGACCTGGCCCACTTATTTGCTCGGCGCCGCTTACGAACGACTGGTCAACACCTGGGACAGACTGGCGCTGTTCCGGATCTTGCTGGTCGGGGAATTGCGGAAGGGATGAGGTGAAAGGCGCTTCGACTGTTCTTTTCAACCACGAAGACATGCTAGCATCGTAACTACATTGTAGATACCTGTGGAAGTCTGACATGGCCGATGTTCATTTTGATGCCGTTATTCAATCGTGGGGAAACAGCCTGGGGTTACGCATCACCCGGGCGCTGAGTGCGGCGGCGCACCTCGAACGCGGCACGCGGGTGACCGTGGCGGTGGTTGACGGTGGCTTGTTGGTCAAGCCCCAACCGATGTCTAGGAAGCCGGTGGTTTTTCCCTATTCCGAGGCGGAACTGGTGCTGGGATTGGATCCAGCCAAAGCCCATGCGGAGGACTTGCCCGCGTTGCTGGCCTCGGAGCGGGGAGATTGAGGTGACCAGCCGCTATGTGCCGGATCGGAACGAGATGGTCTGGCTGGATTTCGAGCCGACCAAGGGCAAGGAAATCGGCAAATATCGCCCGGCGCTGATTCTCTCCGGAGAAGCCTATAACCGGGCGACCGGTTTGCTGATTGGTTGCCCCATCAGCACCAGCATCCGTGGAGCCGTCACCGAGGTCATGGTCAGCAATCTCCAGACGCCTTCGGTCGTGGCGGCCAACTTGGTCATGACCCTGGATTGGACGCAGCGTAAAGCGCGCAAAGCGGCCGAAGCCGAGCCAGGGGTCATGGACGCCGTATTGCTGAGACTGCTGCCACTGATCGGCGCGGAACGGCTCTTCGACGCGCCATCGGAGTGATGGAGCATGGTGCAAGGCGAACCTGCGCATAGGCCCATTAATTGATAAGCGATACGGCCTTAGGCAACTCGCAATAAACGCCCTCCCCGCGCCGACCGATTTCGAGGTCCTGCCGGAACCGTTCCACCCGCTGCGCTGGCTGCCCGACGCCCAGGCCCTGGCCGACAGCACCCGGGCCTTGAAAGAGTATCTGGGGCTGTGGGTCTACCGCTGGCGCGGCTGGGCGGTGTGAGGGGAAAGGTGAAAGGTCAAAGGCATAGCGCTGTCCGGTTAAATCGAATGATTGTTGCCGAAGATCGTCGAAACCTTGAAAGAGCATTTGGCATCTCTGACAGTACCGAGCATGACCCAACCTCTCATCGTGCTCGATACCAACGTGCTCGTTGCCGCGCTTCGCTCCCGGTGTGGAGCTTCTTATAGTCTTTCCGACCAAGATGCGGACATCCCGAACCACCCCGGCGCTGCGCGCCACCCCTCCTTAGCCAAGGAGGGGAAAAAAGATGTCCGGTTATCACCACGGAAGACAATATCGCGTGCTCTCCCAAGTTGCGCGACCCGAAAGACGACAGGGTGCTCGAACTGGCGATGAATGCTGGGGCTGATGCTATCGTCACACATAACGTGCGCGACTACATTGCGGCACAAGGGATGGGGCCAGCGATTGTCACCCCCGCCACTTGGCTGGAAAGTCTACGGGAGCTGAAATGAGTACCTTGAGTATCCGACTACCGGAATCTCTTCATGTCCATGTTCGGGAATGGGCGCGGAAGGAGGGCATTTCCATCAACCAGTTTGTTAGCGCCGCCGTTGCCGAAAAATTGGCGGCGCTCGCCACCGAGGATTACCTTTCGGTCCGCGCTGCCCGATCAAGCCAAGCCCGCTTTGAAGCAGCGCTCGCCGAAGTTCCCGATGTCCCCGATGAATATGAGGGTCGGGATGGGATCAGCGAAAAATAACGGATCGACCAAAAAGGCCGCCCCGAAGGGAAAGGTCAAAGACAACTTCATTTAAGGAGCTATCATGCAAGTCGCTATCAACCTCCCCAGTGATTTCGTCGCGATGCAAACCGTGGACGTGATCGAGCGGGAAATGCGGATCAGCTACGCGCTCGCCTTGTTCAAAGCCGTGCGCGTGACCTTGTCCAAAGCCGCTGAACTCGCGGGTATGAATAGTTTTGACTTCATCAGAACGTGCAAGGAAAACCAGATCCCGGTGATCGATATCACCCGGGAAGAACTGTTGCAGGAGCTTGAATTCCTGGGGCCGCCATGATCCTGGTCGCGGACTGCTCGGCGCTGATTGCCTTAGCCTCCTGCCAAGGCTTGCATTTACTGGATGCGTTATTTAATACCGTCATCGTGCCTGAAGCCGTCTATCACGAGGCGGTGGTCAGCGATAAACCGGAAGCGCAGCCGCTCAAAGAATACCTGAAGGGTGATTGAACAGGGTGGCGGCTGGCCGGGAGCGTTTTCAACCCATACGCAGGAGTCCTCCCAATGACTGCTTTATCTTTAGAGACCATCGTTAAACCCGGTCAGCCCTTACAATTGATGCTTCCGCCCGATTTCCCGCAAGGGCCAGTGCGGATCACCATAGAAACACTATCGCCTGTCAACGAGATTGACCTTAAACCCCAAACCGAATTTGGGAAACACTTATTAGAGATTCGACAACAGGCGATTGCCAAAGGAATGCGACTCAAAACGACCGACGAGATTTTGGCTGAAATCCGTGAAGATCGCCGTGAAGATCGCGATGATCCGAACCTACGTTGACGCCAATCTGCTGATTATTGCTTTCCGTGGCAACGACGCCGGAGTCGCAGCCGCTATTCAAGTGCTGGATGATGCGCGGCGCATCTGGGTGTCCAGCGCCTTCCTGCGTTTGGAAATTCTCCGCAAGCCTTTATTTTACCAGCGAGATGATGAAATAGGCTTCATGGAAGCCTTTTGCGCCAGAGTCAATGATTGGGTTGTCGTCGATGATGCTTTAGTGCAACAGGCATTATCCCTAGCGGCTGACTATGATCTAGGGTCAATGGATGCCTTGCATCTAGCCGCAGCTTTGACCGGTCAGGCCGAAGAATTCGTGACCCTAGAGAAACCCTCCAAACCCATGTTTCGTGTGCCCGGATTACGAGTGGTATCCTTACATCCTGAAATGCCCATCAGTTTCTGAATAACAAAAATCACAGAGCCTCGCCGCCGCCAGCGGCCTGACGGTCGGCCGGCTCGGCGCCGCCTGCGAACGGCGGCGTCAACTCGTGGAACGGACTGGCGCTGTTCCGGATCTTGCGGGTGGGGGAATTGCGGAAAGGGTGAGGCGAAAGGGGAAAAACTTAGGTCAAAGATCATGAGGGGATAGCGGACCGGTCAACAGCTAAACTAGCTTGAACCTTTCAGGACACCGCTCCAGAACGGGACAAGCTGAGGAAAAAAACCATGAATATTTCAGACATTCAATATGTTGCCGACCCACAGGGACAGACCACCGGCGTCTTGATCCCGATCCAACTCTGGCGGGAAATTCAGGAAAAGCTCGCCGCCAACGACCCATTACCGCAAACCACCGCCTGGGAGGTCTTGGACGGCCTGGCCGGAAGCGTCGCTGCTCCGCCGGACTGGGCCGCGGAGCACGACCATTACTTGTACGGCGCCCCCAAACGAGAGGTTGTGGATCATCCAACATGAAGCCCACGCGCTTTTTCCTCGATACCGCTTTCGTCCAGGCATTGTTGAATAAAAACGATCAATACCACCGTATCGCCCAGTCACGCCTGAGTGAACTGCGGACTGCTCAGGAAGTGTGGACCACCGAGGCGATCCTGATTGAAATCGGCAACGCGCTGAGCGCTGCCCATCGGGCGGCGGCGGTACGCTTCATCAGTCAATGTTACGCCACCCCTAACCTCCATGTGGTCCCGGTAGATACAGGACTGCTGAACCGTGGTTTAGGTCTGTATGATCAGCGTACTGATAAAGAGTGGGGATTGACCGACTGCGTCTCTTTTGTCGTGATGTCGGATCAGAATCTTACCGACGCGATGACCACGGATCGGCATTTTATTCAAGCCGGATTTCGAGCGCTCATGCGTGAATCCGAGAACGAGTAGCCCAGAAGGCCAATTGCCCGCGTCCTCAAACGGGCAACGGTCTCCGCGTCGAACCGCTCGACCGCAGCGAAAACCGCCCCGAAGACCTGCGCATGACCTGGCCGACCGACCTGCTCGGCGCCGCCTATGAACGGCGGGTCAACGCCTGGGACGGACTGGCGCTGTTCCGGATCTTGCGGGTGGGGGAATTGCGGAAGGGATGAGGCGAAAGGTCAAAGGTCAAAAGCAGAATCCTTGATCGCCGTGGCTCCTGGTCCCGGGTAAAATTTAAAATTCCTTCGCCACTCGCCCGTAGGAAATACCTCATGTCCCTTTCAATCCAGTTTACGCCCGAAGAAGAAGCTTTGTTGGAAGCCGCCGGCCGCCAAGCCACTTGCAGCAAGAGCGAATTGGTGCGCCAAGGGGTCCGCGAACTATGCCAGCGTCTGCTGCAACCACCGACCGATCAGTCACCCTACGAACGGGGTCAGGATCTCTTTGGCGCGGGACATCTAGCCGCCGCGCCCACCGATCCCATCAAACGTCAGGTTTGGGAGGCGCTGCGTGTCAAACACCGCCGCCTGGGTTGATACCGGCTTCCTGGTCGCCCTGTTTGCCCGCGACGACGAACATTTCGCCTCCGCCGTGGAATTTCTGGCGAACGCCCGAAGGCTGGAACTGCACTCGCTCTGGTGGGTGGTGGCGGAAGCCCGTTTCTTCCTCGACATCCCAGGCAAGGTCGCGCTGCTGGACTGGCTGGAACGCCAAGGCGTGATCCTGCACGAACTCACGGTGGCCGAACTGCCAGCGATCCGCCGGACTTTGCAGAAATACCACGATCTCGCCCCCGATTTTACCGACGCGGCCCTGGTCACCCTCGCGGGTATCCATCGCATCAACAAAATCATCACCGTGGATGTGCGCGATTTCTCCGCATACCGGTTATCGGACGGCCGACCCTTCGAGCGGTTGTGGCTCTAAACACAGCATGGCTGACCCGCTAAACCTACGCCTGCACCGCTTCCATCCATTCGTCAACCGCCTTCGCAGCCGGGCCGAAGCCGATGCCTTCCCCACCCGCTACCAAAATGAGGGGATAGCGAACCGGTCAACGGCTAAACTGTCCTTAAAATTCCGTTGAACCTTTGAGGAGAAAATCTGATGAATTATCGAAACCTCATCACCATCGAAGCCGATAAACGAGGTGGAAAGCCGTGCATTCGCGGATTAAGAATGACCGTATACGATGTATTGGACTATCTGGCCTCCGGCATGACCCCGGAACAACTACTTGAAGATTTTGATTACCTGACCCTCGACGATATCCATGCCTGCTTGAGTTATGCCGCTGACCGGGAGCGACATCAACTGGTGGTCAACGCATGAAGCTGTTATTCGATGAAAACCTGTCGCCTCGTCTGGTATCCGCACTCGCCGATGAATTTCCGGATTCGGCCCATGTGGATCGGGTCGGTTTGGGAAGCGAACCCGATCCAGTGATTTGGGAGTATGCAAAAATCCACGGTTATATTCTGGTCAGCAAGGATTCCGATTTTCATGAAAAAAGTCTCTTATTCGGACACCCGCCCAAGGTGATTTGGATTCGGCGCGGAAATTGCTCGGTTCAGCAAATCGAGTTAATACTGCGCAATAAGGTTTCTGCAATCGAGCGACTTAACACCGATGACACCCTGACGTACCTCATTCTTTTGTGAATACAGGTCACCGACGCCGGCGGTATTCCCTGGCCCGACGCCACCTTTGATCGGGTCTTCGCCGACAACGTCCTCGAACACCTGCCCGACCCGCTGACCGTCTTCCGCGACATCGCCCGCGTCCTCAAACCGGGCGGCGTCTTCCTGTTCAAAACCCCCAACAAAACCCACTCCATGCCCACCATTGCCCGGCTCACCCCCATCGTTTCCATCTATTCGTCAACCGCATCCGGGGCCGGGCCGAAATCGACACCTTCCCCACCCGCTACCAGGCCAACACCGTCCACGACGTACAACGCCTCGCCGCCGCCAGCGGCTTCACCGTTGCACAGCTCGACCGCATCGAAGGCCGGCCCGGAAGTTCTGCGCATGACCTGGCCCACTTATAGTCTTTCCGCCTGAGATGCGGACATCCCGAACCACCCCGTCGCTTCGCGCCACCCCTCCTTCGCCAAGGAGGGGAACCGGGATGTCCGGCTATTATCGGGAAAGACAATATTTGCTCGGCGCCGCCTACGAACGGCTGGTCAACTCATGGGACAGCCTGGCGCTGTTTCGGGTGCTGCGGGTGGGGGAATTGCGGAAGGGGTGAGGCGAAAGGCTGAATCGAATTGACTGATACGTGATCCTGTGAAACACTGGATTATGTGTTAAAAGTAGAGGATCAGGTATGGCCAACGTCAATTTCACGGGCGCGGTCGATCGCGACTTGCTCAAGCGAGCGAAGGTGCTCGCCGCCAAGACCGAGACTTCGGTCAATGCCCTGTTCAACGCCGAACTGCGCTATCTGGTGGAGACCTTCGAAACCGCCGAGGCGGCCAGCAATCAGAATTTTCGCATCCTGCTCGATTTTTCCCTGGGTCGCCGCGATGATCGAACGACCATGACGGCGCTGGGCGTCGATAGCGAGGAAGACCTGTTTTTATTGATGGTCCAGGCGCGTCTGCCGCTGCCCCGCCTGCCCGAGACGACGACGCAGCGCATGGTCGATGAACTGAATGCGCTGACGGGCTGAACGGTGTTATACCAATTCTCAATAGATTTTCGTCATTCCCGCGAAGGCGGGAATCCAGTCAGCCACCGAACAACTGGATACCCGCTTTCGCGGGTATGACGAATGGAACCGTTTTTGACCCCTGAAAAGAACAAAACCTACCGGGAAATGGTATTACTCGCCTCGCCAACCCCGGTCGTGTGGCCCGACGCTGGGCCGTTGATCACCTTGGCCTATGCGGATGCGCTGGATCTGCTACGCAAACCCGGCTGGCCTGTTCGGCTGGTCGACAGGGTGTTGCATGAAGTCACCCGCAATGCCACGCCGACCAGCGCAAAAATCGCGGACTGGGTCAATCAACACGCGATTGAAGTGCAGGCTACGCAAACTTTTTCCCATTACCAGGCCCTGCTGACGAGCGATCCGGCTAGGTCGCGCAAATCCAATCTGGGTGAAATCGCCGTGCAGGAGGCGATGAACGTGCTGGCGTTGTCCACCCCGGGCGTGACCGGGGTCTTTTTGTTCGAAGATCACAAGATCGCCCGCGCCAGCTTTTTGTTGCCGGATAACTGCCGCAAGGTCAGCACCCGGGCCTGGCTGCTGTTTTTGGAGGGCAAGGGCTGGATTGATTCGGCCGCCGAAATCGAACGGGCGGCGCTCACCCACGGACGGAATTTTTCGCGCCTGCGCTTTCCACCCTGAATCAAACCCCATCAACCTCCCCACCTCGGGAATTAGGGCCAAAGGCCAAAGGCGAAAGGCGAAAGGCCAAAGGCATAGCGCCATCCGGTTAAACCGAACGACCGTTGCCGAAGATCGTCGAAACCTTGAAAGAGCATTTGGCGTCTCTGACAGTACTGAGCATGACCCAACCCTCGATCTCGATCCGCACACTGTAAACAACTCCATTTAAGGAGCCATTATGCAAGTCGCTATCAACCTCCCCAATGATTTTGTCGCGATGCAAACGGCGGACGTGATCGAGCGGGAAATGCGGATCAGCTACGCGCTCGCGCTGTTCGAAGCCGCGCGCGTGACCTTGTCCAAAGCCGCCGAACTGGCGGATCTGAATATTTACGATTTCATCAGGGCATGTAAGGAAAACCGGATACCCGTGATCGATATCACCCGGGAGGAACTCTTACATGAGCTTGAATCCATGGAGCTGAACCCATGATCAGTGCAACCATGACGACCCTCGAAATTCCGCAGGGCATTCTGGATGCTGCGCACCTGACTCTCCCAGATCTGCGGCGCGAACTGGCGCTAGCGCTCTACGCCCAACAACGGTTATCGCTCGGCAAGGCGCGGGAACTTGCGGGCCTGACGCTATGGGAATTCCGGCAATGGCTGGCCCTGCGGCGCATTGAGGCGCACTACGACACCACCGACTTGCAGGGTGACCTGGATGCGTTGCGCGAGCTGGGTCGCTTGACATGACCGCCGTCATCAGCAACACCTCGCCGCTCACCCATCTCGCCGCCATCGGCCATTTTGATTTGCTGCGTCAGCTTTATGGGCAATTGCGGATTGCGGAAGCGGTCTGGCAGGAATTGAATGCTGAAGGCCGAAGGCCGGTCTTGGCCGGGGCGTGATAAAGTGGCTGGCGCCGTTTGGATCACCCGGCAGGCGGTCACCAACCGCCCGCTGGTCGCCGCCTTGCGGGAGCATCTGGATGACGGTGAAGCAGAAACGATTGCCTTGGCGGTGGCCGACTCTCCTCCATTCATTTTAATGGACGAAAAGGAAGGACGACACACCGCCCAGCGCCTCGGATTCAAGACAGTGGGCGTGGTGGGCGTCCTGATTGAAGCGCGATCACACGGTCTGATTACGCGGGTCAGTCCACTGCTGGATCGCCTGCGCCGGGAGGCCGGTTTTTTTCTCAGCGACTCGGTTGTTCAAGCCGCCTGCTCATTCTGCGGCGAAGCTTAGCGGAATAAGTTGACGCACCTCGACAACGAACCCCGAGACCGCATCTCATGACCACCCTCATCGAAAAACTCGACCGCGCCCTCTATCCCAGCTACGCCCGCAACTGGATGACCATCTGTTCCGCGAGCGCATCCTCCAGCGCCTCACCCCCACAGCGGTCATTCTCGATCTTGGCGCGGGCGCGGGCATCGTCCAGCAAATGAACTTCCGGGGGCTGGCCGCGAGGGTCTGCGGCGTCGACCTCGATCCTCGCGTCGTCGATAACCCCCTGCTGGACGAAGGCAAAGTCGCCGACGCCGGCGGCATCCCCTATCCCGACGCCACCTTCGATCTGGTTTTCGCCGACAACGTCCTCGAACACCTGCCTGACTCGCTCGCCGTCTTCCGCGACATCGCCCGCGTCCTCAAGCCCGGCGGCGTCTTCCTGTTCAAGACCCCGAACAAAACGCACTACACCCACCCTCGCCCGGCTCACCCCGCACCGCTTTCATCAATTCGTCAACCGCCTTCGCGGCCGGGCCGAAGCCGATGCCTTCCCCACTCGCTACGAAGTTTTAAGTTTTAATTTTTAATTTGAAAAACCAAAGGCTGGCGTTAAATTTTGTCCAGTTCCTATCTGGAAAGACAATAGATCGTGCGTCGGGAGGTCGAGACGCCGACCGAGATCAAGTACCGCCTGAGCAATGCCCCTGCCGACACACCCGTCGCCCGACCGGCGTTCATGCAAGGGGAAATTTGTCGCTTTTGAAAAAATAATTCGGGCGTTTTTGTTGTCTTATCGACAACAGGGTTATCTGTTGTTATCATTACAACATGAAAGCCGAACTTCTCCAAAAATCCCGTGTTAAATTAAGTCATTGCCGCTTTGCCGACATCGTGATTTGGCAAGTTCCGGTGTCGGTGCCGGGCAGTACGCACCGCTTCAAATATCGCCTGGCTTTGATGGTTGATGAGGTCTGTGCGATGCGGTATGACAACGAATCGGGGAAGGGCGATCACAAACACTTGGGCGAGCGCGAGGTTCCTTACCGCTTCACGACGCTCGATCAGTTGGTGGATGATTTTTGGGCGGATGTCGCCACACTCGGAGACACTGATGAGAACGGTCACGATTGAAGTCGCCAGTCTGGAAGACACTCAAGCGCGCATGAAAGCGGCTTTTCGTGGGGAGCCACAGGGTTGCTTTATCAGCTTTCCCAGTCATGAGGATTTATGGACGACGCTGACCCCGAACCGTTGGGGCATCCTCAAGGCGATGACCGGCGCCGGACCGCTCGGGGTGCGCGAACTGGCGCGGAAAGTGCGCCGCGATGTCAAAGGCGTCCATACCGATGTACAGGCTTTGGTGCTGTGCGGAGTGATTGACAAGACGCCTGATGGCAAGTTGCTGTTTCCGTATGACGCAGTCCATGTCGATTTCGTGATCGAGGCGGCGGCTTAACGGTCCGCGCCGTCCTGGGCAGAGGGTCCTTACGCCCGCGAACGACGGGTCAACGCCTGGGACGGACTGGCGATGTTTCGGGTGCTGCGGGTAGGGGAATTGCGGAAAGGGTGAGGCGGAAGGCGAAAGGCGAAAGGTCCAACGTCAGGTAAATAACGAATGAACCCTATCGTTTACATAGAAACTTCTGTCGTATCGTATCTCACCGCGCGCCCAAGCCGGGATCTCGTCATCGCGGCGCGGCAGATGTGGACCCGCGAATGGTGGGAAATGGCTTCTCAAACATGGACATTACGGATTTCCGATCTGGTGCTGGAAGAAGCCAGCCGTGGCGATTCCCGTGCTGCCGCGTTACGGATCGATGCCTTGCGGGGCATCGAAGCATTGCCGATCACGCCGGAGGCCGAAATCCTGGCGGCCCGGTTAATCGATCGGCAAGCCCTGCCACCTACCGAACCCGAAGATGCGCTGCATGTCGCTCTGGCCACGGTATCCGCCGCCCATTACCTCGTCACCTGGAACTTTGCTCACTTGGTCGGGCCGGACACCAAACTGAAGTTGCTGGATACCCTGCGCGCCTGCGGCTATCGCCCACCACTCCTGACCACCCCGGAAGAACTACTGGAGATCATGAAATGATCCACCCCGACCCGACACGCTCCCTGCGCACCCCCGACCCCATCCTGGCTGAACTTTGGGAAATCAAGCGGCAAATTAATCAAGAGGCCGGATATCGTCTGGAAGAATTGACCCGCATGGCGAGAGCCTCTGCTGAAAAAATTAGGCAACAATGGGATCTGGATAGGAAAAGAGGCTAGTTATTGCTGGTGAGGAGTGGCTACTTTGAACAAACCCCGTTCCCTCATCGAAAAACTCGACCGCGCCCTCTATCCCCGCTACGCCCGCAACTGGGACGACCAACTCTTCCGCGAGCGCATCCTCCAACGCCTCACCCCCACAATCGTCGTTCTCGACCTTGGCGCGGGCGCGGGTATCGTCCAACAGATGAACTTTCGGGGATTGGCCGCACAGGTCTGCGGCGTCGATCTCGATCCCCGTGTCGTCGATAACCCCATGCTGGACGAAGGCAAAATCGCCGACGCCGGCGGCATCCCCTATCCCGACGCCACCTTCGATCTGGTTTTCGCCGACAACGTCCTCGAA
>JBAQIQ010000220.1:0-39092 GCA_049288935.1 Candidatus Competibacteraceae bacterium
CTGGATACCCGCTTTCGCGGGTATGACGAATGGAACCGTTTTTGACCCCTGAAATGAACAAAACCTACCGGGAAATGGTATGAGTCGCTACTTCCGCCCGCGTTGCAAGCACGAGTGGCCGCCTTGCTGGAGCGCGTTTCAATCCGCCGAAGTAGGCCGGGTACGCCTCGGCCAGCCGCAGCGCGAGCGCGGAAACTGGTCGAGCAGCGGGATGGACCAGGCCAGCAGTTCGTGACCAGTTTGTACCGCGCGCGGCGTTCGATCATCGGTTTTCTCGTCCATCCCCTACCCGCCCAAAAAAACGCCCAGGGGGCTTCGCCCCCTGGACCCCCCGTAAAGGGAAAAAGCAAAAAGGTCAAAGGGTTAAGGTCCTGGCCAGACGGAACCCGATGAGGTTGAGCCTGAAGCGCGGGTAGTTCCAGGTGCGCGCGGCCGACCGCAACCACTTCGGTACGTAGAACCACGAGCCGCCCCGCAGCACCCGGGGACTTTCAATGGAAACGTCAGCATTCAACCCCGACAGATGAGCGCCACCGTAATTCTCCGTGTACTCGGAAGCGGTCCATTCCCAAACATTACCGGCCAAATCCTGCACCAACTCGCTATTGGGCCACACTACTCGCCACCAGTCCGCCGCGCCGCCCGGAAAACAGCCGACCGCGCTGGTGCGGCTGATACCCGATTCTGAGCTATTACAGCGCCACGTTTCCCATTCACCCTCCCAAGGGTAACGCCTGCCTTCCGGCCCACGCGCCGCCCATTCCCACTCCGCTTCCGTCGGTAGCCGGCTCGTTCCCGACGGCAATTCCAGGTGCTCGTTCAGCCAGTTGCAGTACGCCTCCGCTTCATACCAGCTCACGCCCACCACCGGATGATTGGGCAAGTTCCAGAAAGCGCCATCCCACCAATCCGGCGCTTCCCTGTTCTCTCCGTCGCGCCACTGCCATCCGCTCCGGCTCCAAAAACTTTTATCCCGATAACCACCTGCTTCCACAAACGGCCGAAATTGCGCCACCGTCACGGGATAAGCCGCCAACTCAAAGCTGGCGATTTCCAACGGCGCGGCTTTCCGGGGCCAAGTCTCATCACGCCCCGCCTCCGGATCGGGTTTCGCCCCCTTGCCAAGTTTTAACCCCCTGAACCCTGGAAACCGGCTGCTCTCGCGCACCGCAGCCGTGCCGGGAATCCGCGCCCAGCGCAGATCGGGCAAACCGTCTTCCTGCAAACCCACTCCAGCGCGCGGATCAACCAAGATTGCCAAAGCGCGACCCGCTCGACACCGCAACTCGGCGGGCACTTCCCGATCTTGGGGCAAGATTGCCACCAAGGCCGTAACGACCTGCTCCCGGCTGGTCGGCGGAACGCCCACCGGACAGGAGGCATCGATCACTGCTTCGCCGGCCAACACGACCGCCGCTCCCGCCGGTCCCGGTTGCTGGGTTACCAAAGCTTCCACCGCCTCGCCCGCGACGCGATCCAGTTGCTGGATCAATCCGACATAGCCCACGGTCAGCAAACCAACTTCATGCCAGGCCGGCTCGCCCACATGAGCGCCGAGCGCCTCGACCAACGCTTTCGCATCGCCCTGAGCGTGCAGCGCAATCGCCACCGCCGCCAGGTATTCCTCGAAGGTCAGATGGATGAAGCCATATTCGCCGGGTCCCCGTTCCAGCAGCAGGCCGGCGTAGTCGCGCACATCCTCCAAAAACTGACGAGCGCTGCCTTCCGGGTCGGCTTCGCCACAGCGGGTATAAAGAGCCTCCAATTCCCGCCGCAAATCCTCTCGCTTGACCAGACCGACGCCCGGATTGACCTCGTGCATCCACAGCGCCAGCGGCCCCAGCACCTTGACCGTCTGCACCGGGTCCAGATCGCGGCTGGGCGGCCGGCCCAATCCGCGCGCCCGGTTCCAACTGGACAGCAGGGTTTTGACGTATTGCTCGTACAGTTCCACCCGCCGCTCCGGTAGCGTCACGCCCTGTCGTTTCATCAGCGCCAGAATGGTAAGCAGCAACGGATTGGATGCCAACTGCCGCACGCCGGGGTTGCGCTGGACCGCATCCAACAATTCGCGCCGCTCCCGTTCGGCATCGGTACGAGCTAGCGGGCTGTCGCCTTGCGCTTGCGCTTCCAGCGCCTGCGTCCAACGCGCCACGAAATCGGCGATCTCGTCATCGTCGAAATCCACCAGCGTGCCTTCGGCCAAGCCCGGCGCGACCGGGCGCACTTCCCGGTAACCGACGATGCGGCTGGTGAGAACGAACATGTTGCCGGCATCTCGGTGCGCGCTGTAGAAATTCACCACTTGTTCCACGACCCAGTGCCGCAATTTGCAGTCCTGGACTTCGTCCAGCCCATCGAGCAACAGCAGAGCAACACCGCGCCGCAACGCATCGGCCAGCAGCGCCTTGACGGGAAAATCGGCGCCCAGCTCGTGGAAGTAGCCCGCGATAAAATCGTCCAGCCGGACGGTCTGCTTTTCCAGAAGAGCGTTGGCGTAACCGGATAAGGGGACCAAAATCGGCAACCGCTCGCCCAGATTCAATTCGGCGCCTTCACCTCTCGCCAGCTTCAGCGCCAGATACTTGAGAAAAGTCGTCTTGCCCGCGCCCGGATCGCCGAGCACGATCAACCCGTTCTGACGTTGCAATAGTTCCAACACCGGCTGGGGTTTGCTCAAACGGCCGGTTAATGCCTCTTGCTCTTCCGCCGTCATCGTCCGGCCCGCCAGCTTCAGCGAACGGCGTTCGTGGTGATCCCAAGTTTCGCCTCGTGGCAACTCCACTCGCGCTTGCAAAGGCACGTACAAATCCAGCAGCGGCAGTTGCAGCGGGACTCGCTCGGAAAAACCCATGCCTTTCAGTTGAAGAAATTGGTGGCGGCTTTGCAGATAATTCAGATATTGAGGGGTGACAGCGGACAAATCGGGTTTTGGGATAACAGGTTTCCCAACTTTAAGAGTCCCTTTCGATGGCTTGCGAGCGAGAGATCGATGATCGCCCGACAGCCAATTGCGCAACGCTTCCGGCAACCGCTTGGACGTGATCGAAACCGCTCCATTTTGCTTCACCCCTTTGAAACTGTTGCGGTCGGGCATAAACCTGTGTTGTTTTTCATTCCAAGTACGGGGAAAGTAATCCAAACCGTCCGGACTCAAACGCCCCCACGCATAGGCATGTTCGGGCGGATAGCCAGGATCGACGTGACCGGCCCCGGCGACCAGCTCCAGCCGCGCTCCGCCATGCAGGGGATTGCTGAGCAGCCCGCCCTGTTCGTGGACGTGCCCGCAGAATAAAACATGGGCGCGATCCTGAAGCATGGCGCACAACTTGGAACCGTCAACAAGCCAGCCCGGTGGATGGTGTTGGAGCACCAGCAGGAGTGAATCACGCGGCTGCGAATGGATCGCTTGTTGAAGTTGGCGAGCGCCCAATGCCAAATTCTTCGGATCATCCTGGTCGTCGAAACTCAGAAGATTGGTATTCAAACCCGTAATCACGATTTTGCCAAGCGCAGTATCGCGCTGGCATACCCAATAAGGATTTTCCGGCGTCAACTTTGGTGCGGCGAAAGCGGTAGCGAATTCCGAGTAAGCTTCTAGCTTGGACCAAATAGGAGCCATCTCTTCGGGCTCGCCTAATAGTTCATCCAAATCGGATGGATTCTTCCGTAGATGTTGATGGATGGTTTTACAACTAAAACTAGATAATGCCTTATTTCGATTTACATCATGATTGCCCGGCACTAGGTACAGAAATTTTTTATCCGTATTGACCGTTTCCATAAGCCGCTCAAGCCATTGCATGGCCTGTTCATATTCTTTTGGATCGGCTTTGAAAGCGATATCGCCGGTAACCAGTATCAAGTCCGGCGGCCCCAGTTTTTGGACGACTTCCCCGGCATCCCCGAGAATTTCATCGCAAACGATCTTTTGATCGACCCGATGACGGGCTTCTCTCCCATGACCGAAATGAATATCGGAGATATGTAACCAAGTGAGCATGTTGTTATCCATTATGTTGTCCTCTAGCACACGGTCCCTCAATAAATTTTGTTGCTATAACGAGCAGAGACATCATCGAGTACTTTGCTGCGCCGTCATGCGTTCTGCTGAGGTTGGGCGCGGGACCTCCGGCAAGCCTTTGGCCCCGCGCCCTGTCAGTCCCTGACCCAGCTATTCGGCGCTCCCTTCCCTGCGAGTCCTGGAAACGGACTCATGGACACCCACCGCCACGCCCGCTACATCCGTAAACGTAGCAGCTCTGGGATTTGGTGGGCGGACTGGCCAGACGGAACCCGATGTTGTTGTTCCTGTTGCGCGGGTTGTTCCTGTTGCGCGCGGCCGACCGCAACCTCTTCGGTTCGTTGTTCCACGAGCCGCCCCGCAGCACCCGGGGACCGCCGTTCGGTTCGTTCCCGCTGAAAGTGTACTTCCGAAAAGATCCTTTCGCGCAGCCCCAGCGTTTCCGCGTGGTGAGCGTGACCGATCCAGGCTTGCACGCTGGGGTCGAAATCAGCCCAGTCCAGCCGGCCCTCGGCGTAGCCCTGCGCGAAAGCGCGCAACCGGCGTCGGAACCGCAGGCCATTTTCGTTGCGCAAGCGCCGCCGTTCGGGAAACATGCAATAACCCAGCACATCCAGCCCTTCCTTGGCTTGGCTGACCTTGGCCTTGGCGGGATGCAAGCGGAGCCGTATCTCCGCCAACCGTTCTGCGATCCAGTCGCGCCACACCCACAACTGTTGCTTGTCGTCGGCCAGCAGCACCATGTCGTCCACGTAGCGCAGATAGGCCGGGGCGCGCAGAACTTCCTTGATGCTGTGGTCCAGCTCGTTCAGGTACAGATTGGCGAAGAACTGGCTGGTGAGGTTGCCGATAGGGATGCCGCAACGGCGCTCCAGCGGGGTGAACAGCTCGTCGCCGTGAAAATACGTCGGTTTGGCCGGCGCTAAATCCGGGCCACCGTCGATGATCCGTTCCAGCAACGCCAGCGTCCGTTCGTCCCGGAGGTGGCGGCGGAGGGTAGCTTTGAGGATGGCGTGGTCAATCGAGGGGAAATACTGTTGCACGTCCAGCTTGAGGGCGTAGGGGTAACGCCGCGCCCAACCCTGGTAGCGGTCCACCGCCGCGTGGACGCCCTTGCCGCGCCGGCAGGCGTAGGAGTCGTGGATAAAACGCCGGTCCAGGGGCGGTTCGATTACGTTCATGAGGGCGTGATGCACCACTCGGTCCCGGAACGGCGCGGCGGCGATCAAACGCGGCTTGCGCTCGTAGATCGTGAACAGCCGGTATGCGCCGGGTTGGTAGTCGCCTGTTTCCAGCTCGCGTCGCAGCGCCAGCAAGCTGGATTCCAACTCCAATTCGAAGGCTACCGTACCGGCGGTGCGAGATTTGCCCCGGCGGGCTTTGCGCCAGGCCCGCCAGAGATTATCGAACGCCACCACTTGCGGCCACAGGCCATCCAGCCGCTTCATGGCACATCGTCCCGCGACCGCAGCCAACCGCCGATCTGCCGGCCCAGATCGTCGATCAGCTTAGCTCCGTGCTCGTAGCGTCTCAGATTGATGACCTTCAATTCCAGCGCCAGCCGCCACAGATGGCGGTTGACCGCCAGCCGGAGGTTGGCGCGGGCCAGCGCGGCGCGCCTGTCGCGGCTGTAGGCGGCTTCCACCAGCGCCTCCAGCACGGCGAGCCAGCCGCTTTCCAGCCGTTCCCCCAGCGTGAACCGGCGCGAGCGCGGAAACTGGTCGAGCAGCGGGGTGAACCAGGCCAGCAGTTCGTGACAGGCTTGCACGGCGCGCGGCGTTCGATCATCGGTTTTCTCGTCCATCCCCTACCCGCCAAAAAAATGCCCAGGGGGCTTTGCCCCCTGGACCCCCGAAAAGGGTAAAAGATCAAAGGGTTAAAGTCCTGGCCAGACGGAACCCGATGCTGCCGTCCCTGTAGCGCGGGGGGCTCCAGTTGCGCTTAGCCGACCGCAACCTCTGCGGTTCGTTGCTCCACGAGCCGCCCCGCCGCATCCGGGGACCGCCAGAATTGCGGTCGCTGACACCCTGCAATTCGGCGCCTCCATACTTTTCATCGTATTTTGAAGCGGTCCATTCCCAAACATTGCCGTGCATACCGTGCAATCCCCAGGCATTGGCCGGAAAGTGGCCCACCTCGACGGTTTCTTGCCGATCAATGCCCTTGCGTCCCTTGCCATAAACGCGGTTTCCGTCGTAGTTAGCTTGGTCCGTGTTGATGGTTTCGCCAAAATAAAACGGCGTTGCCGTTCCCGCTCGACAGGCGTACTCCCATTCCGCCTCGGTGAGTAAATGATATTGCTGGCCGGTCTGCTCGTTCAACCAGTCCACATAAACCATGGCATCGTTCCAACTGACCCCGACTACGGGATGGTTGTCGGTTTGCGGGAATCCTGGGTTCCGCCAGTTCTTGTCGGGGTCTTGCTTCCACTCGCTCCCCGTCCAGTAATAAATACCACCCTCTTCCTCTGCTTCCGTCTGGTACCCCTCAGCTTCCACGAAGCGCTTGAACTGCCCCACCGTCACCGCGTATTTACCGATAGCGAAGACAGCAACCGGCACTTCATGCTGGCGTTCATCGTCTCGCCGTTCCAGTTCACCCTCGGGGGAGCCCATCAAAAATCGTCCAGCCGGAACGACGACCATCTCTGGACCCGTGCCGCCACCCCGCAGACGTTCCTGGAAGCAGAGCCAACCAACCCACTGACTGGGTTTGATATCACTCCAATCCAGCAACCTCAATAACTCCAGCGTATCCATCTCACCGACACGGCAACGCACGAAGTCCAACATCTGCGCTGTGGCCCGAAGCTTCAGATCTTGAGTCGCCGTCGGGCAAATCCACCTCGCCGCTTCCAATTGGCCCTCGACGATGGCATGAACCACCAGAAATTCCTGGGTGCTGTAATGCGAAAACCGATACTCGCGATCCGAGGTGCGGTTCATCAGCGAACGCCCGCCGAAATCGAGCTTCTCGATATGACCGATAGCCGGCAACCCAACCACCAAGTTCCGAAGTTCGACCTGAGACAGCACACGCCTCCCGTGTGATTGCAGGTGAACCGCGACCGTAGTGCAGCTTGTCCAGAGATCTTCCTGGGTCGGCAACGGATTGATCCCTTGTTTTGCTAGCTTGTTAACCTCTCGCAGCAGCCATGTCTCCAACAGGGCATCATAAATGGCGTACTCGTCCCATTGTGGTCGGTTAGCGTCCAGCAGATCCTTGATGTACGCCAGTAGCAGCGGACGAAAGCGCAGGGAGCGCATGGACATGAGGAGTTGCTCGGCGCGGAGCCGCAGTTTGTTCTTGCTTCCCGTTAGTTCATAGTGCCAGGGGTCGGGAAAACGACGGCACAGGTATTCGTGAACCTGACGATCATCGAAGAGCGAAAGAAAGAGCATCGGACAGATGAAACCGCCCACGGTCACTCGACCGGGATTCCCAAATGGATCAGCCCCGGTTTCAGGAAAAAACTGCGTGCGGCACGAAATGAGGACACGCCGGAAGTTGGTGGTTTCCTGCAGCAACTCAATGAGCCGCTGCTCGATATTGCCCCAAGCGGTCGGGTCTTCGTCCAAAGCATCGAGTAGCAACACAGTATTCGCTTTGTTCGCGTGCTTACGGACCACATCCAGGGAATCTGGGCCAAGTTTCAACAGCAGGCAATCGTAATCCGACGGCCAAAATCTCAAGAGATGAGTCAGTTTGAGCATCACCAAAAGGGAGGTTTTTCCCATGCCGGCGTCGGCCAGGATAAACATCTGGGTACGGCCATCCCGTGTGGTTACTTCCCTGTTGAGGAAATCGTTAATAGTCGTAAACACCGGAGTTTTCACGAACGAAATTGGCGCTTCGTCCTCGTGGTAATCCGCCGGATTATGGTGCTGGCATTTGGGTTCGACGTAATAGCGCACCAGCGGTTTCGGATCGCCAAACGTGTCGGAAATGCTGTTGATTTCTTTGATTCTGTCATCCCGGATCGCCTTCAGCTTCTTGGCAAGGGGCTTGAGCCAGTCCATGGAGACGAAGGTGAGTGCTTCGGTTAACACGGCAGGGTTTCTCCCAATTCTATGGGTCCATGGGGGCAAGGTGAAAACCACGCTGGCAGCGTCTGGATGCTCGCCTGTTCAGCCGGCCTACCGGCAGGATCGAACCACGCAGCGCGTTTTCATTCAGTTTATCACCGCATCAACGGTGATTGAGCGTCCAGCCGTCGTTGCGCCCATAGCGAACCGTGCTAAAAGGGCCGAGCCGGACGCCCGACCTGATGGAGGCCCCGCAACCGGAATGCTTCGCGGGCGAGTTGCTCCCGTGCGGCGGCGGGGTCGGAGCGGAAGAGTTGAGGAATCCCTCAATGAGTGACGGATGGCAACGATTGCTGCATCGATTACCGGGCGGTGGATCGATACAAAAAATCCGCCAATTGCCGAGTCGTGATCTCGGTGACATAACCGCCGTCCTGCATTAACACCTGTTCGTAAGGCAGTCCTCGCACCCCGAACGCCTGTTCAATTGCGACGATCAATTGCATCAGATCCACCGATTCAAAACCCAGGTCTGCCATCAAGCGGGTCTCCGCGCCAATCGGGTCCAGGAGTTCAATATCCCACTCCTGAATCATATCGTTCAGCAGCACGGTTAGCTGCTGTTGAATACTCTGCAAGGTCAATCGGTTTGTCGTGGTCATCAGTATTCGTTAGGCAAGGTGGAAGATGGAAAGCGCTGTTAGCGAATTTGCCGCCATTGAACAGGTCATACCGAGAGATGATCGGCCGATGATCCTATCCTGCCATGGGTTATGGCAATCTGAGGCAACATCGGCGCCATCAACTTATAGATGCGAGGCAGGGCGCAAACTGCTATGGTTTCACACCCTTGAAATTTCAGGGCGGCGGATTTTCCAATCCGTCGGTTGCTGCCCTGACTGGCTTTAGTTTTGCATCGTGGTTTGAAGTTCACGACGACGCCTGCGCCGCTGGCGCGGACTTTCACGAGGTATAGAGATGACACAGTGGCAACCCACGGTCAAAAAATTGGGTCATGACCCGGCGCCTCCGCTCCAAGATGAGCGCGAGCGCGTGCGCAAGGGCCGAGCGCTATTCCGCGAGGGGCGCTATGATGAGGCGTATACCGAGTTCGAGGCGTTGCGGGCCAGCAATCCCAGGTCGGCGAATGCTCAACTCGGCGTTGGCGCCGTTTTATGGCGTCAGGATCGGCTGGAAGAAGCGCTGGCCTGTTTCACCGAGGCGCGGAACCTGGACCCGCTCCTGCGGCAAGCTTATGTGTTTGAGGGTCAGGTACTGGTCAAGCTGGGCCAGTTTGACCGGGCCATACTGGCTTTTCAAAATGCCCTGAATCTTGACCCAAAATCGGTCAGAGCCATGATCGGGTTGGGCCAGGCGTTGCTTCGCCAGCAGCGCAATGACGAAGCGTTGACCCAATTGCAAGCGGCGCTGCGTTACGATCCACGCAAGGTGCAACCGCGCTTGCTGATCGCCAGCCTATACCGCGAGCACGGCCAGCCAGAGGCAGCGCTGGCTGAATTACGGCTGGCGCTGGAATGCGATCCCGGCCATGTCCGGGCTGCTATTTCTCTGGCGCGCTTGCAGGTGGCCCAAGGTGAGCGCGATGCCGCTGAGCAGACGCTGCGCGGGGTCATGGCGCGCTGGCCGGAGGACGAGGACCGTTCGGCAGCGGCGCAGCTCGGACGGGCAGCGCTGGAACTGGAGCTTTATCCGTTCGCCGAAGCCGCGTTGCGCGAGGCGTTGCGCCGTGACCCCGACCGGACATCCACGCGCTTGCGACTGGTGGAGGCGTTGTTGGCCAATGGTCGCCTTGAGGACGCGGAACACTACGCCCAGGAGTTGCCGCAAAACAGTCAGATGGCGCCGCTGGTGCATAAGCTGTTGGGCGACATTCATTACCAGCGTCAGCAATTCCAGTCCGCTGTTGAACAATATCGCGCCACGATCCTGCATCTGCCGGATCATGAGCAATTATTAAGCGATTTGGACAGTGAACTAGCGGCCAGCGATAACGCCTGGGAGGAACTGGCTGAGGAATTTCAGCCGGTGATCGCCAACCGGGTTGCCGATGAAGCCGATCGCTTCCGGCAAAATCGCCGCAACCGTCCTCGCCGCGCATGAATCATCTGATTTATATCGTTATGGATAGCTGTCGTTATGACAGTTGCCAGCGGGCCAATACCCCGAACATCGACCGGCTCGGTCCCGTTGAGCAGCGTTATAGCTACGCTTCCTGGACCTCGCCTTCGCACTACGCCATGCTGATGGGGATGGTGCCACATACCAGTCCGCGTGGCGTATTCGCCTCAGAAGTTTACAAGGGCGAGTTCAAGCGCTGGGTGGATCGGCTGGCTATTCCCGGCCTCTCATTCAAGACTTTTGTGCCGGAATTGTCCCTGCCCAGGGTGCTGAAAAAGCAGGGTTACCACACGATAGCTCGCATGTCGCTGCCGGTGCTGAATCCCTACACGATCCTCAACCGCGATTTCGATGATTATCGCCTGATGGAGGATCACAACGATTTTGCCGGCATGGTGGGTGAGATCGCCTTTCCGGGGAATCAGCCGCGTTGCTATTTTCTCAATCTGGGCGAGACCCATTATCCTTACCGGCTGACCGGCGACGATTTGCCGCATATCTCCGGGGTTCACGGGGTGCTCAAGCATCTCGATGAGAGTCTGGCTGCGCCGGATCAGGCGGATTTTTTCGCCCATGAAGAGATGCAGCGGTTGCACCGCCAGCAAATGCAGTGCGTCGAGTACATCGACGAATGGATCGGCGAGTTGTACACCCGCTGCCCGTCGAATACCTGGTTCATCATCACCGCCGATCATGGCGAATTGTTTGGCGAAGAGGGCTATTTTGGCCACGGGCCCATCATGCATGAGAAATGCTTCGAGGTGCCGTTCGTCGAAGGATTGCGTCCATGAGCGCGGCGGCGGATTCAGCGCAGGGGCGGGCCGTTCAGCGCGAGCCCGTATTCATTCTGGCGCCACCCCGATCATTCACTTCGCTGGTCAGCACCATGCTCGGCCAACATCCGCAGATGTACGGTTTTCCCGAACTGAACCTGTTCATGGCGGAAACCATGGACGAGTTCTGGCGGGGTTTTGATCGCGATGGCGGGCGTAAATCCACGTTTTGGCCGGTGATGCGTCATGGTTTGTTACGGACCGTGGCGCAACTCTACGCCGGTGAGCAAACCATCGACAGTGTGGCGCTGGCCTACCGCTGGATTCGGGTGCGCGCCCAGCACCGCACCGGCGAAACGTTCCGGGAACTGCTGGCGAAGATCGAGCCGTTGATCGCGGTCGAAAAAAGCCCCGGCTATCTTCGCCGTCGGCTCTATCTGGACCGGTTGCTGGAGGCGGTTCCCGGGGCGCGGTTCATTCATCTGCTGCGTCATCCACGCGGACAATGCGAGTCGGTGCTCAAGGCGCGCGGCGGCAAGCTGATGCTGATGTTGCTCAACGCCATTGACCCATCGCCCGACATCCCGGTGATCGAGCCACAGATTCTGTGGCACGACGCCAATACGCTGATCATGGAATTTCTGAACGACCTGCCCCAGGAACAATGGCTGCGGGTGAAGGGCGAGGATGTTCTGGCCAATCCCGATGTTGAGTTAACCCGGATTTGCGGCTGGCTGGGATTACCCTGCGGCGCGCACGAACTGGCGGCGATGAAAGCGCCGGAGCAATCACCCTACGCCCACGTCGGCCCGCTCACCGCCCGTTTGGGCAACGACATCAATTTCCTGCTGGAGCCTCGGCTGCGGCAGTCGCCACTCAAGAACTATGATTCTGCTGAGCCGTTGCCGTGGCGACCAGACGGTCAGGGCTTACATCCGGCAGTGGTCGAGTTGGCCTGCGAACTGGGTTATCAGTGAACGAAGCAAGCGTTGAGAGAGACAGGCATGAACAATGATGACACTGCCGGGCGACGCGCCCGGTTGCGGGCGCTGCGCGAGCGCTATGAACCGCCATCCCAACAACAACCGGGCCCGGTCGCCGCGCCGATAACGCCCGCCGACCGGGCTGCCTTCACTCCGACCCCCGGCGGTCGCCGGGACCAGGCCGGACCGGGCCAGGGTGGAGAACGTGGCCATCTGTTGCAACGATTAGTGCAATTCCTGACGGAAATCACGCCGGGCGACCAGCCGGTTCCCGGTGTCCCGGTTGGAGAACAGCGGCTCCAGCAAGCCATGCGCTTGCTGGAAACGCGCGCCCGAACCACCCAGGGTGGCGCAGGTGAGCGGATTCAGCGGCTGCTCAGGTTTCTTACGCAAAATGTTCCTGGCGAACCGATGGTGGCCGGCGCCAATATCCGGCGTCTGCAACAGTTGCTGGAGCGGGCCGGCGTCGCATTATCGCCACCGGGTGATTCAGCGCCTGAGCGGGCGGCTAGCGCAAGTGAACATCGCCCACCCAGCGATGTCCGCCAAGCCGCGCCGGTCAGCATCACCAGTCCGGCTACGGTGAGCCCAGCGGTGGAACCGGTGGCCGACGAGATCGCGGAGATTGAGGAGCAGCTAGGTCAGTTGCAGGCCATGATCGGCAATTTGCAAGCGCGCCTGGAGCAAGTCCGGCGTGGGGGCAAGGCTCCGGTCAACGCCCAGCCGTCAGGAACCGCTGCGTTGCCCGTCAGTCGCTCGCCTGAACCCGCCGCCGCGCCGCCCTCCAGCGCCGATGACTGGTTCATGGAATTTTTGGAGTAGGTGAAGCAATGAGCGAAGACAGCGAAATCAAGCGGCGTCTTGAACGATTGCGGGAGCAACGTCAGGCTCGCGCCAGTCAAGATCCGGCCAGCCGTGACCGCCCCGGTCTGCGGGCGCACATGATGGCCGCAGCCGCTGAGAAAGCGCCCGTGGTCGCTGCGGAAAGCGAGGAAAATCCCCTGCCGGCTGGGCTGGATGCGGTCCTGCCCGGTGGACGAGGCGCTATCGTCCAATTGCTGAAAAACCCGGATATTCGTCATGCGTTGCTGCACTGGTTGCAAAATCAGGAAAATAATGCGGCACAGCCTGCCGGCGGAGAGAATGCCTGGGGGCTGGAATTCGGCGAAACTCCGCCGCACGCCGAGGAATTGACAACCTCCAGCACTCCAGAAGAAATCAGCCGCTATGACCAGCAGTTGAGAAACCGTGCGGACTGGCTGGAAGCCGCACTGGCGGAAATCCTGCTGGAAATGAAAAGGATCAGCCGCTTCAAACCGGCCGTCAGCGAGTCCGGGTTGTCGCAAGAGTCGCCGGCCGATCCGTTGTTGTGAACCACGTCATGGCGTCTGCTCACGATTTCACGCTCTTCATACTCAATCCAGCCGGGTTGACCGATCCGGCTTTGGCAATCGCCGGTTGCCGGGCGGGCGCAGTGGGGGTGCTGAACGCGGAAACGTTCATCGAGCCGGTTGCGCTGGCAGAGGTGCTGGTCCGATTAGCGGCGACTCGTCGGCCCTTCGGATTAAAGTGGAGCAATGAGGCTTTGCCGGAGGGACTGGCGGCAAAACCCGACTGGCTGATTCTGGACGCCGGGCGCAATGCCCATCTGCTGGCGGAAGTGCAGGATTTTCGGGCGGGTGGTGGACGGGTGCTGCTGGAACTCTCCCACTGGCGTGATGAGTGGGCCGATTGGGAATCCCGGATCGATGGCTGGTGGGTGAAAGGCCATGAAGCGGGCGGCGCAGTGGGTGAGGAGAGCAGTTTTGTATTGCTGCAACGGTTGCTGAACCGCACGGCATTGCCGGTTGATGTCCGGGGCGGCGTCGGGTTGCATACGGCGGCGGCCTGCCGGATCGGCGGCGCAGCGGGGGCGGTGCTGGAGAGTTCGTTATTACTGCTGCGGGAATCGCCGCTGGCTGAAGTGCTGCGACCCTGGCTACAGGGACTGGACGGCACGGAAACCGTGCTGCTGGGTCAAGAGGAAACCGGCTGTTATCTCCGTGTGCTGGAACGGCCAGGCTTTGCGCCAGTGGAAGCATTGCGGCGCCAGTTGCAGGCGGATGAAGGCGCTGATTCAGTGGAGATGCTGGAGAAGTTAGCGGGCTGGTGGGAGCCCCTCACGCGGGATGTGTTGCCGCTCGGTCAGGATGTAGCTTTTGCCGCTCATTGGGCAGCGCGCTACGGCACAGTCGCCGAGGTTATCCGCGCCCTGCGGCAGGCGTTGACCGAGCATCCGGTTCAAGCCTTGCGGGATGCGGCGCTGGCGGAAAATGCGCCCCTGGCCCGAATGCATGGAACCCGCTTTGCGGTGGTTCAGGGGGCGATGACCCGGGTCAGCGATTGCCCGGAATTCGCCGAAGCGGTCGCCGTCGCCGGGGCCTTGCCGATGATCGCGCTGGCGATGCTTTCAGGGGAACGCTCCCGCGAATTGCTGGAGGAAACCCGCCGCCGACTCGGTGCACGACCTTGGGGTGTGGGGATTCTCGGCTTTGTACCCACCGCGTTGCGCGAGGAACAACTGGCGGCGATTCGGGCGGTGCGCCCGCCTTTTGCCTATATTGCCGGTGGCCGGCCCGAGCAAGCCCGGCAACTGGACGTTGACGGCATTCACACCTATTTGCATGTTCCCACCCCGACCCTGTTGCGGCTGTTCCTGGAACAGGGTTCTCGCCGCTTTATTTTTGAAGGTCGTGAATGCGGAGGACACCTGGGTCCGCTCAGCAGTTTCGTCTTGTGGGAGTCGATGAGCGAGGCGCTCCTGGCCTGGGAGCGGGAATATCCCGGCACACTGACCCAGGTGGCGATCCTGTTCGCTGGAGGTCTCCACGATGCGCGCTCGGCGGCGATGGTAGCGACGCTGGCGGCGCCATTGACCCGGCGCGGCGCACAAATCGGGGTATTGATGGGCACCGCCTACATCCTGACCGAGGAAGCGGTGCGCTGTGGGGCCATTCGTGGGGAATTTCAACAAGTGGCGCTCGACTGCGCGGCGACGGCGACGTTGACCACCGGACCCGGACACGCCAGCCGTTGCGCGATTACCCCCTTCGTCACCGCCTTTCACGATACTCGCCGGCAGTTGCAAGCGGATGGGGAACCGGTGCGGCGGGTACGCGACCGGCTGGATGAATTGACCCTGGGCCGGTTACGGGTGGCGACCAAGGGCTTGCTGCGCACCGGGCCAGCCGACGAATTGCGCCTGACGTCCCCGGAAGAGCAATTCGCCCAGGGTATGTACATGATCGGACAAGTAGCCGCCCTGCATGACCGGCCATTGACGCTGGACGAGTTGCACCGCAGCGTCACCACCGATGCGCTGGACCGGCTGGTTCGCTATCAACGGCAATCATGCAAACTGCCGGGTTCCGGCGCGGGTCCAGCGGATATTGCGATCATTGGTCTGGGCGTCTGGCTGCCGGGCGCTACGGATGCGCGGGATTACTGGCGCAATCTGGTGCAGGGCGTGGGGTGCTTGCAGGAAATTCCCCCGGAGCGCTGGGACTGGCGGCTGTATTACGACCCCGATCCGACCGTCCGTGACCGGATTTACGCCAAATGGGGCGGGTTCATCGTGGAACAGCCGTTTAATCCGGCCCGCTACGGCCTGCCACCCGTGGCGCTCAAATCGGTCGATCCACTGCAATTGCTGACCTTGGAAGTGGTGCGGCAGGCGCTGGAAGATTCCCGCATCGACCTGGAACAGACGGATCGTGAACGGATTGCGGTCGTGTTGGGAACCAGTGGCGGCATGGGCGAACTGGGGTTGGCGTATGCCACCCGCGCTGATTTGCTGCACCGGGTTGGCCCGGTCGATGAAGAGACGCTGGCGCGGCTGCCGGAATGGACCGAGGATTCGTTCGCTGGTTTGTTGCCGAATGTCGCTGCCGGGCGGGTCAGCAACCGTTTCGACTTTGGCGGGATCAATTGCACGGTGGACGCCGCTTGCGCGTCGTCGCTGGCCGCTGTCTATCAGGCGGCCAACGAGTTGCGGCTGGGGCATAGCGACCTGGCGATTGCCGGCGGCGTGGACACCATGCAATCGCCCTTCATGTATCTCTGTTTCGCCAAGACCCGGGCGCTGTCGCCGCAAGGTCAGCCCCGCACCTTCGATGAGCAGGCGGACGGCATCGCCATTGCCGAAGGCGTCGCGGCGGTGGTCCTGAAGCGGCTGGCGGACGCCGAGCGCGATGGCGACCGGGTTTATGCAGTCATCAAGGGCATTGCCGGCTCCAGCGATGGTCGCGCCAAAGGGTTGACCGCGCCCCGCCCCGCCGGACAATTGCGGGCTTTGCGCCGCGCCTATCAGGAGGCGGGTTATTCCCCGGCCACGGTGGGTTTGTGGGAAGCGCATGGCACCGGCACGGTGGCCGGCGACCGGGCGGAGCTGGAGACAGTGACCACACTATTGAGCGAGAGTAGCGCTTTACCGGCCAGCAGCGTCATCGGCTCCGTCAAAACCCTGATCGGTCATACCAAGGCTGCCGCTGGGGTTGCCGGGCTGATCAAGGCGACGTTGGCGCTGCATTACCGGGTGTTGCCGCCGCATCGGGGGGTTGACCAGCCTTTGCTGCCTTTGCGTGACTCGGCCTGTCCGTTATGGATTTGCCCGGATGCCCGGCCCTGGCTGCGAGAGCGGGAAACGCGGCGTCGAGCCAGCGTCAGCGCCTTTGGTTTCGGGGGAACCAATTTCCACGCCGCGCTGGAAGAATATTCAGGTGAAGGGCCTGGGGACGCCCGCGCTCCAGTACCCGATTGGCCGGTGGAACTGTTCGTTTGGCGGGCGGCGGATCGGGCGGGACTGATAGCCGAACTGGAGCGTTTGCATACTGCGTTACAGTCTGGCGCAAAACCCCGTTTAGCCGAACTGGCGGCGGCGCTGGCGCAAGCCCTGCCGGAACAGGGCGTTACTCTGGCGATCGTAGCCGGGTCACTGGCGGAACTGGCGCAGTGTTTAGCCGAAGTCAAAGGCGAGGGACGCCCGGCAAAAAGCGTTTATCCGCCGCAATCCTGGACGACTCACGAGCTACCGGGCCAACTAGCGGTACTGTTTCCTGGCCAGGGCAGTCAGTATCCCGGCATGTTGCGCGAACTGGCGCTGGCGTTACCGGAGGTGGCGGCAGTGCTGGAGCAGGCGGATGAAGGATTACATCCTCTCATCCCCCGGCTCAGCGCGTTGATCTATCCTCCACACCGTTTTACCGCCGAGGCTGAACTGGCGGCCCGCACCCGGCTGACCTGCACTGAAATCGCGCAACCGGCTTTGGGCGCCGTTGAAGCGGGGTTGTGGGCGTGGCTGAAAACGCTGAACCTGCAACCGGAACTGGCGGCGGGACACAGCTACGGCGAATATGCAGCGCTCCATGCAGCAGGCGTTCTCGATCTGGCGACGCTGCTGCGGTTGTCGGAAGCGCGAGGCCGGTTTATCGTCGAGGCTGCCGCTGGCGGTGAGCTGGGCGCCATGCTGGCGGCGCAGGCCGACGCGGAATCAGTCAAGGCGGCGCTGGTCGGCGTGGCCGGTGTGACCTTGGCTAATTACAACGCGCCTCGGCAATGCGTGCTGTCCGGTTCTGCGCCCGCCATCGAACAGGCCCGGCAGACGCTGGCGGCGCATGACATTACGACCGTTGCCCTGTCGGTCGCCGCCGCGTTCCATTCCCCTATCGTGGAACCCGCCCGGGCGCGGCTGGCGGCGTTGATGGCTGATCTGCCCTTTCAGTCGCCCATATTCACGGTTTACGGCAACGCTGCCGCTGATCCTTATCCGCAGGAACCTACCGCCATTCGTGACCGGCTGGCGGCGCATCTGACCGAGCCGGTCAATTTCACCGGCGAGATTGAGGCGATGTACGCAGCGGGCGCCCGGTTATTCCTGGAGGTCGGCCCCCGTAATGTTTTGACCCGGTTGACCCGGCAGATTTTGGACGGGCAGCCGCACCAGGCAGTGGCGGTCGATGATCACGGCGGGGGGTTGAACGGATTGTTGCAGGCGCTGGCGGCGTTGCTGGCCAACGGCGTCCGGCTGAACTTGGCGCCGTTGTTTGCTGGTCGGGTCGCCGATGATCTTCCGCCACGGGATGCGCTGCTGGAACAATCCCGGCTTGCGTTATCGCCACCGCCGGGCTGGTGGCTCAGTGGGGCGGGCGTTCGGCGTTCGGGTGAACCTTATGCTTATGGCGCGAAACCGCCATTGAACGCGGATGACCGTCCGTCATCGCCCGTTGCGCCTCCTGTTGTCGCACCATCCACGGAGAATTTTTTTATGAGCGATAAACCCTCCGGCCCGCCGATCGCTGCCGCTGGGGCGGTTGATCAGGCCATGACCGGTTATCAGGAAACCATGCGCCAGTTCCTGCAATTGCAGGAGCGGGTGATGCTGGCTTATTTGGCGGCAGACCGGCAGGAGGGTGACGAACCGGCCTTTCAGCCCGCCATGCTGACCCCCCGGATGGTCCCTGCCCGCCCTTTGCCGACGGACAGCGGTGAGAGGGATCTGCAACCACCGCTCAGGGTTGCGCCCCCGTCGCCCGCATTCATCGGCGCTTCAGCTCCCGCCGTAGCGCAACCCGAGCTGCCCTTGACGTCTGCTGTCGCGCAATCCGGGCCACCCGACCTCAAAACCCTGTTGCTGAAAATCGCCAGTGAGCGCACCGGTTACCCGCCCGATTTGCTAGGACTCGATCAGGATATCGAGGCCGATTTGGGCATCGACTCCATCAAGCGCGTGGAAATCCTGGGTCTGTTCCGTCGCTCGTTGCCGGAATCGACCGCGCTCGTGCTTCAGCCACATATGGAAATCATCGCCAACCTGCCCACTTTCCGGGAAATTCTGGAGGCGGTGACGGCCCGGCTGGCGGCGGATTCAGGAGAAACAACGGCCAGGGAGATCGCGCGCCCTTTTGAATCGACCGGGACAGACGCCGAGGTCTGCGCCCCACTGTCCCGGTTTATCGTCAGGGCGCATGCGGAACCGTTGGTCGAGGTATCGGCGCGGCTGGAGCCGGGCTTGTATCTACTGACCGCCGATGAATTGGGCGTGGCCGACGCCCTCAGCCGGAAACTCCGGGGCGCCGGGGTGCAGCCGTTGTTGATTGCCGAAGAACTGCTGGGCGATGTCGAACGATTGCGGCATGGGCTGGACGCCCAATGGCGCGGTTCAGCGATCCGGGCAGTGATTCACTTGCTGCCGCTGGGGCGGTCGCCGCTGGCCATAGACGCGCCGTTGACCGAGTGGCGTGGGCGGATGGCCCTGGAGGTGAAAAGCGTGTTCGATTTACTGCAACTGGTCGGCGCCGAACTGCGTGATGGCGGGCGTCTGTTGACCGTGAGCGGTCTGGGGGGCTGGTTTGGACGCGATAGCACATCCACCAGCGACCCGAAATCGGAGGAGGGATTCCCCGGCGGTGCTGGACTGACCGGTTTGGTGAAAACGCTCAATCTCGAATGGAATCCCGACCTCCAGCAGCCCGGTTTTATCGGCAAGGCGCTGGATTTCGACCCGGCGGATGATCCCGAACAACTGGCGGCGCAGGTGTTTCGGGAACTGGCGTTGCCGGGGGGCCGCCGCGAAGTCGGCTATCCGGGCGGGACTCGGACCGTATTTCGCACCGTGCCGGCGTCACTCGCGCCGTTATCTACGCCCTTGCGGCAACCCGATGAGCACTGGATCGTGCTAGCGACGGGCGGAGCGCGAGGCATCACTGCGGAAACGCTGCGCGAACTGGCGGCGTTCCGTCCCACCCTGATTTTATTGGGTCGGACACCGCTGCCGGAGGTGGAAAGCACGGCGACCTGCGCGCTGCCGGACGCTGCCGCGCTGCGCGACTTTTTCATTGCCCAGGCTGCTGCGCAAAGGCAGACGCTGCGTCCCGCCGCCATTGAGCAGCGCATTCAGGCGGTATTGCGTGATCGGGAAATTCGCGCCAACCTGGCCGACTTCACGGCCATGGGCGCACGGGTGGACTATCGGGTAGCGGAGGTCCGCGATGAAGCCGCGATGGCTGCGCTGCTGGATGAATTGTATCGACGCTATGGCCGCATCGACGCGGTCATTCACGGTGCGGGCGTCATTGAGGACGGCTGGCTGCTGGACAAATCCCGCGAGAGCATCGACCGGGTGATCGATACGAAGGTGGACAGCGCTTTTCTGCTGGCGAGCGAACTGCGCCCGGACACGCTGAAATTTTTGGCCTTTTTCACCTCGGTCGCGGGCCGGTTCGGCAATCGTGGTCAAGCCGATTACGCCACCGCCAACGAGATCCTGTCCCGGCTGGCGTGGGTGCTTCACGCCCGCTGGGGTGAACAGGTCAAAGTGGCCGCAATTCACTGGAGTCCCTGGGACCAGACCACGCACGGCGTTGGCATGGTGACGCCGGAAGTGCGGCGACAATTTGCCGCACGGGGCGTCCATTTAGTGAAGGCGTTGGCTGGCCGTCAGTTGTTATTGAACGAGTTGCTTTACGGGCCGGTGGGCGAGGTGGAATTGGTTGCCGGCGACTTTCCCTGGGAATATGAAGAAGCGCGATTGACTGCGCTGCCCGGTCCCGTCGATCCGGCGGTCATCACCAAAGGTTGTCACGCGCTGCTGTATGGCGCCCGTTTAACCGGCTTGAGCGCCGCTGAATGGCGGTTTGACAAGACCGTGGATTTGATCAGCGACCCGTATCTTGATCATCATCGGCTGGACGGCGTTCCGGTGTTGCCGTTCGCCGTGGCGATGGAATATATGGCAGAAGCCGTCGCCGTGCTCTGTCCGGGCATGACAGGCTTTGAACTGAGTGACGTTCAACTCCTGCGCGGGCTGAGCTTGCAAAATCGCGAGGCTGCGCCCCTGCGCATCACCCTGCGGGAATCGGCGGATGCGCCCGGCGATAGCCAACGGCGCTTTACCGCACGGTTGGACGATAGCGCAGCGCATCCCTGCTATCAGGCGACGGTGACGGTCGGTTGTTCCACTGAGCCGATGGCGGTGAACCGTCGCAGTGAAGCATGGCAACCGTTGCCACTATCGGTCACTGAAATCTATCAGCGCTGGCTGTTTCACGGGCCGCTGTTCCAGACCCTGACCGGATTTGTGGGTTACAACGAACAGGGCATCGTGGCGACCCTCCACAGTAGTCAGGCCGGTGATTTCTATCCGCCCGCCGCGACCGCCCGTTGGCAATTCGATCCGGCATTGATCGATGGGGCGTTGCAGTCGATTCTGGTGTGGGCGCGGCTGACCGGTGACGTGACGCCCCTGCCCTGCCGGATCGGCCAGATTCGTTGCTACGGCGCAGCCGCTTTGCCGGATGTTCTTCAGTGCCGTGTTGCCGTGTTGTCTCAGGCTGACGATGCGTTGATTCGTTGCCATATCACTTTGTTCGACGAGCAACAGCGGCTTCGAGTCGAGATTCAGGGGTTCGAATGCACTGCGGATCGTGCGCTGAATCGCCTGGGCGGCGGCTGGGCGGGCGGCCTGCGCTGTGCGGGTTCCTGACCGGTCGATTGCTCTGCGCATATTCCAATGAAAGATAGAGAAAACATGGATATCGCCATCATCGGCATGGCCGGCTTATTCCCGAAAGCCGCTGATATCAGCACTTTCTGGGCCAATATTCTTGAAAGTGTGGACGCGACCGATGACCCGTTGCCGGAGTGGGGCGCTGACCTGTTCCATGACCCTGCCAGTGACGAGCTGGGGCGCCTCTATACCCGGCGCGGCGGTTTTCTTAAGGAACTGTCGCGGTTTGATCCGCAACCTTTTGGCATCATGCCCATCTCGGTAGCGGGCGGCGAACCCGATCAGTTTCACGCCCTCGATCTGGCCGGGCGAGCGCTGGAGGACGCTGGACTCAGGGAAGGGGATTATCGACCTGAAACCACCGGGATCATTCTTGGCCACGGCATTCACGCCCATCGCGCCAATACCAACGGCATCCAGCACGGGCTGGTCCTCGATCAGACAGTAGGGTTGTTGGCCAGCCTCTTTCCGGAATTGAGCCGGGATCGGCAACAGCAACTGCGCACGGTGCTGCGAAATCGCCTGCCGGCGCTTAATGTGGACAGTGTGCCTGGCCTGGTGCCGAATATGATGACCGGGCGAATCGCCAATCGCTTCAACCTGATGGGTCCGAATTACATCATCGACGCGGCCTGCGCTTCGTCGCTCATCGCCGTGGACGCCGCGATGACCGAGTTGCGGCAGGGTCGAGCCGATGTCATGTTGGCCGGCGGCGTCAACACGACGACTTCACCGCTGGTCTATATGGTGTTTTGTGAACTGGGCGCGCTGTCGCGCAGCTCGCGGGTGCAACCCTTCGCTGCTGGAGCCGACGGTACGTTGCTCGGCGAGGGCGGCGGGGTCGTCGTGCTCAAGCGTCTGCCCGATGCCGTGCGCGACAGCAACCGGGTTTACGCGGTGCTGAAAGCGGTCGGTCAAGCCTCTGATGGCCGCGCCAAGGGCTTGATGGCGCCACGGCTGGAAGGGGAGGCGCTGGCGATCAGTCGCGCTTACCAGCAGGCCGGTTTTAGCCCGGAGCGCATCGGCCTGCTGGAAGCCCACGGCACCGGCATTCCCCTGGGCGACCAGACCGAGATTCAGGCCTTGCGGCAGGTCATGGGCGCGCGGCGCGGTCGCCTGCCGGAGGTGGCGTTGGGGTCGATCAAGTCGATGATTGGCCACTGCATCCCGGCAGCGGGCATCGCTTCTCTGATGAAGGTGACGCTGGCGCTGCATCATCGCATTCTGCCGCCAACCCGGTGTGCAGAACCGAATCCGCGACTCGGTTTGGAGCAAACACCGTTTTATCTCAATACCGAAACCCGGCCCTGGATTCACAGCGGTCCCGCGCTGCGCTGCGCCGGGATCAATGCCTTCGGTTTTGGCGGTGTCAACACCCATGCCATTCTCGAAGAATCACCCCTGCCTGAAACTGACTCCTTGGCCGCTTTTCTGCCGCAGGGACGGCGCGGACAGGCGGCGTTGCTGGTATTCGAGCAGCCGGATCGCCCCGCTCTGCTGCAACAACTGGCCGCCGTCCGTCAGCGTTTGCCCGCCGAGCCGGATCTCCATCCAGGTGAACTGGCGGCTCAGTTATGGCGGGAGCGCGGGCAGGGCGCACAGCGCCTGGCCGTGATGGCGACGGACATCGTCGAGTTGACGCAGAAACTGGATTGGTTGTTGCCGAAGTTGGCAGAGGAAAATCGCCACCGCTTGCAGACCCGCAATGGCATCTTGTTTTGTGATCAGCCGCCGGGAGGCGCCGTCGCGCTACTGTTTCCCGGCGAGAATTCCCAGTATCCCAATATGCTTCGATCCCTGGCGGTCGAGTTTCCGACGGTGCGTCGCTGGTTTGACTTTCTCGACCGGTTGTTCGGTGCTGAGCGCGAACTCAAACCCAGTCAGGCGATTTTTCCGCCGCCCAGTGGGTTGAGCGCCGAAGACCGGGCCTGGCTGGAATCCCGGTTGCGAGATATGGAGCTCGGTTCCGAGTCGGTGTTTGCTGCCGATCAGGCGCTGTTGGCCCTGCTGGGGGAATTTGGCGTCGGCGCGGATGCCTTGCTGGGTCATAGCACCGGCGAGAACTCGGCGATCATTGCCTCCGGAGCGATGCTTGCCGATCCGGCGACACTGGGACGCTATGTTCGCGAAATGAATCGCATCTACCGCGAGCTGGAGGCTGCGGGCGTGATGCCGGATGGCCGGCTGTTGTCCGTCGGCGCGACGACCCTGGACCAGGTTCAGGCGGTGCTGGATACGGACCCGCGCCTGTTCCTGACCATGGATAATTGCCTTAACCAGTTCATCCTGTTCGGGCCGGAAGCGGCCATTGAACAGGCTCATGAGACGTTCAAATCCTCTGGCGCGTTTTGTACTCTCCTGGCGCTTGACCGGGGTTATCACACCCCGCTGATGGCGCCGATGGCCGCCGCCTTTCGGGAACTGTTCGCCTCGGTGGAGCTGCGTGCGCCCTCCATCCCCCTGTATTCCTGTGTGACCGCTGCGCCGTTCCCGGATGCGCCGGAGACTTTCCGGGATACGGCGGCTGACCAGTACCAGCGGCCGGTGCAATTCCGCGAAAGTATCCAGCGTTTATACGCTGACGGTGTCCGGGTTTTTGTCGAGGTCGGTCCGAGCAGCCATCTCAGCGCCTTTGTCCGTGATGTGCTGCATGATCAGCCGCATCTGGCAGTGGCGATGAACAACCGCAACCGTGATGACGGTGCGCAACTCGGTCAGGCGCTGGCCGCATTGTTCGTTCATGGGCTGCCCTTGCAGTTGGATCGGCTCTACCAAGGTCGCGCCCGCGAATCGTTGCACACACCCTATTTACCGACGGATTTAGTCCTGTTGCGCATTGATGTCGCTGAAGCGCAAGAGGTTCGGGATTGGCTGACGCCTGAATCGCCGCTGCTGCCGGATGCGCCGCCGGCAGTTCCGCAACCACCGGCGGTGTTGGGTCGATCCGCTGCGCTCGCAGAACATTTTGCCTTGATGCAGGAATTCCTGAGCCAACAGGATCGAGTCATGAACACCTGGTTGCAGCGGCGCCAGAGTCGTTGAAGTAGCGATGAGCGAACTCGATATTCCACCCGTTCGCTGGCGATTGCGACCGGCGTTGCGCTTTGAACCGGCGGTGACCGCGGGTCGCTACCAGGTACAGGACCCCGCCAGCGGTGAGCGCTTTGAGTTGGGCAAGGAAGAGGTTTTTCTGTGTCAGGCGCTGGATCGAGGGACAGATTCGGCAGCGATTCAAGCCGGTTTTGCGCAACAGTTTGGCTTGACCCTGACCGCTGAGCAACTGGAGCAGTTTTATCAGGATATGGCGGCGCTAGGATTGCTGGAGCCGGTTGCGCCGGAGATTGATCCGCTGGACCCTGAGGAGGATGACCGGCCTGGCGATCCTTATCGCTGGACCTTTTTTGATCCTCAGCGCGGCTTCGTCCGGTTGGCAAAACAACTGAACTGGATGCGCCATAGCGTCTGGTTGCTGATTCCGGGCGTACCGTTGGCGCTGCTGACGCTGCTGTACAACCAGCCGGCCTATCAACACGCATTGCAATCGCTATCCGATCCGGGTTGGCATTTGCTGTTCAAACTGGTTTTCGGTCTGTTCGTGGTCAACCTGTTCAGCAAGGTTGCTCAAGGGGCAGTCTGCGTTCATTACGGGGGGCGGGCCGAGCAGTTCGGAATTCGGCTGGCTTACGGTCTCATTCCGCGTTTCTTTGTCGCCCGACGCTTGCGGAGTTTTTCCCGTCATCAGCGGTTATGGGTCGCAGCGGCGGCGTTGTTGGCGAAGCTGGGTTTATTTGTCGGCGGCGCATTGTTATGGCGGCTGACCCTGGAAAGCGGCGGCGCCCTGGGCGCTTATGGTTTTGTATTGAGCCACATGGCGTTGGTCGCATTTCTTTTCACCGTCAATCCGTTGTGGCGGGCTGATGGCTATACCTGGCTGGTGGCTTGGCTGGCCATGCCCCGGTTGCGCGAACGGGCGTTTCTGGTGCTGGGGCTGTATTTGCGGGGTCGCCGCCCGCCGCAGGGATTAGCGGGCAGCGAGAAATACGGTCTGCTCGGTTACGCCATGGCGTGCGCTATCTATGTCTTGTTGCTGGCCGGTTTTGTCATGTTCTCTGCCGCCCTGCAACTGGAGTCGCGCTTCCAGGGCGTTGGCGTGGTGCTGTTTCTGGGGTTGCTGTTTCTGGTGTCGCGCTGGTCGCTGCACCGGTTGCAAGGTCGGCAACAGCGTAGTGAGAAGAGGCCGTCGAGGTCGGCAGAGCATGTTGCGCCAAACCCACCCCGCAGCGCGGCGCCGGGTTTGACTGCGGCGGGGAACCCGCACCGCAGATGGCGACTGGCGGTGCTGGCGGTGCTGATTGGCGGCGCTTTCCTGCCTTATCCCTATGACGTTACGGGCGAAGTCACGCTGTTTCCGATCGCCCGCGCCGAAATTCACGCAGTCACCTCCGGCGTGGTGGCGCAAGCGCCCGTTCGGGAAAATCAGTGGGTCGCACCGGCAGAGACACTAGCTGAATTGAGCACCTGGCAGCAGGATCATGAACTGGCGGTCATTGCGGCGAGCATCGAACGCCAACAGGCCGAACTGGCGTTGCTCCAGCATGGCGCCAAGGCCGAAGCGATTGACTTGGCCCGACAACAGTGGGAAATGGCCAAAATTCGCGCTGTTCACAGCCGCAAGGTTCAGCAGTTGCTGGCGCCGGTGCATCAACAGGGCGTTGTCAAGGATTTGGAGTATGGAGAAGCGGTGAAGACCGCTGAACTGGATGAAGCCGGAGTCGGCGTGGCCGAGGCGAATTTACGTTTGATCAAGAGTCCGCCATTGCCGATGGAAGTCGCTGTTCAACAGGCTGAACTCCGGCAACTGGCGGCGCAGTTGGCCTATCTCCGCGACCAGCGCGAACGCGCCCGGTTACGGACGCCGCTGGCCGGACGGATCGTGACGCCGCGCCTGGAGTTTAAGATCGGCAGTTTTTTGAAAGAAGGCGATCTGTTCGCGGCGGTGGAGGATAACCGGGTCATGCGCGCCGAGATTCTGGCTCCGGAAATCGATATCGGCGTGGTGCAAGCGGAGGCGTCGGTGCGATTGCGGGTCTGGGCGTATCCGTTGCGCGATTTTACCGGGCGAGTGGCGGCCATCGCGCCCGTGGTCGAGACGAACCCGGACAATCCTTTTGTTCGGGCGGTGCGGGTGACGATTGAGATTCCCAATCCTGATGGGTTGTTGAAATCGCAGATGACCGGGGTCGCCAAGATCGCGGCGGGCGACCAGCCATTGATTGTTGCCTTTACCCGGGCGCTGGTGCGGTTCGTGATGATCGAAATGTGGTCGTGGTTGCCCTGATCTTTGCCGCACCTTAGCGGGTGCGTTCTTCCAGCCAGAAGCCGGGTTGGGCTGCTGAATCGAGCGCCAGGTTCCAGTCACCGGCGGCGACCAGTCCAAGCGGTGTGGGTTGCAGGATGTGCAGAGCCAAGGCCGCCCGTTGGCCGAAACTGTCGGATGTCACGGGTTGCCAGTCTTCACCATCACGGGTTTTCCACAGTTGGAAGCCGGTGGGTTCAGACGCAGGATCGGCGTTGAACAGGTCTGCGTTAACGTCGATGGCGGCGTAAAGCGCATCAGGCGTCCCCATGAGCCGCGAAACCCGCTGGTTACGCGGATCGCCGAACCCCGGCCCTTGGGTGGAGAGCGGGACTTGCAGTCCGATGGGTGAAAAGCGCGGCGTTCCCATGACCAATTCCCAGCGGTCGTCCGGCAGCACCCGCAGGATTTCCGCGCCGGCAGTGGCGAATTCCCATTGAGGATCGGGCTGGGGGGAACGGGTCCCCAGATAGAGCGCGTCCTTGAAAACCGTCATGGTTTCGACATAGGGATTCAGCGTGTAGCGCTGCGCCCCTTCAGTCAGCACCGGCTCCCAGGCGAAGGGCGGCTCGCCACGGGCGGTGGTTTTCCACAGCCGAAAACCGTTCGTGGGATTACCGGCGGCGGCGTACAGTTGGCCATTGCAGACGTGCAGACTGTCCAGCGTCCGGTTGTTTTCGGGGTCGCCAAAGCCGGGGCTATTGGCGGGACGCCACGCCGGGGAGCGGGGATCGGCGCTGACCCAGAGCAGCGGGCCGTCGCCGTTGGTATCGTGAGCCGCGCTGGCAGGGATGGCGAAGACCTGACCAGAGAAACTGCGGAGGCTGACCCATGGACCCGGATCGCCGGGAATGGGCTGTTCCTGAAAATGCGCGCCATCTGCGGAATACAGCAAGGCGGGCGTCCGCAGGTTGAGCCGGAGCGCATACAACAAGGGGGTGAGTTGTTCTTTTCCCGGCAGCACCGACAGCGTTCGCCAGCCGAGTTCCAGAGGGAAGCGGCGAAGCTGGCCCTGGTGCGCAATCCAGGGCGACTCGACCGGACTGATGTGCAATTGCTCCCAGCCAGATTCGCGCAGGTGGTGACGCAGCAGAATGGCGCTGCCGGGTTGGCGGGCGTCCGCTGGGTAAATCGTTACGCCCAGATACAACCAGCCCTGAAACCAGGCAGAAGCCTGAATCAGGCAGTGACTGGCTTCGGGCAGCAGACCCGCGGGAATGGCGTGAAACCGGAATGAAGAATGGGCAGACATGGAGTTGCGACCGGATTGAAGAGTGAGCGAAAAGTCCGTGGCAGCGCGTTTCAGAGCTGGGAAAAGCATGACGCGGGGTTTATTCCGGTATCGTCACCGGTGATAGCCTGGGTGGGTGGCTTGTGACTAGCGGTAACCAAACTGGCGAGCCAGCGCGATGGTTTCAGGTGAAAAGAAGTCGCCCTGCTCTGACCATTCCAGCGGATCATGCAAGTTGCCGGTAAACGGCAGGCCAATTCGCAGGCGGGGATCTTCCAGGAAACCCTGATTGTTGCCGTAAGGCGCGCTGGGCGGACCAATGCAAGCGTAGGGTGAATATTCAGGATGCATCATGGCCTCGATAGCTGCCGGATCAGTGCGTATTTCGAGCCATTCGGCGATTTGGGAAAAATACCCCTCTGGATCGGCGAGCAGTTGTTCGCCCTGAATCTGCATTGTCCTGCCCGGCGACAGTTGTCCGGTGAAGGTGAGAATGTTGCGGTGTACGTTGAGCCATTGTTGTTCCACGCGCTGGGTTAGCTGCGGTAGTTGGTCTGGTTGCCAATGAGCGAGGCGTTTGCGGTGTACTTGATATAACGAATGGCTATTCGTGCGTGGATGACGAAGCAAATGCAGGTAAAAAGCATCTGGGAAAATAACCTGTAGCCGTTTGAGGTTTTCCAGCCGGCCGTGCGTGGGACTTTTGTCAACCAGGCGTTTGGGGGCGATGCATTCGGCGATGTGATGATAAAGTTGACCCGTGGTCCAGTATCGGTGTTCACGCAACCAGGACCACGCCGCCTGTGCGCTGTCTTCGCTCTGATCGTGGTGATGCAGTTGCGCGATAATGCGAACTAGCCCATAGGCCAGATATTTCTTGCCGTACCCGGTGGCCATGTCGAGTAATTCACCGACCGAGTCGACGAGGCCGAGATAAATTTCCGGCACGTCGTACATCTCGGGGTGTTGGCCGATAGCAGTGCAGACCACTGAGGAAAAGGAGCGACCGGGACAGAGGATGAGCAGGGGACGGCGCATGGTGGAAGATCGATCAACGGTAACCAAGACGTTGAGCGAGCCTCACATTCGCGGGAGGGAAGCCGCTCGTGATTTCGGCAGCCCATTCCAACGGCCCCTCCAACCGTTGTGGCGGAATAGGCCGTTTGGTGTAGCAAGGGTTGCGCAGGAAATGGGGGTCATTGCCAAACGGCGCATTGGGCGGGCCAATACAGGAGTAGGGCGATGCTTCGGGATGCAGCATGGCCGCCAGGCTGGCCGCATCGCTGCTGATCTCCAGCCAGTCCGCGATTTGCGCCAGGTACAGTTCCGGGTTGCTCAGCAAGTGTTCGCCCTGAATCAGCATGCTTTGTCCCACCGGTAGGCGCTCGGTAAACCGCAGAATATTTTCATTGGTCTGCAACCATAACTGCTCCGGCGGCGGTTCCGCCTTAACGCGGGCGGATTTGCGCGGAGCCTTGCGCCGAATGTCATGGATAGAACGGCTTGTAGGGCGGGGATGGCGCACCAAATGCAGAAAACGGGCTTCGGGAAAAGTGCGGTGCAGACGTTGTAAATGGACTTGCTGCAAAACGGTGCTGGGGCTTTTGTCGATCAGAATAGGCGATCCGAGGCGGGAAGCCAGATGCTCAAAAAAAAGCCGTGCGTTCCAATGACCCTGCGCCCGTAGCCAGGCGCGGGCCTGTTCCACCGTTTTAACGGTCTGCGCCTGATACTCCACTTGCGCCACTGCCCGCAACAACCCGTGCAAACTCTGCGGGCGGACCAGTTGCAGAGTGCTCACTACCCCGGCCAGCGTGTCGGCGATAAACAGGTTTAATTCCGGCAGGCCGTACATCGCGGGATGCTGGCCCAGCATGGCGTTGACCAGTGAGGAATAGGAGCGCATGCAGGTCAGGACCAAGAGGGGCGGCGGCAGACGGGTCATGGGCGCGGAGTCGCTGCGGCCTTGGCGTGGGCGGCGAAAAATTTCCAGATCAGTTCGCTGGCCGGCAGGGAACTGACGCGCACACCTCGTTGTTCCTGCCAGCGTTTGGGGGTAGCGCCCGGCCAGGCATGACCGCCGCCCTGCACCAGGTAATAGGTCACTTCACTCCCTTTGGCGCAATCACGATAGCTGTAGCCGATGGCGTCAGCGCTCAACGTGTTTTGCTGGCGGTTGGGCGAGCACTGGTTGAAGCGTTGCCAGCGCTCCAGGCCGGTCATCACTGCGGGATAAAATGCTGACCGGGCCGAATAGCGGCCCTGACCCCCTTGCAGAGGTACGTTTTCGTCGGACGTGCCGTGGATATGCAGGATCGCGACCGGCTGGCGCGGCGCGCAGCGCGGGGAGGTCATCACCCCCGCGACCACCGCAATCGCCGCGAACTGATCGGACAATTCACAGGCCAGCCGATAAGCGAACATTCCACCCTTGGACAGGCCGGTTGCATAGACCTGATGGGCGTTGATCGAGTGGTTGTGCTTGATGTGTTGTAGTACTTGGCTGATGAAGCCGACATCGTCGATATTCTGCAATTCGGCGTAGCCCGGAGGCGGGTTCGAGCCATCGTTCCAGGTCAGCCTGCGGTCGCTGCGAGCGCCCGTGCCATTGGGATAAGCCACGATGAATGCATGTTTTTCGGCGAGCCGGTTCATGCCGGTGGTGTTGGCGATTCCAGCCGCATGGCCGCCGCCGCCGTGGAACACCAGCATCAGCGGCGCACCGTGGTTGTGCTTATAACTGGCAGGCACATAGAGCAGATAACTGCGCTCCCGCCCCTGGTGCATCAGGGTCACGGTCTGCAATGCATTGTTTGCTGGAGCCGAACTCACCTCGCTTCGGGCCAAACGCCAGGGTTGGCGGGAAGCGCGGGGATCACTCTGGACATTATCCGATACGGCAGGGCCGCCATTGGCCGATGCCGAGACCGGCAGATTGGATCTTTCGCGACGCGAGGCCCGGCGTTGCTGAATGAAATGGTTGGCTTCCTGAAGGCTGATATATCCATCGCGGTTAAGATCAGCGGTCTGGAACAGGGCCGGGCGGTTCAATTCTTCGGCGCTGAGCCGGCCATCGCTATCGCGATCCAGTTGGTTGAAGCGCTGTTGCAAGGCCGGGTTGATTGAGGTGTCGCCCGGCGGGTTTTCATAGTTACAGGCGGCCAGCCCCAGCGTCAGCCCAATCGTTAACAGCCCAGGCCATCGACGGCCAATCCGCCAGTGGTTAATACAGGTTTTAAAATCAGCGCACATGATGAACCTTTCAGTGATGGCCCAGCCAGATTTCCAGCCCGCTTTCCGGATTGTCCCGATAACTCCATTGCCCTTCTTCCCGGCAGGCGACTCGTGGACCGAAAGGGTTAACCGCACCGGCGAACAGGCCATATTTTGTTGAAACCAGTCCACGCAAGCCGTAATTGTAGGAGTTGCCAAAACCGTTGGTGGTGACCGGCAGCCAGTTTTCGCCATCGAAACTGCGATACAAATCAAAACCGGATTGTTGTTCAATGATATGGTCCAGGCCGATCCGGTCGACTGTGCGCTGGAACCAGGCTGGCCAGCGTTCCTGATCAGCGTAGGGCAGCATCCGGCTCCAGTCCAGCGTACCCAGATACAACCAGCCGTCATGGGCAGCCATCCGCCAGAAATAGCCATTACTGGGGTTGTTGAAACCCGGCCGGAAGCCCGATAGCGACGCCTTGAATCCATCCGGCGTTTCACGCGGACTGCCGACGAGTAAATCCCACTGGCCATCCGGGTGGAGCCGGATCAATTCCGGCCCGGCGGGACCGACCTTGTTGACGCTGTCGATGCCGCCGTTCTGAATGCCGCTGCCCACGTAGAGCGCGCCTTTGAATTCAGCAAAGCTGACGACGCCCTGATTGAGTGGCCCTCGTTGCGCGCCATCGGTGATGAGGCATTCCCAGCTATAGGGAGGATCGCCATCGGCGCGAGTGCGCCAAATCTGGAAACCCCGTTTGAAGTTGCCGGTGCCGGCGTATAGAGAGTCACCCCAGGCGGCCATTTCGAACACCACGATGTTATTGGGATCGCCAAAGCCCGGCGCATTGACCGGCGTCCAGTCGCCCCGGATCGGATCGCGGCTTTCGTAGATCACCGCGATGTCGGCGGCGTTCGGACTGCCGCCGGCCCGGCCGGTGGGCGAGGTGAACAAGCGGTCCTTGAAGGCGGTCAGCGTGCGGATGGTCGTGGTCGGCAATTCCAGCAAGCCAGGTTTGGACACGGGCGCAAAGTGTTCGCCGTCCACGCTGCGCAGGATATAAGCGCCTGGGCCTTCGGCTGAGGCGTAAGTGGACACGTACAGCGCCGGCTCCGGGTCGGATTCCCCCTGAAACACCGCCATGCCGCGATAGCCCATGTCCCGGGGAATCGGCTCGCCCTGGGCGTTGGCGATCCACGGCGAACGGTAGACTTCCCGCCACTGATCGGCGACCGGATCGTAACGCCAGATTTGCGCCCGCATGTCCAGATCATACAACCGGTCAGGACACTCCACTGGCCAGAAGGCAAACCGGGTGGGAATTTTCGACACCTTGAGCATACATAAGTTGGCGCGAGTCGTGCCGACGTACAGATAACCCTTGTACTCGATCATGGAGTGTGGGTAGGCGTTATAGGGATCGCCAAAGCCGTGGGCGGCGATTCGGCGGAAATGCCGGTCGGATAAACCGGGGGAAGGGCCGGGTTCAAAAGGCCGTGAGGAGTGATGGAGATTCATGCTCATGCTCGTATTCGGCGCCATCGAAAAGATGCTCAAAATCGGTGGAAAGCCCGGTCTGGGTCGCCAGAAAGCGCAGGGCGGCGCGAGCCAGACGCCGTGGCCGGGTCAGCGGAAAGAAATGCCCGGCATGGCGCACCCGGTGTAACTCGTAGTGCGGACACAGCCGGCGCAAGGCACGGGCGGTGGGCAACACCGGCGAGTGCTCACCGTAAAGGCCCAGTACGGGCGGGCGAATGGCGCACAGCACCGCCGGTGTCAGGCCATCCGGTATTTGCAGATCCTGATGAATCGAGGTGGCCTCCTGCAACCGCAACCAGCGATGCGCCGGGCCATTGCGGCGAGCGCTGCCCCGTGGTGTTTGAAACAGAGGTAAGGGTAGCGCATTCGCTTCACGGGATTGCGCCTGGGCCAGCGCCGTCAGCAGCGCATAACCGCCTTCCGGCTCGGCGTCGTTGAGTTCGATGCCGACCCGTTGCAGCAAGGGACGCCAGCGCGGCCAGTCATTCCAGTCGCGCAGGCGATGGTAGGGTTGCAAGGCGCGCAAACGCACATCGGCCAGCATCAAGCTGCCTACCCGCTCCGGGTAGCGGCTGGCGAACAGCAAAGCAATCGCGCCGCCGAAGCTGTGGCCCAGCAGGTGAACCCGCTCCAGGCCCAGATGATCAAGCAGGGCCGCGAGATCGTCAGTCATTTGAGGAATCGAATAGCCGGTGGGCGGCGTTTCGCTGCGGCCATGCCCACGCAGATCGTAAGCAGTCAACCGGCAGAGCCAGGACAGCGGCCGGACCACGCCAAGACGCCAGAAACCCAGGCTGGCGGCCAACCCGTGAATCAACACCAGATCGCCGCATAACGGCGTCTCGGTCTGACTGGGAAACTGGAGGTAATTGAGGCTGACCGCCGCCAGCCGGGCGACGGGCATTATTCCTCCAGATAACCGAGCATGGCGAGTTGCGCCAGAATCTTGTCCCGATCTTCCACCGGAATAGCCGCGTCCTGGAGTTCGCCGTCCCTGACCGGGAGGGTGGCGGGGCCGAAACGCACCGGTCGCTCCCGCCGGGCATCGGCGGTGAAGGCAGCGGTCATCACCCGGCCATCCAGATCAGCGGGGATCGGCAAATCCAGGCTGTGCAGCAGGGTCGCGGCGATATCGGCGATGGGCAACGGTTCGGTCTGATGGCCCGGCTGGATGCCAGCGCCCCCGGCCAGTACGACGCCGTCGGGATGATGGGTGCCGATGGGAACCGGGCGGGTGATCACCACCGGCTCCAGATTGCGGATCGATACGAAGCCGTAGTCGGCGAGCACCAGGGTCAAATCCGGCGCACTGGCGCTGGCTTGACCGGGGAAAGCGGCTTCACGGGTCAGAATGTCGCGGATAATCGGTGTGCCGGTTGACGGTTCACGGAGTGCAAACAATTGTTCGATCAATCGAGCGCGGAATGCCGGGTAGTCGTCGGGGGCGATGCCGGGTTGGCCCGGCTCGCGGGCGACGCGGATGAAAATGGCGTTGCTGGACGGAGTCGGGCAGTAGGCAACCGTTTTCTCCCAATCCAGATAGGCGAACGGGCTGGCCGCCCGGCGGCGGGCCGCATCGCTGTCAGCCACCGGGTGATAGGTGAGATGGCCAAGATCGGCCAGATAGCGGTTGATGCGCACGATCTGACGGGAAGCGGTGAAGCCGTGATCGGAGGCCATGAAGATTTGCGCGTCCGGGCCGGCGAGCCGGACTAATTCGGCTAAATAGCGGTCCAGTTTGCGAAAATAGTCCAGGCAGAGATTCCGCAGCCGCAACCAGCTCGTATCCGGGTCGGCGGGCCGCAGGTCTGGATCGAGATAGACCCAGGCTTGATGCTGAATCTTGTCAGTGCCGTCGAACATCACCGCCATCAAAGCCGGGTGATCTTCAATGAGCAGTTTGCGGGCGGCCTGGAACCACAACTCTTCACGCGGCAGGTGGTAGCCGATCCAGGCGGCTAGATAGTCACGGTCCATGTCTTCGCCGATCTGGTTCTCCCGCTCAAAATCCCAGGCCAGTTCCTTCGGATGGAAGCCGGGAATGTCGCGCAGCCGGTCATAGAGACCGTCCGGGGTCATATTGCGGCGCAGATGCTTCCACGGGGTAAAGCCGGGAATCAGGCTGCCATTGAGTTTCGGCGGCGGGGCCATCATCGGAAAATTGAGCGAAACGACCGGTCGATTTTGCCGACCGGCGATACTCCAGATCGTTTCGCAGCGAATATCGCGAAAGTCGTAAAGGGTGAAAAATACTTCGTGCTGGCGGTCATCGACCCGCATGAAGTCGTAAATTCCATGCTCGCCTGGTGTCCTTCCGGTGACCAGGGTGGTCCAGGCTGGCGGGGTGAGCGGATGGGGCGTTGAGCGCAACGGCGCCCGAAAGCCCTGCGCCATGAAGTGGGCCAGAAACGGCATGACGACGCCTTCGCCCGGTCGGTGGCGGGTGAGATCGTCGAGAATGTGAAAGGTAGCGCCATCCAGGCCGAGGAACAGCGTTCGGGTCACGAGAGGCTCCGATAGGGCTGAGGGTTGCGATAGAGAGAGCATCGGTTGCAGATCGGCGAAAACAGACGGTAGCGACTCAGTAGGTCAATGTGGGTGTCCGTGACTAAACAGGGGCTGAATCGAAACAGGTTGAGCTGGAATGCAAATCGGCCAGTGCGGCTCAGCAACGCCTGCTACCTTGGTGTCAGGATGTCGGGTTGGGCAACCCAGCGCCTGCGTCATCGCCGGGTTGACCTGCAGAAATTGGCCGTCCAGTCGAGCGATGAAAATCCCCTCATGGGCGTTTTCAAACAGTGAGCGGTATTTTTCCTCGCGCTCACGCAAATTCTCATTCAAGTGGTTCAGTTCCTCCTGTATCCGGCCGCTGACCCGGATCAGATGACGGGTGTGGCGCAGCAACCGGGCGCCCAGCGCCGCCGCGCCAGTCACCAGGTAAATCGCGACGATCAGCAGCAGGAATTGGCGCTTGAGGCCAGAGATGCGGGAGCGATGGGCGGACTCGACGGTCAAGGCAATGTCAGTTGCCCGATCACCGGTCGCACGTCGGTCGCCAGCATTCCGGCAAGGCGAGCCGCTTCCAACCCGGAATCTGCGTCCTCAAACACCTGACAATAATGCGGCTCTACACCCATCTGCCGCGCCGCTTCCAGGAATAAATCCGGAGCGGGTTTCGGCGGCAGGCCATCATCCGCCGTCAACACCACCGAAAAGAGTTCGCGCAGCCCAGCCGCCTGCAACGCTCGCTCCACATTCAGACGATTGCTGCCCGATACCACCGCCATCGGTAAATGCCCGTGATAGCGCCGCGCCACTGCGGCGACCGCCTCGATGGGTTTTGCCTGCGCCAGGCGGGCGTAGGTTCGCCGTTCCTTGTCTTCAGTAAATCGTCCAACGTCGACCGCGCTACCGAATTCGGCGCTATACAGGGCAACAATCCGGTCGGTTGGCTTGCCGTTATGCTGAAGGAGAAAATCCAGTGGACACGATAAACCCAACTCTGCGAAGGTTTCTTCCCAAGCTGCGTAATGCAGGGGCAGACTGTCCACCAGCGTCCCGTCGCAGTCGAAGATCAGCCCCCGAATGCCTTCAGAAACCATGATGATGGGTGATAAGTCAACTTCGTTCATTTTAAGCTCATGCGGGACGGGGTGGCGGGCGTGGGGCGGCGGGCGGCGGGACTGGTTTCTCTGCTTCCTCTTCCGGTTCAGCCAGCGCTTCCAGCGACAATCCCGAACCGCCCGGCTTATCCGCACTGGGCGCACTGCCGGATAAATTAATTCGCAACCGCAGGTTATTAGCGGAATCGGCGTTCTTGATCGCTTCATCAAAACTGATTTTGCCCGCTTGATGCAAATGAAACAGCGCCTGATCAAAAGTCTGCATACCCATCCCGACAGCTTTTTCCATTACTTCTTTCAAGCCGCTGACCTCACCGCGTTTGATGAGAGTTTCCACCATGGGCGAATGCAATAGAATTTCAATCGCCGCCACCCGCTTGCCGTCTATGGTCGGAATCAGTCGTTGCGACACAAACGCCCGCAGATTGGAAGACAGATCGGTCAGCAACTGCGGACGCCGCTCTTCGGGAAAGAAATTGATGATGCGATCCAGCGCCTGGTTGGCGCTGTTGGCGTGCAGGGTGGAAATCGCCAAATGTCCGGTTTCCGCGAACGCCAGCGCATGTTCCATGGTTTCCCGGTCACGGATTTCACCAATCAAAATGACATCCGGAGCCTGGCGCAGGGTGTTTTTCAGCGCGTCGGCGTAACTGAGCGTATCAACTCCTACTTCACGCTGATTGACGATGGAGCGTTTGTGTTGATGCACAAACTCAATAGGGTCTTCAATCGTAATGATATGGCCGCCGCTATGGGTATTACGATGGTCAATCAGCGCCGCCAACGACGTTGATTTACCTGAACCCGTGCCGCCGACGAACAGGATCAGGCCACGCTTGGCCATGATCACTTCGGTCAAGACCGACGGCAAACCCAGGTCGTTGACCGTTGGGATATCGGTCTTGATATTGCGGATCACCATCGACACTTCGTTGCGCTGCCGGAAAATGTTGACCCGGAACCGGCCTATGCCCGATTCGCTGATCGCCAGATTCATCTCCAGCGTCTTCTCAAATTCCACCACTTGCCGCTGATCCATGACGGAATAGGCAATCTGCTTCACTCGTCCAGGCGACAGGGGTTCTTTATCCAGTGCGCGCAATACGCCCTGGAACTTGGCGCAGGGTGGCGCGTTGGTGCTGAGGTAAATATCCGACCCGTCGCGGCGGGCCAACAACAGCAAATAATCCTTGAGTTCCATAGTTCCTCCCGTAGGGGGTCTTTTCAGCATTCCAGGGTATTGGGTTAACCGATGACCGGTTCAACGCACGCTGCACAGCCGCCGCGCCGGGGGTCGCCGGCCCCATCGCCATCGGGCGCGGCGACGTGAACCCCGCCAAAATATAAATCCTGAACCGGCCAGCGATTGAGTGGCCAGCGCTTTTCCAGCGCCGCCAGCGCTGTATCGCCAAAGCCTGGCTCCACTTGAATCCGCTGGCCATCCCAGTGCAGACGCGGTGCTTCGACCGCCGCCTTGGGCCGCATGGCAAAATCCACGCTATTACTGATGACTTGCAGCAAAGCAGTGCGAATGCGCTTGCTGCCGCCACTGCCCAGCGCCAACTGCACCTGATCGCCTATCAACAGCAAGGATGGAGCCATCATCGACGCCACCCGCATACCAGGTGGACTGGCATGGAACCCTTCGGGGTGCAGATCGTCTTCACCCATCATGTTATTGAGCATGACCCCGGTGTTTGGCGCAAAGTAGCCAGAGCCTTCGCCATTGGAGGTGGTCATGCTGGCGGCGTTGCCCTCAGCGTCACACACGCTGATGTGCGTGGTGCCTCCAGAGGCGAGGCGCACTCGCTCCTGACTGTCGGCGATGCCCGGTTGGCCCAGATCAGCAGGACTCAGATAGCCCTCGGCGCGGCGAACATCCACCTCCTGCAGGACCGCCGCCAACAACGCCAGATGATCTGGCGTTCCATAGCGCAGTTCAGCCACTGGACGAGCTTCCAGCAAGCGCAATGACAACGCAATCAGTGAGCCGCCAAACGAGGGGGGCGGATTGGTCAGCAGTCGGAAGCTGCGATAGTCTACGGGCAGCGGCTCACGCTCAACCACCTGATAGGCGGCCAGGTCGGCGGCGGTCAATAATCCATGACCCTCGCGCATTTCCTGGTCGATGCGGCGGGCCAGCCCGCCTTCATAGAACTCCCGCTCACCATCGCAGGGCAGGGATTCCAGAAGCGCCGCCAGGTCGGGATTGCGATACAGATCGCCTGCGCCCAGATAGCGTTCGTCCGGGGCAAACAACGCCCGACCCGCAGTGGTCAGGGTCATGATCGGCGTCAGCAGGTCGAGAAAATAGGCTTGTTTGTGGTTGATCACCACGCCATCACGCGCCAGATGAATCGCTGGCGCCAGCACCTCCGGCAATGGCAGCCGGCCGAGTCGGCGGTGAACGTGCAGATAGCCGCGCAAAACGCCCGGAACCGCCGCCGATCCCAGCCCAACGTTGAAAATCTGTTCACTACTGGGGAATTGAACGGTGATTGGCAGAAAATGCGGTTCAATCTCACCCGCCCGTAGGCCGTGTCCCGGAGTATTGACGAAGAAATCGAACAGGACCGGGCGGCTTTGGGCGGGGCGCGCCAGCAGGAATCCGCCACCGCCCAAGCTGGTTAACGCGGGC
>JBAQIQ010000221.1:0-3234 GCA_049288935.1 Candidatus Competibacteraceae bacterium
GACTGATAGGGGCTTATTAGCTTTGTAGCTGAACCACCACCACCGATGCCTATCGCCATGGCCAGAATTGCCACGCCGGCCAGGATCAACCCCAGTCGGCTGCGTCGCGGCTCGCCGGCGCTGGGAAGCGCTGGCGCAGGTTGGGGCGCAGACTGCCGTTGCAGCGGGACGACGCGAAGCGGCGGTTCAGGTAACGGAACAATCGGTTCTGACAGGATTTTGGGCGGGCCCTGAGGCCCGAAAACCCGTTCTTCACTGTCGATGGGTGTGGAAGCGATGCGCCCTTCGACCCGCCGGGTGGGCGGCTCACCCTTGCGGTTTGGAAAAGATTTTGGTGCTTGCGCCACGACCCGAGTCGGTAAGTCTATCTCATCCGTGGAAACGGGCAGAGGGGCCGCGGGCAGGGGGCGAGTCAGCAAGTCATCCTCCATCAGCGCTGAGTCGATACCGATGTTGGGAATCGGCATATCTGGAATGGGTAAATCGGCGGGATCCAGATTCGACTGCGGTTCGGTGGCTGGTGTTGCAGGCGCTTTCGGTGCGGGACCCACCCGTGTACCGCTGACCACCCGGCGTTCACTGCTGGCTGTACCTTCCTCAATGTCCAATTCCAATGGCCAGACGAAGGTTACGGCGGCGTCAGCAGCGAAACCCTGACCCCGCGCCGCCAGCCGGTAGGGCATGTTTTCCAACTGGAATGCCAGATCGGGATTGATCACGAATTTCAGCGAGTCGCCGCTATACCAGACTTCTTCGGGCTGCAACCAGCATTCAGCGCCCTGCCAGCCGTCAGGACCCAGGTGGTTGGCGGCGAAGCCATGGCGGCTCAGAGCGAATTCAAAGGTTTCCAGTGTATGCGGCAGACCCTCCAGGGTCACGATGGCATGGCCCATCGGGCGCTGTGGATCTTCGGAAACGCGAACTGAAAGCGTGGACATCAGGATCTCCAGAAAACCGGGCGAACAGGGAAAACCGGGGATTTGGTTTTTCCCTATAATCCTTATTGTAGCCTGATTGAGGCTATTCTTCGCCTCGTGTTGGACATGATCGACGAGGTAATGAGTACTGCCCGTCGATCATCGTGGAGACCTGTTCACCGGTTCCGCTGATCAGGAGGACCTCGGAGCGGGCGATTTACCCTGCGCTCCTCAACCGATGCCCTGGTCAAGTGAAGACCGCCAAGACGTTTTCGCCCTCCGCTCAGCGATGGATAGCGAAGTCGGCGCGACAGCCCTGATTGACCCAAATGCTGTTGCGGTCGTAGCCCCAACTGGAATTGAAGCGGCAAGCGGATCTGGACAGTTGGCGCTGGATTTCCACCCGGCCACGACCGATCCGGGCTGCACAATATTGATCGTCGTCACCGCGTGACTCACAGCGAACCACCTGATCGGGCGCGTAGCCGTAACTGTAGTTGGGGTTTTGCTCGTAGCGGTAATCGTTATCGTTGTGATGGCGATTGGCCAGCGCCACCGCGCCGATAACGCCCAGCGCTAAGGCGGCGGCGGCGGCGGCGTGCTTGTCGTTATGGTTATGAGAGTCGTTGTAAGTATCACCGGTCTGGAACTGGGCGCGGCAACCGTTGCTGACCCAGATACTGCGGCGGTCGTAGCCCCAGCTATCGCCCTGATAGCAGCCGTTCCTGCTGTATTGCGTCACCAGCCGCACCCCACCACGGGTGTCAGCGGAACAATAATTGGTCTGCCCGCCTTGCGATTCGCAGACGATGATATCCGCCCGAGCCGGCGCGGCGTTCAGACCGGCGGCCAATGCAGTGGCCGCTACGAGGGAAGAAAGAACCCACTTGCGCATGATGCCAATCTCCTGACCAGAGGAAGTGTTTAATTGCCAGACTTGGCGGGAACGCTGACCCATTCATCGGCGCTGAGCACGCCATCGCCATCGCCGTCGGCTTTCTTGAACGCTTTTTCGATCTCGGTGCTGAACGCTTCGAGGGTCACTGTGCCGCCCTTGACCGGTTGGCTGCTTTTATCCTTGGCGGGCGGAGTTTCGTCTGGAGTGACCCGTCCGTCGCTGTTGTGATCCATTTGATGAAAAACGTGCAACAGACGATTGCGGTATTCCTCCCATGACACCTTGCCGTCACCATCCACATCGGTGTTGTCGAAGGATTTCTTTGCGGACTCAACCAGTTGGGCTTGAACGGCAGGTGCTGCGCTCAGGCCGATGGCCATAGCCAGCACTGTGGCGATGCCAAGTTTGTTGCTCATTGCAAACCTCCAGGGAAAAGTGATGTTGGATCGGTCACCGGGCGGATGCGCCGGTAACCTGCCTTAAACCGAATCCGTTGCGTCAAAGTTCGGTGGTTCCTGCAAATTGCTGAAGTGTTCTACTTTCATCGCCTCTATGCTGAAGCGTCCCTGCTCCAATATTCAATGCATCCGGTTAGTGCAGATGACGCTGCGTGTTTAGGAGTCGGCCATGATGCGAAAACCGGGCGGAGTCCGGGTTTCGGGCTCGGTTGGCCGGTCGGTGACGACCAGCGAAGCGCCGGGTTGCAGCAGTTCGTATACCAGTCGGGAAAATTGCGCCGGCGGATGCACCCGCTCGCTGAGGTCGAGCCGCGCTGGCAACTGGCCGCCGTGCGCCGGCAGACCCACCGCCATCCAGCGCCGTTTGGGTCGGTTCGGCGCCAAGGGGCTGGGTTCGTGGGCAAAGCCGTCCAGTACGACGAAGACGCCGGTCCCGAGCGGCTGCCGGGGATTGTTTGTTTTACTTGGGAACCGGGCACGTCAGCATTTTACCGGTATCAACGCAGACGCTCTTGGTCGATCCATCCGCCATGGGGCGTGAGTGGCAGTTCATCTTTCCTGCACAGTCAGAATGACTGAAACAGGTCTCACATTCTTTTTTGGGGGTACTGCACGCCGCAATCGCCAAACCTAACGCCAAAGCGAGAAAAATTTTCATCTCTTAATTCATGCCTCCCATTGAGTGATGCTTATTTACATCAATTCCATCGGGGCTTTCACTGCCAGTAGTGATACGCGGCCTCGCCCCGATGGGCGGTGGCTAATTTACAGAAACTGGCTTGATCCGCTGCGCCTTCAGCCATAAACAAACCCACCGCCACTCCATAGTTAAATAGCAGATGGCGTTCGAAATAGGCGGTTTCTTCCGGCTTCATGCTGGCTAAATCCTCGTGCGCCAGGTAGTTGAAGCCTTTCTGGAACTGTTCCCGGTTCAGTTTGAATCCTTCGCACAGGTTGGCGA
>JBAQIQ010000222.1:0-12117 GCA_049288935.1 Candidatus Competibacteraceae bacterium
CGGCCAAGCTGCGGGCGCTGGGGATGATTCTGGCGAACCATCCGGGAGCCAGGACGGTCATTTTCACGGAGGACAATGCGACGGCTTACGAGGTTTCGCAACGATTTCTCATCCCGTGCCTGACGCATCAGACGGCGATCAAGGAACGGCAGGACATTCTCGACCGCTTTAAATCCGGGACTTACGCCGCCATTGCCACCAGCAATGTGCTTAACGAAGGAGTGGACGTGCCGGACGCCTCTATTGGCGTGATCCTGTCCGGTAGTGCTTCGGCGCGGGAGTTCGTGCAGCGGTTGGGACGGATTCTGCGGCGTGGCGAGGGCAAACAGGCCGTACTGTATGAGGTGATCGCTCGGGAAACCCGTGAAGAGCGGGTGGCTGACCGGCGTCGGGAGAATGTCGTTCACGGCAGAGAAGGGAATGTTGAACCAATTGATCCGGTTAAAAAACAAACTGACCTGCAATGGTTTTTGCCCTGACGGTCCGGCTGGGTCCGCTGATCTGAGCGGTCTGTTTTGCAGAGATAGAAAACCCGCAGCGCACTGAATCCGGCATGAAAATCCGGGTCAACTCCGTATAATCACCTCTTTCGCCCACTCGGAAACAACACGAACGGCATGGAATTCATTCGCGGTCAACACAATCTTCGCCCCTGGCATCATGGCTGCGTCGCCACCATCGGCAATTTCGACGGAGTGCATCTCGGTCATCAAGCCATTCTCGCCCAACTGGCCGAACCTGCCGGGCGGCTGCGGTTGCCCCGTCTGGTCATCACGTTTGAACCACAGCCACAGGAGTTCTTCGCCGGCCCTGCCGCTCCACCCGCCCGGTTAATGCGCTTGCGGGAGAAGTTGCTGGCGCTGAACGGGCTGGGCGTCGAGCGGGTGCTGTGCCTGAAGTTTGACCATCGGCTGGCGGCGCTGCCGGCAGAACGCTTCATCGAGGATTTGCTGGTTCGCCAACTGGGCGTTCGCTATCTGGTGATTGGTGATGATTTCCGCTTTGGCCATCGCCGCGTCGGGGATTTCACCTTGCTGGTCAAAGCCGGCCAGCGATACGGTTTCGCTGTCGTCGATAATGACAGTTACCTGATTGATGGCGAGCGGGTCAGCAGTACCCGGGTTCGTCAGGCGCTCAGTTGGGGTGATCTGGAACTGGCGACGCTACTGTTGGGCCGACCCTACGATATGTGCGGGCGGGTCGCGCACGGCGATCAGCGAGGCCGCACGCTCGGTTTTCCAACGGCCAATATTCATTTGCACCGCCGCGCCACGCCGGTCTATGGCGTTTATGCAGTGCTCATCAGCGGCCCTGGTCTGAAACCCTGGCCCGGCGTCGCCAATGTCGGGCGTCGCCCCACCGTCCAGGGCGTTCGCGAGCAACTGGAAGTGCATCTGCTCGATTTCCAGGGCGACCTGTATGGCAAGCGCGTCAAGGTCGATTTTCTGCGCTACCAGCGCCCGGAGCAGCGTTTCGAGTCGCTGGACGCCTTGCGCCGGCAAATTCAGAAGGACGAGCAGGAAGCCCGTGCCTGGTTGGCGTCGCGAGGGATTTTGCAAGCGCCCCCCCTCTTATCCCCCGCCGCTCTCTCTCCAGAGAAGACAGGCGCTTAAGCACCGGTTTCCAGAGGTTCACCCCGTGGCCGATTACAAAGACACCCTCAACCTGCCCCAGACCGCTTTCCCAATGAAAGCCGATCTCGCCCAACGTGAACCGGATTTATTGCGCTATTGGCGGGAACTGGACTTGTATCAACGCCAACGCAGCGAATGCGCTGGTCGGCCCCGGTTTGTCCTGCACGACGGCCCGCCCTACGCCAACGGGGTCATCCACATCGGCCACGCGGTGAACAAGGTGCTCAAGGACATCATCGTCAAGTCGAAAACCCTGAGCGGCTTTGATGCGCCCTATGTGCCAGGTTGGGACTGCCATGGACTGCCCATTGAGCAGGTGGTGGAAAAGAAATTGGGTAAGGTCGGCGTCAAGGTGGACGCCCGTCAGTTTCGCAACGCCTGCCGGGCCTTTGCGACGGAGCAGGTTGCCCGTCAGAGCGCCGATTTTCAGCGATTGGGCATCCTGGGCGACTGGGCGAATCCTTACCTGACCATGGATTTCCGCGTGGAAGCGGACATCGTGCGCTCGCTGGCGCGGATCATCGCCAATGGCCATCTGTATCGGGGTTCCAAGCCGGTGTATTGGTGCATCGACTGCGGTTCGGCGCTGGCCGAAGCGGAAGTAGAGTACGAAGATCGCGATTCGCCAGCGATTGACGTGCGCTTCCCCGTCGCCGATCCCGAGGCGCTGCTCGTCCGCTTGCATCATGCCGGGGGGCATGGCGGCCAGGGGCCGTTGTCAGTGGTGATTTGGACCACTACGCCTTGGACCCTGCCCGCCAACCAGGCCGTGGCGCTCAATCCGGGGCTGGAATATTTAATGGTCCAGGTCGAGACTGACCGGGGTCAGGAACGGCTGGTAGTCGCTGAAGCGCTGCTGAAAGATTCGCTGGCGCGCTGGCAGGTGGAGCATTATCTCGTCCTCGCGCATGGTTTGGGCTGCGATCTGGAAGGGCTGGCGCTGCGCCATCCGTTCTATGATCGGGAAGTGCCAATTATTCTCGGCGATCACGTCACGACTGAAGCCGGCACCGGCGCGGTGCACACCGCCCCCGCCCATGGTCAGGAAGACTATGTGGTGGGCTCTCGCTATGGCCTGCGCGTGGATAATCCCGTCGGCCCGGATGGAAAATTTCTGGCCGATACCCCGCTGTTCGCCGGGTTGCACGTTTTCGCCGCCAATGAGCGCGTCATCGACGCCCTCAAGGCGCATGGGATGCTACTGCGCGTCGCCCGGCTGACCCACAGCTACCCACATTGCTGGCGGCACAAGACGCCGATCATCTTCCGGGCGACCCCGCAATGGTTCATCGGCATGGATCATCAGGGCTTGCGCGCCCGCGCCCTGGAGGAAATCAAAAAACTCCGGTTTACCCCGGATTGGGGTGAAGCGCGGTTGCAGGGCATGGTGGAAAATCGCCCGGACTGGTGCGTATCCCGCCAGCGCTCCTGGGGCGTACCGATCACGCTTTTCATGCATAAAAAAACTGGAGAGCTGCATCCGCGCACACAGGAATTGATGGAGCAGGTCGCGCAACGCATGGAGCAGGGCGGCATCGATGCCTGGTTTGAACTCGATCCGGCGGAGCTGCTGGGCGCAGAAGCGGCGGACTATGACAAAGCCACCGATACTTTGGATGTGTGGTTCGATTCTGGCACGACGCATTGCTCAGTGCTGGATCGCCGTTCTGAACTGCACTTTCCGGCGGAATTGTATCTGGAAGGCTCCGACCAGCATCGCGGCTGGTTCCAGTCCTCGCTGCTGGCTTCGGTGGCGATGCGCGGTGTCGCGCCTTATAAAGGCCTGCTGACCCACGGCTTCACTGTGGACGCCCAGGGCCGCAAGATGTCGAAATCGCTGGGCAATGTCGTGGCGCCGCAGAAAGTGCTCAACTCGCTGGGCGCCGATATCCTGCGATTGTGGACCGCAGCGACGGATTATCGCGGCGAGATGGGCGTTTCCGATGAGATTCTCAAGCGCATGGCGGATTCTTATCGGCGGATGCGCAACACCGCCCGGTTCCTGCTGGCCAATCTCAACGGCTTTGACCCGGCGCAACATCAGTTGCCGTCGGAACAGATGGTGGCGTTGGATCGCTGGGTCGTGGATCGCGCCCGGCGCTTGCAGGAAGAGATTCTGGAGGCTTACGACCAGTACCTGTTCCACCTGATTTATCAGAAGATTCACAACTTCTGTTCCGTCGATCTGGGCAGTCTGTATCTGGATATCATCAAGGATCGTCAATACACCACCGGCCCCGACAGCGTGGCCCGGCGTTCAGCGCAGACCGCCATGTATCATCTTCTCGAAGCGATGACCCGTTGGCTGGCGCCGATTCTGAGCTTCACCGCCGAGGAAATCTGGCGGAATCTGCCGGGTCAACGCGGCCCCTCAGTGTTTCTGACGACATGGTATACCGGGTTGTTCGCCATCAGCGAGGCAGACCCATTCAGCCCAGCGTACTGGGATCGGCTGCTCAATGTCCGTGAACTGGTCAGCAAAAAACTGGAGCGGTTGCGGATCGAGGGCGGCATCGGTTCCAGCCTGGATGCTGAAGTGACTTTGTATTGCTCTGGCGCGTTGGCGACCGATCTGGCGCAAATGGGCGATGAACTGCGGTTCTTCTTCATCACCTCCGGCGCCCACGTCCGGCCACTGAGTGAAGCGCCCGAGGATGCGGAAACCGAGCAGGTCAACAGTCAGCCGCTGGTTCTGGAGGCTATGGCCAGCAATCACGACAAATGTGTGCGTTGTTGGCATCATCGGATCGATGTCGGTCATTATCCCGATCACCCCGAGCTGTGTGGGCGCTGTGTGGAAAATATCTTCGGCGCGGGAGAAAAGCGGCTGTTTGCCTGATGGCTCATCATTGATGCGCGACTTCATCATGAGCCTGATGAAGCGGAGAACCTGGAATCTTTTATGCTGAAACCCTGGATTGGGCTGAGCGTTCTAGTGGTCGTGCTGGATCAGGCGACCAAATATCTTGCTGAAACCCTGCTGGTCATGCATCAGCCGGTGCCGATCTGGTCGTGGTTCAACCTGATGCTGACCTATAATACCGGCGCTGCTTTCAGCTTCCTGGCTGACGCGGGCGGTTGGCAACGCTGGTTCTTTCTGGGGCTGGGGTCCGCAGTCAGCATCGGTCTGGTCATCTGGCTGAAGCGCCTCCATCCTGAGGAGAAGTGGCTGGCGGCAGCGCTGGCGCTGATTCTGGGCGGGGCAGTCGGCAATTTGATCGACCGGGCTTGGCTTGGCCAGGTGATCGATTTCATCCAGCTTTACTACGACCGCTGGTATTGGCCAGCCTTCAACATCGCGGATTCGGCGATCACGGTCGGTGCAGTGCTGCTGGTCGTCGACAGCCTGTGGCCGCCAGCCACCCGTTCCCGGAACGGTTGACCGCATCTTCCATGGCTCTGGAGATTTTTTATGGGCGCCTACATTCATCTCGCCAACCCGCGTGGGTTCTGCGCCGGAGTTGATCGAGCCATCGGCATCGTTGAACGGGCGTTGGACTTGTTCGGAGCGCCGATTTACGTGCGCCATGAGGTAGTGCATAACCGCTTTGTGGTGGACAACTTGCGCCAACGGGGTGCGGTGTTCGTCGAGGAACTCGAAGAAATTCCGGATGGGGCGACGGTGATCTTCAGTGCGCACGGTGTTGCGCAGGCGGTTCGGGAACGGGCGGCGCAACGCAGCCTCAAGGTGTTCGACGCCACTTGTCCCCTGGTCACCAAGGTCCATATGGAGGTCAGCCGCCACGCCCGGGCCGGCCGCGAGGTGATTCTGATCGGCCATGCAGGTCATCCCGAGGTCGAGGGCAGCATGGGGCAGTATGATGAGAGAGCGGGTGGGCGGATGTATCTGGTGGAAACGGTCGAAGATGTGGAAGCGCTGATCGTGCGCGATCCGACCGAGCTGGCCTACGTGACCCAAACCACGTTATCCGTGGATGACACGGCGCGGATTGTCGCAGCGCTGCGCGCACGATTTCCCGCTATCGGCGGGCCGCGTAAAGATGACATCTGCTACGCCACCCAGAACCGGCAGGACGCAGTGAAAGACCTGTCGCGCAATTGCGAGTTGCTGTTGGTCGTCGGCTCGCGCAACAGCTCCAATTCCAACCGCCTGCGGGAATTGGCCGAGAAGGAAGGCACGCCGGCGCACCTGATCGACGGGCCGGATGACATCGATCCAACGTGGCTGGGCGATAAAACCGCCATTGGCGTCACGGCTGGAGCCTCAGCGCCGGAGGTGCTGGTGCAACAGGTCATCGCCCGGTTGCATGAACTGGGCGCGGCGACGGTCGCGGAAAGCGCAGGCCGGGAAGAAAACGTGGTGTTCGCGCTGCCCAGGGAATTGCGGTAATTGCCCGGTTTTCTGCCCAACTTCTGCGCCAACACCACGGTTTTCCTGACCGTTCTGCTGGCTGAACTGTTTGCTTTGGTGCTGGCGCTCAGCGAAGCCGACCGGCTGGGCGATTTTTGGAACCGCCTGGCGCTGATCTCGTTGTTCGTGCAATGGGTGGTGCTGGGCGTTGCCGCTGTCTTGTGTCTGAGCAGGCGTTGGCTGGCCCGGCTCGGCCCGGCCGCCACGACCTTCGCCGTGTTCGGTTTGACGCAAGGGGTCACGTTCATTTTCTCCCTGCTCGGCGGTGGGTTCCTGAATTCATCACCGGAACTGGCCGTTCCCGCGCTGGCTTTCATCGTCCGCAACCTGGCCATTGCCGGCATTATCACCCTGATTGCTTTGCGTTACTTCTACATTGGCTATCAGTGGCAGCAGCAGATCGAAGCGGAATCCCGCGCCCGGTTGCGCGCCTTGCAGGCCCGGATTCATCCCCATTTCCTGTTCAACGCCCTGAACACGATCGCCAGCCTGATTCCCAGCCAGCCGGATCAGGCCGAACAGGCCGTACTCGATCTGGCCGATTTGCTGCGTTCGGCGCTTACGGACCGGATGTCCGTTTCTCTCGCTGAGGAATTGGAGTTGACGCGCCGTTATCTGGCGATTGAACGCCTGCGCATGGGTGAACGGTTGAGCGTGGATTGGCAACTGGCCGAAAATCTGCCGCTCGATAGCTTGTTGCCGCCGCTGGTGTTGCAACCGCTGGTCGAAAACGCGATTCGTCACGGCTTGCAGCGGTTGCCGAAAGGGGGAACGCTCACCGTGCGTATCGACCGGCAACCTCACGCCCTGGACTTTACCCTCACCAATCCTTGCCCTGAAGGCGATTTGCCACGCCAATCCGGTCAGCGCATCGCCCAGGATAATATCCGTCAGCGCTTGGCGCTGGCGTACCCACTGATGCCCCCTTTAAAAATTGTTGAAACGGCTGGCCATTATCAAGTGACGTTCACAATCCCGTTGATGGAATGAACCAGCGCATCGGCAGCGTCCCGGCGCTGGACTGCTACACTTGCAGAAAATCCCCCGATAACCTTGCGGCGCCACCATGCGTGTCCTGATTGTCGATGACGAACCGCCCGCCCGCGCCCGGTTGCGCGAGCTGCTCAATCGGCTGTCCGACTATGAGCTTTGTGGCGAAGCCAGCGCAGCCGTTGATGCGTTACATCTAACACAGCGGCTGAACCCCGACATTGTGCTGTTGGACATTCAGATGCCGGGTCTGAGTGGTCTGGAAATCGCTCGCCAGTTAGCCGCGCTGGAGCAACCACCTGCGGTGGTTTTCACTACCGCCTACAGCGATCATGCGCTCGAAGCCTTTGATGCCGCTGCCATCGCCTATCTGCTCAAACCGGTGCGGCTGGAGCGACTGGAACAGGCGCTGGCCCGCGCCGGGCGCATCAACCGTGCTCAACGCAGCCGACTGGCGGCTGATCAGCCAGCGGACGGAAGCCGCTCCCATATCCGCGCCCGGATCGGTCAGCGCCTGGAATTGATTCCACTGGCGGACATTTTCTATTTCCAGGCGGATCAAAAATATGTCACGGTCCGCCATCGGCATGGCGCAGCGCTGATTGAAGAAGCGCTGAAGACGCTGGAGCAGGAACTGGGCGGACGAGTCGTGCGCATTCACCGCAACGCCTTGGCCATGGCGATCCACATTGCTGGACTGGAGAAAGACGCCGAGGGAGGGATAGCGCTGGTCTTCGATGACATCCCCGATCGGCTGGAAGTCAGTCGCCGCCACCTCCCGGCCCTTCGTCAATTCCTTAAGGAGGCCTGAGCGATTCCGGGCGATCTGCGCCGTGTGGCGGGTCAGATAAAAAATCGAAAATTGACGTTGATGGAGTCCGGCAAGTGCATGATGTTCACGACTGGCGGCCTGGCGCCGATCTCGCCACGCTGCGTCTGCGCGCTGAATTGCTGGCGCGCATCCGGGTTTTTTTCGCGACGCGGAACGTGCTGGAGGTGGAAACACCGATGCTGTCGGCGGCGGCGATCACCGATCCCCATTTGGCTAGCTTCGCCACAACCTATTCCGGACCGGGACCGCGTTGCCGTCAGCCGCTGTACTTGCAGACCTCGCCGGAATTTCCCATGAAGCGGCTGCTGGCGGCGGGCAGCGGCTGTATTTATCAAATCGCCCGCGTTTTTCGCGACAGCGAAGCGGGCCGTCGCCACAATCCCGAATTCACTCTACTGGAATGGTATCGGATCGGCTTCGATCATCATCGCTTGATGACCGAAGTGGCGGAGTTGGCGACGGCGTTGCTTAGCGACCGGCTACTGCTGGCGGAGCCGGAACAGTTGAGTTATCGGGAGGCGTTTGAGCGACATCTTGGTTTGAACCCGCATCGGACGACTGTGGCGGAGTTGGCGGCGTGCGCACAGCGTAACGACGTCTCCATCCCGCCAGGAATGCCGGCAGACGATGTTGATCCTTGGCTGGACTTGTTGTTGACGCATCGGATCGAAGCGCATCTCGGTCAGGGACGGTTGTGCTTTTTGTACGACTATCCGGCTTCGCAGGCGGCGTTGGCTCGTCTGCGCCCGGGCGATCCACCGGTGGGGGAACGCTTTGAGTTGTATCTGTACGGGGTCGAGCTGGCCAATGGGTTCCACGAATTGGGCGACGCTGTGGAACAGCGCCGCCGCTTTCAAGCGGAGAATGCGGCGCGGCGGGCGCATGGGTTGCCATGGATGCCGGTGGATGACCATTTGTTGGCGGCGCTGGCGGCAGGATTACCGGATTGCGCTGGAGTGGCGCTGGGCTTTGATCGGCTGGTCATGCTGGCGGCAGGGAAGGCATCGTTAACGGAGGTATTGGCGTTTTCATTTGAGCGGGCGTGATTCGCGCCCCCGGTTTTGGTCGGCGTAGGCTTTTATTATTTTTCCGGTATTCGACTACACTCAGTTACACTCAGTTACACTCAGTCGCTAATGGATTAACGCAAACTTCTTCCCTGCCACCCATGAGCAATCATCATTGCCCTGTAGCGTCGGCCAGACCCAGTGGTCAGTGCTCGGGATCGCCACGCTACCTGCATTGGCTGATACCGCTATCGGTATTGCTGGCCGTGCTGTTCATCGTGTTGCTGGCGACCGGTTTCCGGGTATTGCTTTACACCAGTGCGCCCGGCGCAGCGACCCGCACCAACAACGATTGGCAAGCCGCGCTGGATCGTGAGGCGAACTTGCGCCGGGATTTGGCCCTGCTTCAGGAGCAATGGCTAGGGCAGCAAGCGCAATGTCTGGTGATGGTCACTCCGCCGCTAAAGCCTGAATCCGTGACGTCGCCCGTTCCGCCACTGCCGCCAGTAGCGGAAGCGCCTGTTGAACCCGTCTCACCATCCACCCCGGACGAACCGCCGGAGACTCCCGAGCCGGCATTGCTTCCAGCGGACCCGCCGCCCGCGCCGATCCAGCCTGATACGCCGCTGGTTATTCCCCATCAGCCGGAAAATATGGAATTTCTGAAAGGTTGCTGGCGTTCGGTAACGGATCTTTTTGATACACGCGATAAAAAGCCTATTCAGCATGAATACTGCTTTAATCAGAATGGCGCCGGTCAAGTGAGGGTCATATCTGAAAGTTTTATCTGTAAAGGCAAAATCAATGCGGTAATGCAGGGAAAGAAAAAACTGGTTATTAAAACGCTAAATCAATCGCTCGGCTGTAATAATCAAACCGGCTTTAGTGGTTGGCAGGTCATCTGTCAGGCACAGGCAAACGGTAAAGCTTTATGCCAAGGCGTTAATTATAATAATAAAACCCGCTTTAGCGTAACCCTGCTTCGCAAATAATTCCCATGTAATGGAATCCCGCAATGTTGCGAACCGTCCCGAAATATAAGCCTGTCGTTAGCATTATTCCCGGTGGCTGCATTCAGTTTCTCGATTTTGGATTAAACCTGACCGCTCTGGGCAAATTGGTCTGCGCTTTTAATGAATCGCTCCAAGCTGGCGCGGATGATGTGTATGACCTGCATTGCCTGGAATTGGACGAAGTCACTCAAAATTATATCAGCCGACAAAATGGGCAGAGCGCCGATCCGCTGTATTCCATCAAGGCGGAAAAAGCGGTTGAGGTCTATCTCGATCAGTGGGTTCCCTTGCCCCTGTTGCGGCGGAGCGGCGTTAAGCCCAACGGTCAGCCCGCCTTCCATCCCGGACCGGCGAACTGGGCGCGGGGCCGGTTAACGGCGCTATCGGAGCCGGATCGTGATGGACATACCCACCGCTTCACCATCGCCCTGGACACGGTCAGTGAACCCCGCCCGCCCGGCGAGATTTATTTCGCTTTGGCCCCCGAGGATGTCCAGTCCGGCGAGGAATTCATGTTGGCTGACGATGCACGGGATAATGCTTGGTTGCTGGGCCAAGATTGGTTCGATGAATGGCTTTACCAACTGTTTTATCGATACAAGACGGCGCAAAAACGCGGCCGCCCCCTGCGGGACGAGGATTTTGAGTATGCCTGCGAACATCTGGCGCGCTATCTGACTTTTCTCCAGGTGTTAGCTCAATCCCGGATCATCCCGACGCTGCGCCTGGTCGATCCCAGCAAATACGCGCCCATTGAGGTCGATCTCATCATCGATGTCGGTAATTCACGCACCTGTGGCGTATTGATCGAAACGATTCCTGATGCCGCCACTACCGATTTGAATAACAGCTACGTGCTGGAATTGCGCGATTTGTCGCGGCCGGAGCAGATTGACCGCGAGCCGTTTGAATCACGCCTGGAATTTAGCAAGACGCTGTTTGGCATGCCGGAGTGCGTGACACTGTCACGGCGCAGTGGCCGGCGAACCGAGGCGTTCATTTGGCCAACGGTGGTGCGGGTTGGAGAAGAAGCAGCGCGTTTGGCCGCGCACTCGGCGGCGGCCAGCGGCAACACCGGCATGTCCAGCCCCAAGCGCTATCTGTGGGATTTGCAGCCCCGCCATCAGGAGTGGCGCTATAACCGTCCGACTGACGACCCCGTGACTGGCGAACAGCCGGTTACTTCCGGTAATTACATCCTCGATCTCAATGAAGTCGGCACCCCGCTAACGCATTTGCAAAGCGGGCGGTTGCGGCGCGAGGCGGCCTTTCGCACGCAGTCGCTCGAACCGGCCTTGCGCGCCCGCTATTCGCGCAGCTCGTTAATGATGTTCGTCTTGAGCGAACTGATCATGCAAGCTTTGGCGACCATCAACTCGCCGGCGCAGCGCAGCGAGCGTCCACATTCCGACATTCCGCGCCGGTTGCGGCGGGTGATGCTGACAGTGCCGACCGCCATGCCCCTGACCGAGCGCAAACTGTTTCGTCGCTGGGCGGAATGGGCGCGGGATACGCTCTGGATGGCGCTGGGCTGGCGGGATTGGCTGGCGGTCAGTCGCAAAGGTGCGCGCACCGCTCGCAGCAACGATTATCGAGAGGCGCCGGATGTGCGGGCCGACTGGGATGAAGCCAGCGCTAGCCAACTGGTTTTTCTATTCAATGAGATCACGCGGAAGTTCCAGGGCGATGTGCGGTTTCTCTTTCGCCTGTATGGCCGGCAACGCGCCGGGCATCCGGGCCGGGAGAGCCTGCGCATTGCCACGCTGGATATTGGCGGCGGCACGACGGCGCTGATGATCACGACCTATGAAGCTTTGGGCGATGGCGCAACGGCAGTCATCCGGCCCCATCAATTGTTCCGCGAGGGATTTACGATCGCCGGGGACGACATTCTGCGGACGGTGATCGAGCGCCATGTCCTGGAAGCCATCCGCCAAGCCTTGCAGGCGGCAGGCATTGCCGACCCCAAGGCGTTGTTGAATCAGTTATTTGGCGGCGATTTCGGCGGGCAGTCGGAGCTGGATCGCACCCTGCGTCGGCAGTTCGCGGTCCAACTAGCCACGCCCATTGCGTTGCGGCTGCTGCGCGACTATGAGGCGGTGGATTTCCAAAAGGGCAATCCGGGCTACAGCCGTTCCTTGCGGGATTATCTGCCCGACCCGGCGCGGTGGCCAGCCCATCTGGCGGCTTATGTCGAGCAGGCGGCCCAGCAAGAAGGCGCATCGCGCTTCGATCTGGCGACCGCGCCGCTGGCGTTCGACGCCCGTGC
>JBAQIQ010000223.1:0-2819 GCA_049288935.1 Candidatus Competibacteraceae bacterium
GGCGCGAAGCGCCGCACAACCCCGCGGATCAAGCCGACTTCGGGCCGATAAAGCCTGCGGCTTTCCGCCCTTCGCGGCTTATCCGCCGCCCCGTTAGGCTCTATGAATCATCACCAAGGCGGGCGTCCGCGAAGTCATCGGGTCTTGCTTGCTGCCGCGCTCTACTTCGGCATCGTGTTCGGTGTCGGCTTCTTGCTCGGCGCTGTGCGAGTGCCCTTTCTTGTCCCACGCCTCGGTGAGCGCGTTGCCGAACTCGTGGAGATGCCGTTCATGTTCGTCGCCATCTTCTTGGCCGCCGGCCATGTGGTCAGAAAATACGGCGACTCAGTAGCTCTGTTGGGCTGGGTGTTGGTTGGTGCCCTATCCCTGGCGTTCCTGGTCGCTGCCGAGCTGCTTCTTGCGGTGATAGTGGTGGGTCGCGGCATCGGTGAGTACATCGCCAGTCGAGACCCGGTCTCTGGCTCTGTGTACCTTGTGCTGTTGGTGGTGTTCGCGGCGATGCCGTGGTTGCGGCGAAAGCTGGGCAGCCGTCATTCGGGCGGGCAGTCACATGGGGCCTAACCCTTCGCGCAAACGGACCTGCAGCCGCGTGCCGCCACTGCGGTTCGCCCACTCAAACGATCGGTATTCAAACAGGCAAGGCGTATGGCAATGATGACGAGAAGACAGTTCATCACCACCGCCGCCGCTACGGGTCTGGGCGCCACCGGAGTGCTTACTTTCCACTCCTTCAGCAAAGGCCGTTCGGACTATGAGCAGGCCGTGCAGCAGATATGGCGTCATGGTGAACCCGGTTCGAGCGACGCGCCCGCCGTACTGCGCGAACTGGTGCGTTACGCCACCCTCGCACCGTCCAGTCACAACACCCAGTGCTGGAAGTTCGGGCTGGGTGACCAGTCGGTCTCCATCCTGCCCGATTATCAACGCCGGTGTCCCATTGTTGATCCAGACGATCACCATCTCTTTGTCAGTCTCGGCTGTGCTGCCGAGAACCTTGTGCAGGCAGCGTCAGCCGTAGGCTTACGAGGCGAAGCCGTATTCAATACAGGAAAGAAAGAGTCCTTGGATATTTCTCTGGCGCGCACAACGAAGCTGCGAACACCGCTGTTCGAGGCCATCCCGCGCCGACAGTCGACCCGGGGTGAATTTGATGCCAAGCCCCTTTCAAACAACGAATTGAAGCTTCTGGAAACAGCCGGATCAGGAAATGACGTTCGGGTTCACCTGCTCACGAATCAACAGGCCATGGAGAATGTGCTTGATTTCGTGATTCAGGGAAACACCGCACAGATGCGGGACTCGGCATTTGTGCGCGAACTCAAAGACTGGTTGCGTTTCAATGGAGGGCAGGCCGTGAGACAGGGCGATGGACTGTTTTCAGGTTCTTCCGGCAACCCAACGGCCCCGGGTTGGCTGGGCGGTCTGCTGTTTGACTGGTTCTTTACCGAAAAGGCCGAAAACGATAAGTACGCGCGACAGGTTCGAAGCTCCGCCGGTATTGCGGTATTTGTTTCAGATTTTGAGGACAAGAAGCACTGGATCGAGACGGGGCGCGCCTTTCAACGGTTTGCGTTGCAGGCAACGGCGATGGATGTTCGAACCGCTCACCTGAATCAACCGGTGGAAGTCGCATCACTTCGGCCGCAGTTCGCCAAATCCATCGGAATGACGAGTGGCAGACCTGACCTGGTTATCCGCTTCGGTCGGGGTCCCGAAATGCCTCGATCCTTACGTCGCCCGGTCGAAGCAGTCATCATTTGATGAGTCCCAAGGAGGCTAACCTGATGCAGCACCATTCATTCGTCAAGATTCTCCTGGCTTTTCTAGTGGCTGTTGTGGTGCTGGCGGGCTGCGCCAGCACGCCACCTCCACGATCCGGGTTCTTGGTGGATTATCCCGATCTAAAACCGGATCCTGGCAATCCGCAGTTGCTCTGGTAGGAAAAGCCCGGCTTTGACTGGAAGCGCTATCAGAAACTGATGATCGATCCGGTGGTGATGTATTACGACCCAAAAGCCAAAAATCAGGAAATCCGGCCTGACGACCTGAATCGGCTGGCCGATGAGTTTCGAGACGTCGTCATTGCTGAGCTAGGGAATCGTTTTCCTGTGGTTAATACCCCAGGCCGGGATGTTCTGCGTGTGCGCGCCGCCATTACCGAAATCATTCCCGCAAGCCCGGCGTTGAACGCACCCGATTACCCACAACTTATCCGTCACCGGCATACACAGCACGGCCGGCCTCCAACGCGATGGCAAACGCTCTGACCTTCTGCAGGCCTTCCCAGATCGCCTTGGGACCGGGGTGACCGTCATGTTTGCGCCCGAGAAACCCGCCAAAGCCGGCGATCAACCGCACCATCTGGCCCAAGGGGGGCGGGATTTGCGGCGGTGGGGTCCGGTGGGCGACGATCCAGGCCGCCTGCCATTCCTCGGGATCGAACACCACGTCACAGGGCAGATGCGGGCAGTCCCGGCCCCACGTGACCAGGTGCAGGATGCGCCAGGCGATGATCAGGTACAGGACCAAAGCCCGTTCCAGCCGCTCCAGGGTGCCCAGTTGCAGCGCTTCCACCCGACAGCCCGATTTCCAAATGCGGAAAAAAATTTCGATGAGCCATCGTTTTCTATACCAACCAATGAGTTGTACTACATCCTCCAGCGTATCCGCCGTCCGGTGGGTCAGCAGCCGCCATTCAATCGCCTTCTCGCCGGCCGGCGGGCGTTCCTCGCGGGCCAGAATCGCCGTCACGGTCACGGCGGGTTGGCCGTGATGCGCCGGCAGCGCCACCACTTCGCGATACAGCGTCTGCCGCACCA
>JBAQIQ010000224.1:0-7616 GCA_049288935.1 Candidatus Competibacteraceae bacterium
AAATGCGGGATCACCAAAGAAACTAATCGCGCCATAGCCATTATCTTTTCATGATCTGGATTGAGCTAAATTTAATTGAAAAGTGAATAGTCATTTGTATGAAATTTATTGTTTCTGATAATGTCTATTGAGCTATTTCAGGAACAGGAGATGGTCAGCGTCGAGCCGTTTCAGGACATCGCTCTGGAACTGGGCGCGTTGTGGATGGAGGTAGAAGATCAGAGTGATTGATGGCGACGCGCCGGATACAGTTGCTTAACGCCACTCCCGTGGAAAAATGATGGGCTGAAGTGGGTAACACCACTCGATAGGTCTCAATGATCAGAGATTCAATCCCGGTGGCAGATGGGCGAGTCTTGAACTAGATTTGCATGATTCAGACTCACTCCGGGGGGTGAGGTGCTTTTGCAACCGTGAGGTAAAACTGGCATGTCGCCGCAGATTATTCCCGAATCCAATTATCTGGTGCGGATGGCCGACGGGACCATCAAACAGGTGAATCCCTTCACGGGTACGGAGGTGTGGACCGTTCCGGGCCGGGGCAATCGACCGCTGGGCGTCAATACGCTCAACCCTATGCCCGTCGATCCGGCCCATCACGATGCCTACTGCTCGTTTTGCGCCCGACGCTATCTGGAGACCCCGCCCGAAAAAGCGCGACTGGTCAGAACCGGGGAAGGCTTCACAACCCTGCGTCATCTCCACGCCGAACAACTGTTTGATACCGTAGCTGAATTTCGTCGTATTCCTAACCTGTTTGAAATCGTTTCCTACGACTACTGGCAAAAAAATTTCGGCTACCGGCTACCCGACGCTATCGAACAACACAAGCGTAATTATCTGGCCTCAATGGCCGGGCGCCAGCACGTCCTCCGTATGTCGGAACAACGGTTGAAAGCCGCCGGTTTCGACGAATCGGCCTGGGATCGGATGTCCCTGGACGAGCGATTACAGTTCGCTAATGCCTTCTTTGGCGGTGGCCACGAGTTGATCGTCGGGCGACGCCATTTCGTCGACGGGGCCACTCACGACGATCGACTGGCTTCCTCTGGCGCCCTGCCCCCCGAAGAGCATTATCAATACTTGCGCTTCACCATTGACGCCCTGCGTGACATTTATGTCAACAATCGCTATGTCCGTTATGTGGCGGTATTTCAAAACTGGCTGAAGCCGGCTGGGGCGTCCTTCGACCACCTTCACAAGCAACTGGTGGCGATTGACGAGCGCGGCGTCCAGAACGAGATGGAATTGGAGCGCGTTCGCGCCAACCCCAACATCTACAACGAAGCCGCCGTCAATTTCGCCGCTTACCGTAATTTGGTGGTGGCGGAAAATGATTACGCTATCGCCTATGCGGGCTTCGGCCACCGCTTTCCCACGCTGGAGATTTTTTCCAAGAGCGAGCGCAGCCAGCCTTGGAACCATTCCGCTGAAGAATTACGCGGTGTCTCCGATCTGGTTCATGCCTGCCACGCCGCCACCGGGTCCGATATTCCCTGCAATGAAGAGTGGTACTACAAGCCGCCCGACGTGGACGTGCCCATACCGTGGCGCATTCTGATCAAATGGCGGGTATCGACCCCGGCCGGGTTCGAGGGTGGCACCAAGATTTATGTCAACACCATCGATCCTGAAACCTTGCGCGACCGGGTAGTGCCACGGCTGTTTCAACTCAAGGGCGAGGGCCGGATCGCGCCAATGAAGATCGCTTTTGAATGCGCCTGCGTCCCCAATTGTCTGCGCTACAATCCCGCAGTGCGGCGCCAGGAATCACCCCATCCTGAATTTCCACCCTTATCAGGCGGCCCGTCGCCGGGAGAATAGTCTTTACCGCGACGGCCAGCCGGTTCAGTGGATGATTCGGGTCAGCCTAACAGCAGCGGCCCCGGTTTCAGCACGACTGCGCTAAGCGGCGGTAGATCGAGCACCAGCGAGAACGGTAAGCCGTGGCTGGAAAACTCCTCGGCGTTCACCTTCCCACCCGGTAAGACCAGGCCGGAACCACCATAATCACGGGCATCGCTGTTCAATAGCTCGCGATAGGCTACCGGATAGGGAACGCCAATCCGGTACATCGGGCGCGGCAGGTCGGAAAAATTCAGCACGAACACCAGCGCATCACGCGGATCGCGGGCCTTGCGCTGGAAGGCCAGCACATTGGTTTCCGCGCCATTCGCGTCCAGCCACGCGAAGCCGGCCCCGTGAAAGTCCACCTGATGAAAAGCCGGTTCACGGGCGTGTAATTTGTTCAGCGCCGCGACAAAGCGTTTTAATCCTTGGTGCAGCGGCTGGCGCGACCGCCCCCAGTCCAGTTCGGCGTCATGGTTCCATTCGCCCGGCTGGCCGAATTCGCCGCCCATGAACAGCAGTTTCTTGCCCGGATGGCCGTACATAAAGGCGTATAGCAGCCGCAGATTGGCGAATTGCTGGCGCTCATCGCCGGGCATCTTGCCCAGCAACGATTTCTTCAGATGCACCACCTCGTCATGCGATAGCGACAGGATGAAATTTTCGTTGAAGGCATAGACCAAGCTAAAGATCAGCTTGTCGTGATGGTGGCGACGGTGCGCTGGCTCCTTTTGCATGTAAAACAGCACATCGTGCATCCAGCCCATGTTCCACTTGAAGCCAAAACCCAGCCCGCCCATATCCGTAGGCCGGGACACATTCGGCCAGGCGGTGGATTCCTCAGCAATCATCATCACCCCGGGGAAGCGGGCGTGGACGACGGCGTTGGTGTGCTTGATGAATTCAATCGCTTCCAGATTCTCGTTGCCGCCGTATTTGTTCGGAATCCAGTCTTTCTTGGAATAATCCAGGTACAGCATCGACGCCACCGCGTCCACTCGCAACCCGTCAAAGTGGAAGGTGTCCAGCCAGTATAAGGCGTTGGCGATCAGGAAGTTTTCCACCTCATGCCGGCCATAGTTGAAAATCAGCGTCCCCCAGTCGGGATGCTCACCCTGGCGCGGATCGGCGTGTTCATAGACGCAGGTGCCATCGAACCAGGCCATGGCGTGCGCGTCTTTCGGGAAATGCGCCGGCACCCAGTCCAAAATGACGCCGATGCCGTTCTGGTGGCAACGGTCGATGAGTTCCATCAAATCGTCCGGGCGGCCAAAACGGGCGGTTGGGGCGTAGAAGTTGGAAATCTGATAGCCCCAGGATGGACCATAGGGATGCTCGGCCAGCGGCAGAAATTCAATGTGCGTGAACCCCATTTCCAGCACATAGGGAATCAGTTGATCCGCCAGCTCCCGGTAGGACAGGAATTCGCCATCCGGCTGGCGTCGCCATGATGCGGCGTGAACCTCATAAATCGTTACCGGCTGCCGCCAGGCCGGTTCCCGCGCCCGCTGCTGCATCCACGTTCCATCCCGCCAGACATGCTTGCCGGCGCGGTCATAGACCACGCTGGCCGTGCCGGGCGGCACCTCGGTATGGAAGGCGACGGGATCGGTTTTCAGGAAGACATTGCCGTTGCGGGCCAGAATTTCGAATTTATACAGATCGCCTTCCGCCAGACCGGGGACAAATAACTCCCAAATGCCGGAACCGGGGCGCAAACGCATCGGATGGCGACGGCCATCCCAATGATTGAAAGCGCCGACCACGCTGACCCGTTGAGCGTTCGGCGCCCAGACCGCGAAATTAACGCCGCGCTGTCCGGCTACTGCACAAAGATGCGCACCGAGATTCTCGTAAATCTGATAATGGTTGCCCTCGGCGAACAGGTGGCAGTCCTGATCACTCAGCATCGAGAAGGTCGTGGCGTAAGGATCAGCGAACGTGTGGGCCTGGCCATGCTCAATCGCGTTAATCTGGTAGCGCAAACTCTCCGCTTCAGCGGCGACCACTGTTTCGAACAAACCGTTGGCGTAGATCGGCTGCATCGGATACAGCGTTTGCGGTTGGTTCTCCAGTAACAGATAAGGCGACTCCGCATCGGGCAGAAAAGCGCGCACTACGGTCAGACCGGTCTCGGCCAATGAGTGAGGTCCCAACACGGCATGGGGATGGGTGTGCCGCCCTTGCACCAGCGCATCGCGCTCGGCGGCCTCCAGCGTCGGTTGGGGCGCATCATTGCGTAACAGGAAGCGCAGCCCGTCCGCACGATCCGGCGGGCTTAACCGGGCAACCCAGGTGCGGACTTCGGTGCGCAGGGCGTCCACATGGTAAATCTGCCGCCAGAACCGGGCGTTGGCCGCCAGAATATTGCGCACTTCCGGCTGTTCCAGGTTAAACGCCAAAGCATCCGGTTGGCCGGGAACGTCGAGGTCGTAAAGGCGCGTACCGTCGAACCAGGCCAATTCCTGGCCTTCACGGGGAATCAGCGCAGGAATCCAGTCCAGAATGACGCCGATGTCGTGCTGATGGCAGGCATCAATGAACGCCATGAGCGCATCAGGCTGGCCATAGCGTGGATTGGGCGCAAAATAGCCGGCTACCGTCTCGCCGGGCACCCATAAGCTCAATTCTACAGAGTTGAATTTTTGCGCCAACAGGTGCGGCAGGATGATCTCTTTTAACTGCGCATAGCTGGCGACTTGGTCAGGACCCGCGTTGGCGCCGAACGTCACCCGATGCAAGGCCATGGGCAGTTCCCAACCAGGCGTTTCCAGCATCCGCGCCATCCATCGCCCATCAGTCCAGGGATAACGATACTGGAGGTCGCACACCAGAGCAGCGGTACTGGGATACGTCTCGGTCTGAAACGCCAGAGGGTCGGTTTTGAGAAAGACAGCGCCGTCGCCGTTGCGGATTTCATATTTATACAGCTCGCCCGAACCGATGCCGGGGATAAACAGCTCCCAGACCCCGGATTCATGCCGTTCCATCAAATGTCGGCGTCCGTCCCACTGATTGAAGGTTCCCACTACGCTGACCCGGCTGGCGTGCGGCGCCCACAGGGTAAAGTTGACCCCCATGACATCCTCTTTCAACCGGGGGTGCGCACCCAGTTTGGTAAACAGCGATTCCAGCACTCCCCGGCTAAATGCTTGGCTGTCAGCGCGGCTGAATGAAGGATCGTGAATGGCGTAAGGGTCGTGGAACGTCGCGGCTTGACCCGCGGCGTTGAGCGTCATCAACTGGTAGTCGAGATGCGTCACGCCTGGCAGGCGGAATTCAAACAGCCCACCCGGATGCAAACGTTGCATTGCGCGTTTGCTGGTTCCGTCCGCCAGCAACACATAAGCGCTTTCTGCCTGTGGCAGAAAGGCGCGAATCAACAATGCCTGTTCTCGACTGTCGTAGTGAGGACCCAGCACTAGGTAAGGTGCGTCATGACGTAATTCTATAATTTTGATGATATTTTCTTCTAGCATCGCCCTGGCCTTCTTTGTGTTGCGCTGCTTGCGCCATGGGTTATTAACATAACAAATTTGCGGATTTATGTAGACACCAAGGGCATGGGGTATCGCATCCCGGCTCAAAAAAATAGGGCGACGCTGGCCGGCGTCGCCCTGAGGTAGTCAATTAGCGCGAAAAATTATTCGTCCCTGTCGTCCACGGTGGATGCTGCTGCATCCGTCGGTTGCGCTGTATTCGCCGCTGGTCCACGCCCTTGGCCACAGCCCTGACCACGCCAGGCCGGACGGTCCGTAAAGAACTGGTCCATAACCTGCTTTTGCGTCGGGTCGAGCGCAGCGTACAGATTGCCAGCCGCCTGGGTCAGCGCTTTCATGCCCGCCAGGCTCTGCTCCATGAACTGCGCTCGCTCCTCGAAATGCGCTAGTGCGGTGTCGTCCTTGTCACGCATCTCCTGGCGGGCTTTGAATTTGGCTGCATGATGCGCATCTTGGGCGGCAAGGAACCCTTTCCAGGCCGTTTCCTGATCCGGCTTCAGCTTGAGCCGCGCTGCCAGCAACTCCATCCGCTCTGCATGATATTGCTGCATCATCGCATGACGCGATCCCGGACCGCCGCTGTGCCGACCGCCCATCATCGGCCCATGGCCGCTACTGCTCATCATTGGGCAGCCACCACCCATGGGTCCATGGCCACCCCAAGGACTGGCGACCGCGACCGCAGACAGGCCCAGGCCGGCAACGATAGCGGCAGCCAACAGATTTTTACGCAACATGTTCATCATCGAACTCCTCGGTTTCTCGTTGAAGATGGGCGTATTAGACGCCAGCCGTGTAACCAGAGTTTTGCCAGGAGGGGAGTTTTGTAACAAATTGTATCAACCTCACAGAGCCGCCTGGGAAGAGGGTGCAGCGGAGGTATTTTCAATGCGCGATCTTTACGGGCGGTGCTGGCAGAGAGGATTGCGTAGACCCAATCAAATCAGAGGTGATTTCACAGCGATGATCCTCAGGAAAAATCTTTTTTCATCGTCAGGTTGTTTGAACGCTAGGCCCTTTCCCCACCATGCCAATGGCCATCCTGCTTCCAGATCGATAAACGGTCTACAATTTCACTATGCTCACCGATAGCGCCACGACCTCATGAGTGACCACCTTCTCATCGTCGATGATGACCCCGGCCTGCGCGAGTTGCTGGCTGATTACCTGGGCCGTAACGATTTCCGGGTGAGCACGGTTGCTGACGGGCGCGGTCTTTGGGCAGCGTTGGAGCGTGAATCGGTCGATCTGGTCATTCTCGATCTGATGTTACCGGGTGACGACGGGCTGGTGCTGTGCCGCAATCTGCGCGCCCGCTCCCGAATGCCGATCATCATGCTGACGGCCCGTGGCGACGATACCGACCGCATCGTCGGCCTGGAAATGGGTGCTGACGATTATTTGCCCAAGCCGTTCAATCCTCGTGAACTGTTGGCGCGGATCAAAGGCGTGCTGCGGCGCAGTCGCCACCCGGTCGGCGAGCCCGGCGAAGTGAAACACTTTCACTTTGCGGGCTGGTCGCTGGACGTAGCTGCTCGCCAGTTAATCGCCCCGGATGGGGTGCTGATCCCGCTGGGCGCCAGTGAATATCGACTGCTGCGGGTCTTTCTGGAACATCCGCAACGAGTGTTAAACCGTGATCAATTGCTGGATTTCACCCAGGGCCGTGAGGCGGCCCCCTTCGACCGCAGTATCGATGTGCAGGTCAGCCGCCTGCGGCGCCGTTTGCGCGATGATCCCCGCGAAGCCGCCATGATTAAGACGGTCCGCAATGAGGGTTACTTGTTGACGGTGCAGGTCCAACCGGAATCCTGATGCTGATGCGCCGCTGGTTACCACAATCCCTGTTTGGCCGGCTGGCCTTGTTCCTGACCGGCGGGCTGATCATTGCTCAACTGCTCAGCGCCGCTATCCTGCTGCAAGACCGTGATCAGGCCCTCTACCACGCTATCGGCGGTCATGTCGCCCAGCGCATCGGCGCCATTGTCAATCTGCTCGATACGCTGGACGATGAGACCGAGCGGCGACGACTGGTCACGGCGCTGGATTTGCCGCCGACCCGCTTGAGCCTTGATTTGCCCTGGCAAACCAGCACGGCGCCAGATGAGCGTTACCACACCACCCTATTTCGCGCTCTATTGAAACGTCAGTTGGGAGCTGAGCGCCCATTTCAGTTGGAAATTAACGATGACCTGTTACCGCCGCCGCGACTGGATCGGAGGCCCCGGCTGGCCCCGGATCGTTCCCCGCCGCCCGACCAGGCTGAGC
>JBAQIQ010000225.1:0-3871 GCA_049288935.1 Candidatus Competibacteraceae bacterium
GGGCGCCAATGTGCGGGAACTGGTCACCGCGACGCCGGATGAAATCGCCGAACAGCAACGGCAAGCGGCGCTGGGCCGGCAAGCCACCGAACGAGCGGCGGCGATTCTGGGCAAGGGGGGCGCGAACGCCTACGAGAAGGCGCTCAAGGCGCTGCCGCCCGATAGTTGCGACTGGTGGCGGGAGTGGATCGAGGACGAAGCGGACAAGGCGAACGCCGACGAACTGGCCGACTTCATCCGCAACCAGTTGTTGCCGTATTTCCGCAACGAGGAAAGCCAAGCCCGGCACCAGCCGGCGATCAGGGCGCAAACCCTGGGCGAGGGCTTGCCGGTGCATCGGCTGGAAAAGTTGAACCGCTACGAAACGCACCTCGACCGGAAGTTCGAGCGCACCTTGGCGATGCTGGTGAAACTGAAGGAATTGCGCGGTAACGATTAGGATTGCCGACGCCACCATAAAAATCGGCAGACAAGGGGGCAAAAACGCTATCATTTAGCTGTTACGGATGATGATTCCTGCCGATAACAAGCTCTGGATGCGGTCAAAGAGAATGCCAAACCATCCATAAGTCACTCATCAAGCGGGTAAAGATGGACTTCCCATGCCAAACGCGCCCGACTTAGACCAAATCACCTTCAAGATTCATCCGGCCGGAGGTGGGTCGGAGGTTCCGGTATCGCTGTTGCTGCAAATCTTCAGCAAGTTGCAAGAACTGGTGCATCTGTTTGCCTTGCAAGAGGAAGGGCGCACCGTGCGGCAACGCCTGCGCCTGTCCGAGGAACTCAAGCGTAAATATGTGCTGCACCTGCGTCCTCCCGAAGCCGGGAGCTTCGCGGTAACAGGGCGGGTAGCGGGCCGGGGAGCGGATTTGTTCGAGCCGGAACAGGCCCGGCGGGTGGTGGGACAAATGCACCAATTCAGTCGTGCCGTGGTGTCGGGCGATGAGGATCGGATACGCCAGTTAGTGCCGGATGGCCGCCTCCGCCATCGGGTGCTGTCCTGTCTATCCACGCTTAGCCCTCCGCCGGGTAGCGGTTATCGCTATGAAATGGCTCCCGGCGCGGAGCCGGCCCTATCTCTGGATGAAACCTTGTCCGCGCGCATCGAGGTATGGCTGACGACGCCGAAGGAACGCGCCGAAGTGCGAACGGTAACCGGCCGGCTGGAAGCCATTTCTTTCGGCGAACACAAGCTGACGATCATCTACCAACCCAAGTCCCGCCCTCTGGAGTGTTTTTACGACGAGGACATCGAACTCATGCTGTTGGAAAACCGGCGGGATTTGATCCAGGTCACCGGTCGAGTACTGATGGATGATGACGGCCATCCCAAGCGGATTGATGAGGTTGAGCAGATTCGTGACCTCGATCTGTCGCCTTTCGTATTGGGCCAGATCGAGTGCCGCGATTTTCGTTTGCGGCCCCTCGGCGCATTCAGTTTCTTGCCGGCTTTGACGGATGACGAGCAATTCCTTTGCTTGGAACATGCGCTATGGAGTCTCGATGTGTTCGCCGCGACCCGCGCCGAACTGTTCGCGGAATTGAAGGAACAGATGCTCATGTTGTGGCAGGAATACGCCCGCGAGCAGGACGAGGTACTTTCCGAACCCGCAAAACGAGTTAAGCGGCAACTGCTGGCCGATTGGGAGGAAACGGCAAATGCCTAAAGACAAGCGGGATGTCGAGGCCGGCTTGCTCAGCAAGGGTTTTCAGCAACAGCCGGGAGGCGACCATAACTACTTCGTTTACGTGGCGCTGGATGGCAAAAAAGCATTAGCCAAGACCAAGACCAGCCACGGGCGCGGTTTCGATATTGGCGATTCCCTGCTGGGAATGATGGCCCAACAATGCGCCTTGACCCGCCCGCAATTTCTCAAGCTAATTGAATGTCCATTGAGCCGTAAAGATTACGAGAACCTCTTGAGACAAGTAGGGATGCTTTAAGTTGGAGACACTCTATATCGACACTTTGTATCCAGGCATTCAGTGACGGAAAAAATATGCTCATCACCCATGAACGCGAAAAGTTGATCAACGCGATCATCTATTTTGCTGGACACACTCAATACTTGGGCAAGATCAAACTGTTCAAGTTGCTTTATCTACTCGACTTCGAGCACTTCCGCCAGACCGGGCAGAACGTGACGGGGTTGGATTATCGCGCTTGGAAGTTCGGCCCCGTGCCGATTGATCTTTACCAAGAGTGGGATGAACCGGAGCAGGACATGGCGGATGCCATTTCGATTCAGCCAGAACAAATCATTCACTATGTTCGGGAAAGCGTTGTGCCGCGTGCTGAATTCGACGACAGCCACTTCTCCAAACGCGAATTGCGCATCATGAGCAAACTGGCCGAAAAATACCGGGATGTGTATTCGCACAAGTTGATCGATGTCACGCACGCCGAGAATGGCGCTTGGGCCAAGGTTTGGAACAACGGTAAAGGTTCCGACCATCCCATTCCCTATAACCTCGCCATCGCGAATGATGACCCGCACCGGGACGCCATCGTGGAAGCAGCCAAGGAATACCAAGCCATCGTAAATTCGGCGCGGTGTTGATATGGCCGGCAAGTTGCCTGCGGGCGTGATTCCCGGACAAATCTATCGTCATGACTGCTTTTACCGTGATCCTGATAATGGTCAGTGGCGGCCTAAATACCTCCTTGTGCTGACAGGAACGCCAGACGGTGATGTAATCTTCCGCCTACTGACCAGTCGGGCGAATGGCCGGCCCGAAAAACCGCCCTGCTATCACGGTAACCCGTATCCAGGTTTCTACTTTGGTTATCTGGGCGGTGCGCTCACCGCAAAAAGCTGGCTCGACTTGCGCCGTCAAAATGACTATGAGGGGATTTCGTTTACGACCGATCTAACCGCTCGTGATTTGTCACTTGTCGCCACCCTCGCTAAAGACATTCTTTACCAAGCACTCGATTGCGCGGCCAACGCCGATGACACCACCCGGCAACAGGAACGCCTGATCCGCGATCAACGCGCCGCGTTACGTCGCTTGTAACCAAGGACCCCACCATGCCGGAGCTTGATTTCAAGGGCAAGGAATTCGTCTACAACCATCATCTTGCTGTTCCGCACCGCCCATTGATTCCGCATCCGAACCAATCCGTTCTCCCCGCGCCATCCGGGAAAGGGGCTGGGGGTGAGGGCGCAAGACTGGACGGCAACCTGATCGTTCACGGCGACAACCTGCACGCCTTGAAGTCGCTGTTGCCGATGTACGCTGGCAAGGTGGACTGCATTTTCATCGATCCGCCGTACAACACCGGCAACGAAGGCTGGTGCTACAACGACAACGTGAATAGCCCGATGCTGCGGGAGTGGCTGAACAGCAATCCGGTCAGTATCGAGGACGGGCTGCGCCATGATAAATGGCTGTGCATGATGTGGCCGCGTTTACGGCTGCTGCATGAATTGTTGTCGGAAACGGGTAGCTTGTGGATGACGCTCGACGATAACGAAATTCATCGGGCAAGGATGATGATGGATGAGATTTTTGGGGAGCAGAACTTTATTGCCACTTGTATTTGGCATAAGGTCTATTCACCCAAGAATACTGCCCAATTCTTTTCAGAAGACCATGATTATGTGTTGGTGTGTGCCAAAGACAAGAATATTTGGCGACCCCAGCTACTCGGACGTACTGAGGAAATGGAAGCCCGCTATATTAATCCTGACAATGATTCCAGAGGGCCTTGGAAACCTAGCGACCTAACAGCCCGTAATCCTTATATAGCGTTCCTTTGCCGGTTGTGGAATTTTCAACTACATGATTTGTCTAACCCTTAAAGAATAGTGATGATCGAAAAGATCATGCAAGGAGAAGCCGCCATGTCAACTTTAGAAGACATTAT
>JBAQIQ010000226.1:0-12499 GCA_049288935.1 Candidatus Competibacteraceae bacterium
GGAATCCTGCCCCTGAAATCAGCTGCATGAAACACGCCCAAATTCTGAAAAAATCATAAAAATAAACTATATAATTGCAATACGCGAATAGCTATGTCGCATCACGTACCTTTGTTGGGATGGACCCGTGATCGGGCGATTGTAGAACTGCATCGCCAGGGGCTGAATAACCGCGCGGTCGGCAGGCAACTGGGTTGCAGTGAAGCAACTGTGCGGCGGGCCTTGAAGGAGCAAGTATGACCGTTACCGTCTGTTCGCTGCGCAAAGCAGCAACGCCTATCCCCTGTGGATTCCAGCCTGTGCGGGTTGACCGGCAAACTCCAAAAACAGTTGATAGTTGGCGCGCTCGCTGCCGGTTGCGGCGCTCCAGCAGGTGATAAAAGCGTTGACCGCCGCAAGGTCAAGGGCGGGAAAATCTTCGGGGATCATGGGCCGGTAGCCCCATCAGCCGACAGCGGCGATGCGCCTGGCCCAGTCGCGGTAATAGTCGGTAAAGCGCCGATCCTGGGTACGGATATGGCCGGCCAGAAATTCCAGGATCGCTTGTGCCTCCGGCAGCGTGAAGGTGGGTTTGCCGCCGCCGTGTTGTTGCTGAATCGTCGCCAATCGCTCCATCAAATCATCGTGTTCAAGCCCATGGCTACCGTAGTCTGGATAACCGCTCAAGCGCATCAGCAACTGCTCGGACAAAAAATGCATGTCGCTGTAAGCCACCAGTTGATCAAGGATTTCCTGGGTCAGTGCTGCATCTGCACCAGCACTCGCCGCGTCGCACAGGGCTTGCGTCAGGCCGAGTTGAATGTGGTGTTCGGCATCAAGGTCATTCGGGTCAGATCCGGGATTCATCAATTCCTCCGCTGGGGCGCTATGGTTGATCTATTGTGTTGAGCATAGTCATCGCCACAGAACAACCGCAAGTCAGCCCCATCAAATCTCAGCAATGACTGAAGCGCCTGACTAGAATCCCTATTGATTCCTTCTCCTCCTCCGCTTGCTCGTGGGCGGGCGCGGTCAGTCAATCGATGGATCAGCCCTTCGCCCAAACCGCCACCTGGAGACGCCCTCATGCACTGGAAGACCGCTTACCGCTCTTTTTACTACGAAAACGCCCCGGCGCCTGAAGACCTGGTTTTGCATCGGGCCGAGACGGCCATGCTCAGCATCGACGTACAAAACCTGTACCTGAAAAGCGCTGATGACCCGATGGAAGCGGCGCGCTGGGAGCCTTTCCAGCAGCGAATGCGCGAAATCGTCATCCCAACCACTCGCGCCTTGCAAGACGCCTTCCGCGCCCAGAGCATCGATGTGATTCATGCGCGTATCGCCTGCTTACTGACGGATGGGCGTGATCGCTCCTTGAGCCAAAAGAAGCCGGGCTGGAACTATCTCCTCTTGCCCAAGGACAGTGAGGAGAGCCAGTTAGCCCCTGAACTGGCGCCACAACCCGGCGAGATCGTCATCACCAAAACCACGGATAGCGCCCTCACCGGCACCCATTTACGCCTGATTCTTGCCAACATGGGCATCCGCAATGTGGTGATGACCGGCATTTTCACCGATCAATGTATCTCCTCCACCGTGCGCAGCCTGGCGGATGAGAGCTTTAACGTGATCGTGGTGGAGGATTGCTGCGCTGCGGGTACTGCGGAACTTCACCGCCGTGAACTGGAAATCATCAACAGGATCTACTGCCATGTAGTTTCCAGCCAGGAGCTGCGACAGATCATGGGGCTGTGAGCCTGGGACTGGGTAGAACCAGGGCAAGATATTTCGGTGTCGGTCGTTAGATTTTCTATCCTGCCCTATCCTTAGGGTGGGCTGCGTGAGCCCTATGACAGGAGGGTGGTTATGGTGAACTGTACCTTTATTTTGAACGGTTTGCTGTTCACAACGTTCACCTACGACGGGGTACGTTGTACTGCTTTCTCGGGTAACGGGCCGCACCGCAACCATCCAGGTTCTGGACACGTTCCCAACGATGGTTCCATTCCAACCGGGCGCTACTACATCGTTGATCGCCAGAGCGGTGGCCGAATGGGCCCGCTTCTGGATTGGTTCGCAGACCGCGACCTTTGGTTTGCGCTTTGGCGTGAAGACAGCGTACTCGACGATCAAACCTTCGTGGATGGCGTCCGGCGCGGTGAGTTCCGACTCCACCCCAAAGGACCACGTGGCATCAGCCTCGGTTGTATTACGCTGGAGCATCGCAGCGAGTTCGACACGATGCGGGCCTATCTGCTGGCGCAGCCAATCAACTATATCCCGAACACTCGAACCCAGGCCTACGGTATCGTCGATGTCGGCATTCTTGTCGACACGCTGGACCCACGCTACCGCCCTGGCGGCCCCGGCCATACTGCTTTGGCTTGATTGAGCGGGGGCGTGACGGAGCCACCCTATGCGGGCAATCCATATTATTCTTAAACTGGTGGCCAGCGTATTGGGGGCGTTGCTCCTGGTGCGCGTCCTGCACACCACCGAAGTGGGTAACCAAATCCTGCGCCTCGTACCTCACCGGGCATGGAGCACTTTGAATGAGTATTTGGCTCTTGAAGGGGCCGAGACGACGGCCAACGCGGAAATCATGGTGTGGCTGGTCGTCTGCTGGATCGTCTCCGCTGCGCTTGTGTTGGGCGGGAGCGCTCTGTTGCGGAGTGCGCTGCGTTGGCGATCACAGACCCGGACTCATGGCGATTGAACCACGCATCACAGATAGCCAACCACTTGACCCACCCCAGCCAGTCCACGGCGAGAGACCGGAAAACCATCCGCTGGACCCGGATAAAAAGGCTGTTCGGTGCGCTAGTGACGGTGCTGCTGGTCATGGCTGGCGTCTTCATTCGTGATCGGTCGCCGCTACCCCCAGCGATTGTTGCCGACCGGATTGTTGTGAACAAGCAGGAGCGCGAACTGTTGCTCATCGCCGGTGAAAAAACTCTGAAGCGGTATCAGATCGCACTCGGCGGCCATCCTCAGGGACACAAAACGCAACAGGGTGACCAGCGGACGCCGGAAGGCAGTTACCACATCACCGCCCGCAACCCGCACAGCGCTTACCACCTTGCCTTGCGGATCAACTACCCGAACCGGCATGATCAAATGCAGGCTGTGCACAGGGGCGTCTCTCCAGGCGGGGATATCATGATTCACGGCTTGCCCAACGGGCTTGGCTGGATTGGGCGACTCCACCGGTGGATTGACTGGACCGCGGGTTGCATTGCGGTCACCAATGCGGAAATCGAAGAAATCTGGCAGGCCGTTCCTGACAATACGCCGATTGAGATTAAACCGTAGGCGCCTGTTGGGCGAAAATCTGCCGGGGGTTTTGAAACACCATGCTGCCGGTGCAGCGACCCTCTATTGCGACTAGACTATTGGGACTTGGTTTTTAACGGAGTCGCCGTCATGCGTGAAACTCACTCGTTGCCCACCCCAGTGCAGGGGCGTTGTCTCTGCCAGACGGTGACTTACGCCATTACCGGTCACCTGGGCATCTTTCAATATTGCCATTGTTCGCGTTGTCGCAAGTTTACCGGCAGTGCGTTTGCAGCGAATTTGCTGGTCTCGCCTGCTGATTTTCAGTGGCTCAGCGGTGAGGAGTCCGTGGGTCGCTATGCATTGGCGGAGGCGAAGCACTTTGCAACGGCTTTTTGCCAACATTGTGGTTCCTCGTTACCTTGGCTTGCGCAGAGTGGCAAGGCAGTGGTCGTCCCGGCGGGCTCGCTGGATGACGATCCTGGAATCCGGCCCTTGCAGAACATCTTTTGGGACTCACGGGCCGTTTGGGCGGTGGAACCGGGTTCGCTGCCGATGCATGATGAGTTACCGTCGCGGCCTCAAAGCGCCGATGGCCAGACACAACCAACCCGCGAGTAGTAATACCCCGCCCACGGGGGTTATGGCTCCCAGCCCTTTGATGCCGGTGAGGCTGAGCAGATACAGGCTGCCGGAGAAGATCAGCGAGCCGATGACTAACAGCCATCCGCCCACATTCATAAGGTTTCCCGGCCATTGCGTACACGCAAAACTGACGCCGAGGAGCGCCAGAGCGTGGTACATCTGATAGCGTACCCCAACCTCGAAAACGGCCAGCAGGTCCGCGTCCAGCCAGCCCCGCAAGCCATGAGCGCCGAAAGCGCCCGCCGCCACGGCCATACCGGCCAAACAGGTGGCGATGATGAAAAAAGTGCGCGCCATGAAGAACCTCGGATCATAGGATGAGAAACTCGTTTTGAACCTTGGGTCAGTGCCCGATTCAATCCGCCCCACCGATTATCTTTGCATCCACCCTGAGTTTTGTTCGGCGGGGGGAAGGGCGCCTGGGTGGTCAAAGTAGTGGATCGCCGCCCCGATGATGATGGCCAGGAGTACGGCGATAACGATGTATTTCATCGAGTGGTCCTGAAAATAAGCTATCTACAACAGATGGTTGGGCGAAATTAAACTTTTTCGGCACTGGGGATTTAACGGTTTTCAAAAGAATATCCGCTGATTTTTGCCACCACCAGACTGACGCTCCGGCTAAGAAAAACGCCGATTAGCAACGGAACCCCCCATTGTTGAACGATAAAAGCATCGGCACTGCCTTGCAGGCCGCTCCATTCAGGGAGGAGGGGCCTGAGCAGCAGTAGATAGAGAATCGCCAACCAAAATCCAAGGGCATCCAACAGCACGATCACCAGGAGGCCGACCAGGGAAAAGCCGGTGATGAACCCTGAAATCACCCATAAGATGAGGGTGCTCACGCCCACACTCAGCACCGCAATCCAGGGATGTCCGGTATACCAGTAGTACCAATGACTTCTGAATCGCCGCAGGTGTTTGATTCCCTTCTTAATGGACTGGAGCAGCGGACGCACCTGGTCAACGCACCGGTGTAGAATCGAGAGCATTTTACTCATCTGGACTGGATGATATGCGATAGCGCCACAGCGGATGGAACCGTTGGGGGCGCTTAGCGGGTCGGGTCACGCAAGTCGCCCGGCGGTTGGGCGAGCCGATAGAAGCGAATGCGCTCCGCAGGCGGCAGGCGGTCGTTGGGAAATGGGTCGCCGATGAAACGCAGGGTGCGGCTGCCTTCCCAGGGCGCCAATGGACCGCGCGCCTGAGAAGAGCGGGGGTAGTAGAAGTTGACGACCAGCGCCCGGCCATGTCGCCGCTCCCAGGGAGTTTGGATGAAGGGATTATCCTGGCCGCGCTGTGCGGTGCGGGCGGCGTCTACCGCCAACCGCCAGTGAGTAAGATCTTTCGGGCAGAGAAAGTCCTTCGCAAAGGAGGATCGGAGCGAGACTGCCGGATTGAACTGATGTGGTTGAAAAATCACTCCGGCAACCCCACGACCGTACTGACGCCGTGAAGTGGCCGAAATCTCGCTGAGTCGCACCCGATTCATCACCCCCCAAGCGATGCCTTGGTACACCCGGGGATCGTCGGCGAAACCGGTCGAGCGGCCTTCAGCGTAGGCCAGCCGGGCCAACAGTTCCCCATCAGCCGGTTGAATCTTCATCAAGGCGGTGCGCGTCGTTTCGCCCACGGCGCGAACCTGACAGGTGGGTAACTCGGCGGTGATCGCCGCCGCCGACAGCAGTAGACCCGCAGCCAGCCATAAAAAGCTTTTACAACGCATAGATACCAATTCCTCCCGTCGCCGATAGCCTGTGGTTCGCTGCTCGGGCTTACAATCCTCAAAGATTAGGCTGGTTCGGGCATCCGTACCGCTGTTGCCACTCCGCTGCTGCCGCTTCATATCGCTGTTGGGCTTCATAGTAATAGACCCACATGCAACGCTCACAGCCGCGCTCACAACATTCACCCGGGACCGGGGGTTTCGGCGGAACCGGTGGAGGAGGCGAGATTGTTTCAGGCGCGGACATGGATGCGCCCAACCGCTAGCCACTCATTAAAATCGAGCATTTTCGAGCCTTTCTGAAGGTTAACGGGATCTCTGTCGTCATTAACACACGGGTTTGAAATCATTGATTGATGTTCCGTAGCGAGAGCCGCGATTCCAGCAGAGGACGGCTCTGAGTGTCAATGTGATCTCGCGGGGCCTGACAGGTAGTTGAATGGTTCGATTTTTGATTAAATCCTGTCTTTGTGGCGTATATTTGGGTGGTATATTGACTGTTTCTACCCAACCATTTGAAAAATAAAAATAAGTTAACCTGGAGGCAGAACGGTTCCGTTGTGTTAGCGGAGGCGATTGGGTTCCGGTCAGCGTAGGGTTCCACAACTTTTACCTGGAACCTGCATGATCAACGGCAAAGGCCGCCGGTTTGACAAGGCGATGCTTCTCCGGTGGCGCCTGGCGTATCCGCTGCGCGCTCGGAACCGGGAAGAGATGAGGGCGGAGCGCGGGGTTCAGCAATTGACGCCGTGGCAGGAGGCGCGGTTTCGCCGGGGGAAGGAACATCCAGTGGATTCTCGTGGACGGCTGGACGAGACGCACCTCAAGAGCAAGGGGCCATGGAAATATCGCTATCGCGCAGCGGACAAGGCAGGTCAACCAATTGATATTATTATAATAAAAATTCCCGGTAGGTTTTATATTTCCCATGGAGGACGGGTTAGCGAAGCGTAACCCGCCGAAATCGCAGCCGAATCGGTGGGTTACGGGCTGACGCCCTAATCCGCCCTACAATTTTGAATCATAGAATACTATTGAGCAACGGTATAACCGCACACCGTGATCGGAAAGCGGAAAGCGGTTATTTATCCCTCTTTTTTTCTTTGTAACGACTTGAATTTTTTATAAATAGGGGTGCTGATTGAAAGATGGTTTTCCGTACCTCTGAGGCCGAACGCCTATCGACTTGCGGCAAGATGACTAAAATTTACACGTATCCTGATCAGACCCCATCTTGTTTCCTCACGGCCCTGCTTAAAATGCGCCGCTATTTTTGAGTCGGGAATTGCACGGACCACAAACGGGGCGAAGATTCAGCATGTGTTGCATACAATGCCCCGCTAATTTTCCGAGTTGCACGGCTTCCTTGGCGATGGAATAGTAAATCGTGCCCGCGTCATTGAACGAATAACGTTCATCCCATGAACCCTCCAACTGCGGCACTGTACCGCCAACCGCCACCGCGTTCGCCTGTACCGCCGTCTTGTTTTTCTTGCCTCTCGGAGCCCCCAGAGTCAGCCCAAGTCCACGGAAAATACGACAGATTGCACCGATATCGCCACCGGTCTGTGGGGCTTGATGATCCACCGTAGTCACCTTCAGGGGTAGTACGATGCCACAGGCCCGACACGACACCGTCGGTTCGGTCTTGAACATTGGCCCATGAGTGCGATGCACATACGGATGAGGAGTATCATCCTGAACATTATAGACAGCGCGCCATTGGGGGTTATTCTTGACATCCCGGTAACTGGATGACTTGTAAGAATCCTCAACAAAGTTGAAAAACGTGTTCACTTGCGCCGAGGTGACTGTGGCCAAGACCTTGTCTGTTTTGGTGTGGCGCAGGGAGAGATCGACCAATTTGTTGTGGACGATTTTGGCGTACACATGATGGCCGGCTAACGGTTTCTCGAACCCGCCTTCAATGCGATGAACCTTGATATACTTGTTCATTGCGATGGCATTGCTAACTTCCTGCAACATAAGAAAACCTCTTGGAAACGGTGTGATGAATTATGGGTAATCGGATGCCCTCAAACCCTGCCTATAAAGCCGGTTTTTCTTGTGAGCGGTTTTGTCCGGTTGTACAAACCTACCCCTGTATTCCCCGCCTGCCGGCCAACGGTTCATGCCGCACCCGGTTTGGCTGTTCGACAGGCGGTGATGGATCTTCGGGGACCCAAGCCTTAACGAAGGTCAATGACGGTTTCTTCGCGCAAGACCTTAAAGGAGCGCGGGATGGAGGAACTCGGTGCGGGTCTGCAGGCGGGCGGTTTGGACGGGACTGATAGGCATTGCCGGCGGTGATTCATCCAGTGAGGTAGAAAAACCAGTGATGCGGTAAAGAAGGCGCACACTCCAAACCTTGGTCATAAAACTATCAACAAACAGCAATCCCAATTTAAAGTACCAGTCATTCTCGCTTGCTAACTTGCGCAGCTTCCTGTTCTTCATTCCAACTGCCAGTGTGCATTTTTGGCTTTGCCCCGCGAGACTCCCATCATGTCCTATTGCTTCTGGAAACCCGACAGGCGACCGCCAACTGCGGTCGCCGTGTTCACGGTCAGCCTGCTGACTGGCCCAATGGCCAGCGCGGACGTACCGCCGACAGATTTATTCTTTTCCGAGTACATCGAAGGCAGCGGCAACAATAAAGCCCTGGAACTGTACAACAGCGCCGCCGCCGCGATTGACTTGGCCGCCGGTAGTTATGTCGTGCAGATGTACTTCAATGGCAACACGACGGCCGGACTGACTATCAGCCTGAACGGAACCGTCGCCCCCGGCACGGTCTTCGTCCTGGCGCAGAGCAACGCCAATGCCGACATCCTGGCGCAGACCGATCAGGCCGATGGCGCGGGCTGGTTCAACGGCGACGATGCGATCGTACTGCGTAAGGGAGGCAGCGGCGGCCCGGTGGTCGATTCGATCGGGCAAATTGGCGTCGACCCCGGCAGCGAGTGGGGAAGCGGTCTGACCAGCACCCAGGACAATACCCTGCGTCGCAAGGCCGGCATCACCACTGGCGATCCCCATCCCAGTGATGCCTTCGACCCGGCGACCGAATGGGAAGGCTTTCCGCAGGATACCTTTGACGGACTGGGAAGCTATGCCGGTGAGGGCGGAGATGAGGGTGGCGGCGATAACGGTGCATCGAACTGCAACCAGCCCTACACGCCTATCCCGATTATTCAAGGAAATAGTATGACGGCAGCCATCACTGGCTCTGTGGTTACGCAGGGCGTGGTGGTGGGTGACTACGAAGGGGCCTCGCCCGCGTTGCGCGGTTTCTATCTCCAGGATCCCACCGGGGACGGCAATCCAAACACCTCCGACGGGATTTTTGTCTTCAATGGCAACAACAACTCGGTCAACCTCGGCGAGACCGTGCGCGTGAGCGGCGTTGCCGGCGAATTCCAGGATCAGACCCAGATCAGCTCTGTCACCACTATCGAAGTTTGTGGGGCCGGAACCGTCGCGCCGACGGATGTGACGTTACCGCTGTTCAGCGCCAATGCTCTGGAACGCTATGAAGGCATGTTAGTGCGTTTGCCCCAGACGTTGTATGTGACCGAGCACTTTCAATTGGGACGCTTCGGCCAAGTCGTGATGTCCAGCAGCAACCGTTTGCCGCAACCGACCAACATAGCCCTGCCGGGCCCGAGCGCGGGGTTAGTGCAAACTGAGAATAACCTGAATCGTATTATCATCGATGATGAGTTGAACAATCAGAATCCGGATCCTATCCAGTTCGGTCGCGAGGGTAACCCCTTGAGCGCCGCCAATACCCTGCGGGGCGGCGATACGACCACGGGTATTGTCGGGGTGATGACCTATACCTGGGCGGGCAATAGCGCCAGCGGCAACGCTTACCGGGTACGCCCGCTCAAGGCCCTGGGCGGCGGGATACCTCAGTTCCAGGCGGCGAACGATCGGCCCCATACGCCACCCAACGTCGGCGGTAATCTGCGAGTAGCGAGCTTTAACCTGCTCAATTACTTCAATACCTTCGATGGCATTCCCGATAACAGTGATAACTGTGTCTTTGGGTTCGGTGGCTCTCCCACTGATTGTCGCGGCGCTGACGATGCAGCGGAGTTCGAACGCCAGGCGGCCAAGACGGTGAACGCCCTCCTTAGCTTGAATGCAGATGTCATCGGCGTGATGGAAATGGAGAACGATGGCTACGGAGTCGATAGCGCCCTTCAAGACCTGGTCAATCGCTTGAATACGGCTACCGCCCCAGGAGCCTACGCCTTCGTCAGCGCAGACACTGCTACGGGTCAGCTCAACGCCCTGGGTACGGACGCGATCAAGGTAGGGTTGATCTATCGACCCGCCAGCGTTACTTCGCTGGGAACGGCGGTATTGAATACCGGAGCATTCGGATTGTTTCAAACGGTGAGTGAAGGGGTGATTGGCCGCAACCGACCTGCATTGGCGCAGACGTTCCAGGACGTCGATGGAGGTCGATTCACCGTAGTGGTCAACCATTTCAAATCCAAAAGCTCGGCCTGCGATGGCAACATCAGTCCGGTCGGCAACGATCCAGACCTGGGCGACGGCCAGGGCCATTGCAACCTGACCCGTACTATGGCGGCCAGCGAACTGGCGAACTGGCTGACCAGCGACCCCACCGGCAGCGGCGATCCCGATGTGCTGATCATCGGCGACTTGAATGCCTATGCCCAAGAAAATCCGGTCACTGCGCTGAAGAACAGTGGTTACACCAACCTGATCGAGACGTTTGGAGGGAATGGGGTTTACAGCTATGCCTTCGATGGCCAGTGGGGCTATCTGGATCATGCTCTCGCATCGACTTCTCTGCTCACTCAAGTCAGTGGGGTCGGCGAATGGCGCATCAACGCTGACGAACCCAATGTGCTGGACTACAACACCAACTTCAAGAGCGCCGGTCAGATCGCGGCCCTCTACGCGCCCGACTTTTATCGCACCTCGGATCATGATCCGGTGATCATTGGATTGAGATTGGCCTCTACGCCGGCTGCGGTTCCGGGCGATATCAATCAGGATGGGCTCGTTGACAGTACCGACCTGAATCTGGTCACGGCGGCCCGCAACACCCCGGCGAATGGTCCCGATGACCCGCGTGACTTGGATGACGATGGCGTCATCACCGTGCTCGATGCGCGCAAGCTGGTTTTGCTCTGCACCTTCCCCCGCTGTGCGACGACGCCTTAACGCGGACTCAACCTGGAGACTCTCATGAAGACGACTTTTATTGCTGCCGCGCTCGGTGTGGCGCTGGCCCTAAGCTCCACCGTGTCGCTGGCGATCACGTTGCGCCTCAATCCGGCCACGCTGGAGGTGGCTGTGGGCGATACGGTCACGCTGGATTTGAAAGTTGACGAGTTGGGCGATGGGATTGCACCTTCGCTCAGTGTTTACGACCTTGACGTCACCTATGATCCGGCCTTGTTCGGCTTTCTCAGCGCCACGTTCGGGACCGGATTGGATGTGTTGAATTTCGGCTTCAACTTCCCCGAGGCCACTAACGATGTGACAGGAACAGTCAACCTGGTTGAAGTTTCATTGGATACAGTGGCCGATCTGAACGACCTACAACCCGCTTCCTTTACCTTAGCCACCTTGACGTTCACAACCAAGGCGGTGGGAAGTAGCCGGTTGGGTCTCGTAGTCAATGCGTTGGGTGATGCGGCGGGGAATGAGTTTTTTGAACCGACGATCACCGGAGGGAATGTGACCATCACCGAAGCCGTGACGACGGCGCCGGAACCGGCCTCGACGGCGCTGTGGGCCGTGGGGCTGCTCGGCCTGTTAGTGACCCATCGCCGGGTGCGGTAGGCTCTCAGCCAACACTGGTTGCGCAGTACAGCCCTTCACCCGATGGATCAAACGGCTCGAAACCACCAGGTTCGGGTGCATTGCCTGGTTCTGGGCGGCTTGGACCTTACCAGCGCCGCCGACACGACCGTCGCGCAAGTGGCGAAGGAATTCGCCACTTGCCGCCAAACCATCCTGCGGGTACGTGATGCGATGACCGATAGAGCCCTGAGAGATTCAAAGAGCAGCCGGTGACGACGGGTGGGGACTGCGCAATATTGGCTATTGCCATCTGCCGTCAAATTGTGGCTTCGCTCCCACTGGGCCTGGAAAAATCGCGGGCCGCACCGGGTAAAAAAACCAAAGCCACATGAAGACCTGAAAATACATGAGCCGCTGAATCAGGCCTTGATACTCGGGCATGGCGAACATCGCCATAGGTAGCGTCAGGCAAATACCCGCCATGTAGAAGTCGCATATCCGAATCTTCGCGGTGCTTGCTCCGACACCCCGCCACAGGAAGCCCACTGTCACCGCGATCCCGCTCGCGCTCGCCATGACCGAGTGAAGTCGATGGACCAGATCGTTATAGGGTATCTCCGGATCGATGGGTCTGTGCGGCAACAAACCCGCTGCCGCGACGAAAATCCCGAACAGCAGAAAGGGCGCCGTGGCCCACGACCGATGCCGCAGCCAGTCGCTGGCGATACCCAGGCCAAACGCGACGAAACCGATGATCGCCACAACATTATTGGGCGTCCTCTGCGCTCCAAGTTCGCTGATCGTATTGGCGGTGACGCTGTAGCCCTCCACGGTGTACAGGGGTCCCAGCAAAATGGTGGCGGCGAAGGTCAGGATGCCAAGTTTAGCGTACATGTACCGGATCTTGGCGAGTAGCGCTTTGGGCGCTCAAGCCGTCCATAGCTCCCGCCCGGATGAGCAGCAAGCCGAGCCAGCAATGAAAGACCGGCCCGCAAATCGATCCGCCGATGGCCGCCGGAATCTGCATCGCCGCGATCTGCCCCTCGCCGATGGGGATCACGGTGTCCGTGATGCCGAACACCA
>JBAQIQ010000227.1:0-3458 GCA_049288935.1 Candidatus Competibacteraceae bacterium
GTCAAGAAGAAAGGAAAGTTGCATGGATTTTCAAACCAGGATTTGCGCTATTGATCGGGTCTCCTGGGATTAATATTAAACTAATTCAATATGTTGATCTTGAAATCGCGTTAATTCAACAGCATTGACCCCAGCCCTCCCCCGCAAGGGGGGAGGGAGTTTTAGCCGGTCTATTCATTTGAGGAAATCGCCTTATAGGCTGTATGAAAAATAATCTATTAATTAAAAAGCAATGTAGCCCGGATGGAGCGTAGCGGAATCCGGGAAGGCCCTGGCTTACCCCCTCACCCTAACCCCCCATACGCGCCAACTTAAGCACTAACTCTCAGCTATTGCTGCATCCTTGTGCTTGGCATTCGGCGATGAGTTGAGTAATCCGTTCCGGTACGGTTTGCAGGGGCCGGCGGCGGCGCTCCTGGAGGACGACGAGGGCTTCCGGCCAACGCTTCAAATTCCAGTGCCGGGCACCGTGAATCGCGGTGGTCAGCTCCCATTGTAACAGGGTCCAAATTCGCCAGGGGGTGGCGCGGCGGGGCTGATCCAGCCGATGCCAGTCGTGACCACAGCGCCGGCAGAGCCGTTTCTCGACGATCCAGGCATAGAGCAACTTGCCGTGGAGATAGACCTCGGCCAGGAGGCTGTCTTTCCTGGCCCGGAGGTGATCCATGTTCAAGATGCTTTTCAATCGCTTGAAGACCCGTTCGATTGGCCAACGCACCCGATAGAGCGCCATGATTGTAGCCGTCGACAAGATCTCGGGCGGCAGCGTGGTCCAGATCAGCACCCATTCGGCAAAGATTAGGGTCCGGGCCTGAGGCTGACGGCCTTTTTTCGCGGCGTTCGCCCGCGCCCGCCGCCGCGCTTCTGCGGCCTGAGCCGGTGGCAAACGCAGGGCATGCAGGTGACCCGCGAGCGATTCGTGGTCCCGGTTACGGACCTGCGTCGGTAAACAGCATTCGGTCGCGCCGGAGGCTGACAAAACCGACTCCAAATCAAGGGGATTCCCCTCGGGGTCATGGAGCGGGATGCCATGGGGGTTATAGCGCACCACCAGGCCGACCCCGCGATCGGCCTGATCCATCCACATCGTGACCTGGTTATACCCCCGATCGGCCACCACCACATCGCCATCCTGTAACACATAATGACTCAGATGCTCACCGGTATGCTCATTCGTCACCTTGACTTCCACCAGGTGCAGCCGCACCCAATCGATCGCCAGATGGATCCGGTAGTCGGTGCCGGTCGCGCCGGGACTCTGCACCGTCGAGGCATCGATCACCAGAAACCGCAGGTGACCCTCGGCCAACGGCTGGACCGCCGCGTCCATCATCCGGCTCAGCAGCGCCTTGACCCACGGACCACAGGCCTTCAATCGTCGGTGGATGGCCGTGTCGCTGATCCGTTCCTCCAGCAACGTGAAGGTCCCCGCCGTTTCCCGCAACACCGCATCCAGCCCACAGTAATTCATCACCACCCGCAGCAACTGCTCCGGAGTCTTGATCTTGCGCGATCGGGCGAAGGCTCTAAATTCGATTGCCAACTCCCGGTAGTCCGGGGGCAACTCTTGTAAGAGCTGTTCAAATGTTGTATCCAGATTTCCAAAGGGCAGGCTCATGGCGGTCGGTCTCCGGTCGCTCGGGTGATCAACGAACCGGGAGCCTGCCTTTTTTCACATCTTTTTCAATGAGCTATTTCTCAAGTCACCCTTAAGTTGGCGCGTATGCCCTAACCCCCTCCCCATGAATGGGGAGGGGACTGAATACTTACAGTTTTTGTACAGCTTCTTAAATTCTATGTAGATACTGTTATCGCGGTCAAGCGCCATGAAGAGATGGATTGAAGGGTTGTCCCGACTTGAGGACGCCGAAGGCGACATGAACGAGTTTGCGCATCATGGCGCCGATGATGACCATGGGGGCCTTGCCGGCGGCGGCGAGTCGATCCCGGAAGGCCCGACCCCAAGCGGTCTCCTGATTAGCAAGATTCTTCAGCCCGACGAAGCCAACGAGCAGGGCGTGGTCCGATGGCCGCGGCGGCGACGAGCAGACGGTTGGGAAGGGTGCCGAGGTGAAAGCGCCGGTTAAAGCGATAAGCGAAGGCAGCGAGGTAGCGGATCCCGTATTTGGCGAATTTGAACGCATGGTCAGCCCCGGTGAAGCCGGTTTTGAGGTTGCCGAGAATGGTGTTAAGCCAACCGAGCTCCGGCACTTCTTTGGGTTTGCGCGGGCCGATGATGATGGCGTGGTGCTGACACCCGGCGGCGATCACGCCGGCGAAGCAGGCCAACCCATCGGAATGCACCCGGCTGCCGGGGGCCAAGGCGGCTTTGGCCCAGCCGGGCATTGCAGGTAAACCCCGGTACCGGGGTCATTTTGGTGTGGAGCGGATGCCCCTCGGCATGCAGGGAAACCGCCGCGACAAACGGGACCTTGTTTTCGGAACCCCGGCCGGCTTTGCCGCCCACCCGTTCGCCGCCCAGGTAAGCGTCGTCCACCCGCACCTCACCGCACAGGGCGTACCGGGCGTCGCGCTCGGTCATCGTCTGCATCAATTTGTGTTGAATCAGCCAAGCGGTCGGGTAGCTCACCCCCAAGTGACGCTTCAAGGCCAGCGCCGATCATCCCGTCTTGGCTTGGCTGATCCAATAGATGGCCAAAAACCAGAGGGTCAGCGCCAGATGGGTGCTCTGGAAGACGGTCCCCGCGATCAGCGAGGTCTGCACCCGGCAGCGCTGGCACTGAAAGGTCTTACGCCCCCGCTGACTACGGAGAACATAGTGATCGGTCTCACCGCAGTGGGGACAGCGAAACCCGTCCGGCCAGCGGGCGCGTTCCAACGCGGCTTCGCACGGGGTCTCGGCGCCAAACTGCTCAAGAAACGCCGGTAACGATAACCCCGGTTGAAATTGAATTCGATTCATCGGCATGACCGACCCTCCAGAGTGCGTGGTCTACCAGTCTGCTCCTTTTCACCACACAAAACAGCACAGGCTGAAGAATCTTGCTAATCAGGAGCGGTCTTGTGCAAAGTGACCATGGCCGGCATGTAAAGCGCCTTGCGCAAGCCGGCGTGTCCCACTTTCGAGAAGCGAGGTTTGCCGCGCACGCTGCTACCCGATTCGTGCTGGCGCGGGTCGAGGCCGGCGAAGGCGGCGGCTTGGCGGGCGTGGTCGAACCGCGCTGGCCCGCCGTAGAACGACAAGAGGACCGGGATGGTTTTGTCCCCCAGGCCGGGCACGGAATCGAGCAGGCGCTGCTGAGCCTTGAGTTCGGGATCATCGTCGATCCGTCGGCGGATGGCGGCCTCGACCTCGGCGATAACGCGATCCAGATGGGCGATCAGGGCCTCAATGCCGGGGCGCACGCTGGGGTGGGCCACCGGCAGCCGGTTCTGTTCTTGGGTGCGCATGACGACCAACGCCTCGCGGCGAGCGACCCAGGCCCGCAGTTCGCGCT
>JBAQIQ010000228.1:0-8553 GCA_049288935.1 Candidatus Competibacteraceae bacterium
TCACCTGACCAATATCCGGGCCAACCAGGTCTCGGCGGTCAGCTTCACGCCGCTCTTGCCCGCCACCTACACCATCAGCGCCACCGTCACCGGCGGTAACGGCGCGGTCGGCTGCAACCCCAGCCGCGTCAACAAAGGCGGCCAGAGCACCTGCACCGCCGTCCCGGCGACCGGCCACCAGGTGCAGGACTGGAGCGGAGACTGCGCAGCGGCGGGGAACAACGTCCAGTGCTACCTGCCCAAGATCCAGAAGAACCAGACCTCGACGGTCCGCTTCTCGGCCCTCCCGCCCGGAGATGTCCACATCACTGCCCGGGTGGTCGGCGGCAATGGTACGGTGAGTTGCACGCCGGCCAATGCCCCGGTCGGCGGCAGCAGCACCTGCATCGCAACGCCCGATGCCGGCTACCAGGTCGCCCACTGGGACGGCGCCTGCCTGCTCTCCGGTCAGAACACCCAATGCAACCTGACCAACCTCCAAACCGACCTGACCTCGACGGTGACCTTTGAGCGTACCCGGCAGGACACCCTCACCGTGATCAAACGCACGGTGGGCGGCGATGGCGCCTTCCCGTTTGTTAGCCGCTCGTTAGGCGATTTCAGCCTGACCACGGTCAACGGCGAGGCCCAGCGCAGTTTCGGCAACCTCGCGCCCGGCCTCTACGACCTGAGCGAGACCGTTCCGGCCGGCTGGATACAAACCAGCGCAACCTGCGACAACGGCGATGCCCCCGACAACATCGACCTGAATCCCGGCGAGACGGTGAAATGCACCTTCGTCAACCGCTACACAAACACGGTCGTGGATATTCCAACCCTATCCGAGTGGGGATTGTTGATCCTCGGGGTACTATTGCTCGCGCTCGGCGCTCAGTGGTACGGACCAATGCGACTGGCCAGACAGCGGTAAAGGGGACGAGTCAGTACCGTATGTGGAGCCGGTTCAAACCGGCTCCACAAAACCAATATCATCCCATGGGGCTCGGATCAGACCCATTAGAAAAATACATGCGGGTCAAGCAATTGAGGCGGTATAACGCTCTCCATCCGCTCAATCCCGTTCCGTTATCCTGGCCATCAGTCTCCTCTCAACCCCCTACCGAGCGCGATTGCCCTGAAATGCAGCTTCGCCTATCTTGCCTTGCCAGTCACTTCCCCGTATCTTTAAATGTTTGTTTCACTACTTCCCCGCAGGAGGATGCAAGCCGTGTCGAGTAAGGATCAGCAGATCATGTTCGTTTTCCCCGGGCAGGGCTCCCAGTATGTCGGAATGGGCAGCGACCTGATCCGCGACTTCCCGGTTGCCCAGCAACTCTACGAACAGGCTAACGATATCCTGGGCTATGACCTCATTAAGCTTTGCCAGGAAGGTACAGAAGACAACTTGCGGCTCACTCGTCACACCCAGCCCGCCCTGCTCGTCCACTCACTGGCCTGCCTGAACATTTTCCGTGAACTGACGGACCACCAGGTCCAGCCGGCGCTAGCCGCCGGCCACAGTCTGGGCGAATACTGTGCATTGGTCGCCGCCGGTACGCTAAGCTTCGAAACCGCCCTACGGCTGGTGCAAAAACGCGGCGAATGCATGGGGACTTACGGCAATGGCGAAATGCTGGCTTTCCCGCTACACCTCGACAACATCCAGCCGCTGGCGGAAAAACACTATTGCGTCGTCGCCGCCCGGAATCTGCAAGACCAAACCGTCATCGGCGGTCTGAGTGAAGATCTCGACCGGCTGACCGAAGACGCCCTGACGCATTTCCCGCGCAAACGACCCACCCGGCTCAAAACGGAAGGCGCCTTCCATACTTTCTACATGATCACTGCTGCGCTACACTTCCGCCCGGTGCTGGACGCCGCCGAGATGCATATTCCCACCGTCCGCGTCCTATCCAACAACACCGGCGCTTACCACAATCCCGATCCAACCGCCATCAAGACCCGGTTATTCTTTCAACTGTTTCACCCGGTCAAGTGGGTCGACAATTTGGAAACCGCGTTCCACGATGGCGTCACCACTATCGTCGAATTCGGCGGCGGGCTGGGCAGCGGACCCAACCCGGAAGACAAGCGGCCCAATCTGGAAAGCATGATCAAGAAAGCGCTGCGCAGCTCGGATTTCAGCGCCCATTATCACGCCGCCATCAACAGCCAGACTTTGCGCGAAACAGCGAAGGTGCTGCGGCCATGACCCATTACCGCACAACTCAGGCCCAGCGCGCCCGTCATCAACTTAATCGTGAAGCCCTGAAACGCTCCCACCGGCGTGGCGATCTGATTCGCATGTTCTCCGAGGTGGAACCGGATGCCTCCACACCTCCAGCGAATGTTGCCAAAATAGCTGAAAATTCAGAGACGATGCATCGCCCCTGAGCGCATTTCTTTTTATTCAGTCTCCCTGCCAAACCGGAGAGCGGATAAAAATTTCATCAAAAACGGCGACAGCTATCGCGTTTGCGCAAATCTTGACTAACCTTAGCGGTTGAACAGGACTAGGCTAAAAAGCCGGTTGCGCAAACCGCTTCCCGCTGACTGCTCTGCCCGAACTGTTTCCCTCTGCAGATAACCATGCATCACCACGATTCCAATCCCGCACCCCCGAACGCGGGCCGGAGGGGAAAGTTGACGGTCTTTTGATTCTATTTTTTGATTGCTGACTGACTCGAACCCCAAGAGGTGGGAAAAACCATGCTTTCCGAGAAACAGCTTGACATTCTGCGGGAACGCCGCGCCAAAGTGCTGGCCGGCGGCGGTGAGGATAAAATTCAGGAACGACACGCCAAAGGTTTGATGGGCGCCCGTGAGCGATTGCTGACATTATTCCAGCCGGATACCTTTCAAGAGATCGCCACGCACGCCAAACACGCCGCCAAACACTTTGGCCTAGCCGATAAGGAACTCCCTTCGGATGGCGTCATCGTCGGTACCGGCTTTGTAGACGGTCGCCCAGTGGCCGCGTTCAGCCAGGATTTCACCGTAATGGGCGGTACGCTGGGCAAGATGCACGCCAAGAAAATTGTGCAGTCCATGCAATTGGCTTTAAAGACCGGGATGCCCGTGGTGGCGTTCAAGGATTCCGCTGGCGCCCGCATTCAGGAAGCAGTGGATGCGCTGTCGGGCTACGGCGAGGTGTTCTATCAGAACGTGCTGCTGTCGGGCGTGGTGCCACAGATCGCCATTATCGCCGGACCGTGCGCGGGGGGCGCGTCGTACTCGCCGGCGCTGATGGACTACATCATCATGACCCGGCAAAACGCCTACATGTTTATCACCGGCCCGGAGGTCATCAAGGCGGTCACCGGTCGCACCACCAGCCTGGAGGATGTCGGCAGCGCCGAGATGCATGCCACGGTCAGCGGCAACGTTCACTTCGTCGCCGACGATGACCGCCACGCCATCCAGATCGCCAAGGCGCTGCTGAGTTATATGCCCTCCAACAACACCGAGGACCCGCCGCACCGGCCCTATCCCGACCTCGACCTGTCGCCCGATGAAGGGATTAACGCGCTGATTCCCGATACCTCCTCCGAACCGATGGACGTCAAACTCGTCATCAATCGCTTGGTGGATAACGGCCAGTTCCTGGAAATCCATGCCGGCTGGGCGGGTAATATCGTAGTGGGTTTCGCCCGTGTTCAGGGCATTGTGGTCGGGATGCTTGCTAATCAGTCGATGATCAAGGCGGGAGCTATGGATATTGACTCGTCCGACAAGGGCGCGCGCTTTATCCGCTTCTGCAACGCTTTCAACATCCCCCTGGTCACGCTGGTCGATGTTCCCGGCTTTCTGCCCGGCATCGAACAGGAGCGCGGCGGCATCATCCGCCACGGCGCGAAGATGCTCTACACCTACGCATCGGCGACGGTGCCAAAGATCACCATCATCCTGCGCAAGGCTTACGGTGGCTCCTATCTAGCCATGTGCGCACAGGAAATGGGCGCTGATGCGGTCTATGCCTGGCCGACTGCCGAAATTGCGGTGATGGGCGCGGAAGGCGCGGTCAACATCCTCTATCGCAGCGAACTCAAAGCAGCGGAAAATCGTAAGGCCAAGGCGACCGAATTGGCGGCGGAGTACCGGGCCAAATTCGCCTCGCCCTATATGTCCGCCTCACGCGGTTACATCACTGATGTGATTGAACCCGCTGACACCCGCGCCACCATCGCGCTGTCCCTGCGCAAGCTGCTGACCAAGCGCGAACTGCGTCCGGCCAAGAAGCACGGCGACATCCCGCTTTGAGCCACCCGCCGAACTCGACCCAACGGGAATCCATCGAATGAAGACTTACACCACGCTGGACGCCATCGGCGACATGTTGGTGATTTACGGCATCGTGATCATCGTCTCGATGCTGGTTGCAGCGGTCATTCGCGGCATCGTCTGGGTGTTGTCGCGACAGGCGGCCCAGGCCGAAGCCAAAGCGCCGATCAAACCCGTGCCTGCCGCCGCGCAACCGGCCCTCTCCGGCATTCCTCAGGAGCATCTGGCCGTTATCGCCGCCACCGTGGCCGCCATGATGGGCGCTCATCGCATCGTCCGTATTGAAATGGCCAACCGTGGCTTCGGCTGGACCGCAGAGGCGCGCACGACTCACCACACTTCGCACGCGCCGCGTGCGCCGCATTAAGAATTCCAACTCCCTTTACCTTCAAACATTTGCGAGAGAACCCTCCATGGAGAAGAAATTCCGTATCACCGTTGAAGGCAAGCAATACATCGTTGCCGTTGAAGACATCTCAGCCGAAGGCGCTCAGAATTTGTATCCAGAGCCGGGCAGCATGAGCGTTGCGCCACAACCAGCAGCGCCTGTACCGACTGCATCGGCTCCAATGGCGGCTTCTACGGCGTCCCCGTCTGCGGCGGGTCCCGGCGACGAGGTCGCGCCCCTGGGTGGCGTCGTGCAAACGGTGCATGTCAGTGTTGGCCAGGCGGTCAACGAGGGCGACAAACTGGTCTCTCTGGAAGCCATGAAGATGGTGACCCACGTTGTCGCCAAGCGCGGCGGTAAAGTCATCAGCATCGCCGTCAAGCCGGGTGATCCGGTAGATGCCGGGCAGGCGCTGCTGACTATCGGCTGACGCCGGGAGCGTTCCGCTATGGAATCCCTCAATTTTCTCGATCTATTCCAGGGTATTAACACCCTGGTGCAAGGGTTCTCCACCGACCCCAAGATCGCCTTTGGGCGAATCTTTCTGATGGTACTAGGTGTCGTGCTGCTCTACCTGGGGCGCAAGGGCGTGCTGGAAGCCTTGTTGATGATCCCGATGGGGCTGGGTATGGCGACAGTCAATGCCGGGGTGATGTTCTTTTCCGCCTACGACCCAGCAACCGGCATGAACATTGCGGCTGGCCAGGCGTCGCAACTCCCCGGCACTTTATTTGTCGCCCCACTGGCCTCGGATACCGACGCACTGGTGAACATCCTGCAAATTGACTGGCTCCAGCCGATTTACACCTTCATGTTCAGTAACGGCCTCATTGCCTGTTTCGTGTTCATGGGCATCGGCACCCTGCTGGATGTCGGTTTCGTGATGGCTCGCCCGTTCCAGAGCATGATCATCGCCCTGTTCGCCGAACTGGGCACGGTGTTCGTCTTCCCGATTGCCGTGGCGATGGGTTTAAATCCGGGCCAGGCGGCGGCAGTTGCGACGATTGGCGGTGCGGACGGCCCGATGGTGTTGTTCACCTCGCTGCAATTGGCGCGGGATTTGTTCGTGCCGATTACGGTCGTGGCCTATTTGTACCTGGGGTTGACCTACGGCGGCTATCCGTACCTGATCAAGCTGATGATTCCTGAAAAGCTGCGTAACCTGCCGATGCCGATGGAGAAGACCCGGACGATTACCTCGAACGAGAAGCTGATCTTTGCAGTAATCGCTTGTATCCTGCTCAGCCTACTGTTCCCGGTCGCTTCGCCGCTGCTGCTGTCGTTATTCATCGGGGTGGTCATTCGTGAAAGCGATTTGCCCAACTTTTACGAGTTATTCTCTAACACCGTACTGTACGGCTCGACCTTCTTCCTGGGGTTGTTGCTGGGTGTGTTGTGTGAGGCAAACACCATCCTAAATCCGGTCGTACTAAAGCTGCTGGTGCTGGGCATTCTGGCGTTGCTGATTTCCGGCATTGGCGGGATTTTGGGCGGTTATGTGCTCTACTACTGGTCGGGCAAAAAGTACAACCCGGTGATTGGCATCGCCGGGGTCAGTTGTGTACCGACCACTGCCAAGGTCGCGCAAAAATCCGTGGGGCCGGGAGTCATCATCCTGCCGCACGCACTGGGCGCCAATATTAGCGGCGTGATCACCAGCGCTATTTTTGCCGCAACTTTAATCGCCTTCCTGCTGCCCATGATGCAGAGGGGCTGATTCCCCTTAACCCGGCGGGCCGCCCGGACGCTGCCCGTCGGTTTCCGCTGTGACCCAGTAGCCCTCATGGCTACGAACGGTCAAAAGACTCCCGCAGTAGATGCTCCATGGTTTCGCCCCAGCGTTGCCGGGGTCGCTGCTGCCAGAACCGGGCGTCAGGCCGGCCATCAAATTTCTGTTTACAGATCGCCAGCGCCGCGACCAGCAACGCCAGGATGAACGCCAATACTGCATTCTGGAACCCGGCGAAGGGTAACGCCACCCAAGTCAGAAAACTCAGCCCCGCAATCCAACTCCAGGGAATGCTCAAATAATAATCAATCTCGAACTGGCTACCCTCACGGCGAATATTCACTTGTATCGGCCAATCATCCTGAAACAAATAAGCCCGCCGCCGAAATTCCCAAGCATTCTCACGCTCGGCCACCACGCGAAATTCTTTCAGCAGTAAAGCATTGCGGAATTTCTTGAGTTGCGCCTCACCGCCCCGCACGGTGACCCGGCTCATCCGCCCCAAATGGCGAATAGTCAATTCAGAAGGCATCAATGGGCGGCATCCGTGGTAATGATGACTTTGCCAGTCGATTTGCGGGTCACCACCTGATTGAGCGCCTCGACCGCCTGCTCCAGCGGATAGGTTGCTGAGATATGGGGCTTGATTGCACCGTCCAGATACCAGTGCATCAGCGTTTGAAAGCTCTCAGTCATCACCTGAGGATGCAATTCCGTATAAGCCGGCCAGTTGAGGCCGATCACGTCCACATTTTTGACCAGTAGATGATTCGCGGGAATCTGCGGCACGGTGCCACCGGCAAAACCGATGACTAAAATCCGCCCTTCAAAGGCCATGCTGCGCAGCGAAGCAGTAAACAGATCGCCGCCGACTGGATCATAAACGACGTCTGCACCGCGACCATCGGTTAATTCCTTAATCCGCACCCGCACGTCCTCATGGCTGGAATCAATCAGATGATCGGCGCCGTGTGCGCGAGCCACCTCCAGCTTCCCCAAACCGTTGGCCGTGGCGATCACCGTCGCTCCCAACTGCTTGCCGATGGCTACGGCGGTCAACCCGACGCCGCCGGATGCGCCATGCACCACCAGCGTCTCTCCAGACTGCAACCGCGCTCGACGCCACAGAGCGACATGCGAGGTGCCAAACACTACCGGAAAAGCCGCACCGTGTTCCCAAGGCATCGCCGCCGGCATCGACACACAGCGGTTCCCGTCGGCGATGACCTGTTCGGCATAGCCGCCGTGCGGCGTCATGGCGATGACCCGATCCCCAACCGCCATTCCTGACACGCCAGCACCCAGTTCCAGCACGTCGCCGGACACTTCAAAGCCGGGGCTGAAGGGCGGTTGTGGTTGCTTTTGATATTGACCACGGCTCATCAGGCTGTCAGCGAAATTGACCCCGCAGGCCCGGACCTGGATACGCACCTGGCCGGGACCAGGACACGGCTCTGGAACCTCCTCCAGCCGCAATGCCATAGGGCCGGTGAGTTCATGGCAGACAATGGCTTGCATGGTAGGAAGCTCTCCATCGTTTCAGAAAAAAGCCCTTCTCTGTCCCGAAGGATGAGAAGGGAGTTTTAAATATTCCCCCTCCCGAAACTAAGGAGGAGGGGTAGCGCTTAGCGCCGGAGTGGTTGGATCGAGCGCAGCTTACTCGCCGATGATTTTGCGCACCACGTCGGTCATGGAGATCACGCCGACCGGCTGATCCTTCTCAGTCACCACCAAACGATGCATCCGCCGCCCGGTCATCAGACTGACCGCCTCACTCAGCAGCATGTCGGCGTCGCAGGTCGCACAACCCGGCGTCATCACTTCCTCAGCCCGCAACACCCGCGCTTGCTCGGGCGTCCGACCCTGCCGCGCCAGCACCATATCCGTCTGCGACACCACACCGATGGCCTTGCCCCGCTCATCCATGACCACGACCGCATGAATCTCCTTGTTCACCATGATCTTGGCGACCGTACCGACGGTGTCGTCCGGCGTGCAGGAAATAATACCACGATGCATTAAATCCCGAACCTTCGTGCCGTCGTCGGCGAGGGTAATAGCCTCGCCCTCGGCGATGGTGGGCAGCGGCGCCGACAGCGGATAGGGGCGCGAGGTGGTGTGGACATCGCCCTGGGGCAGCGCGGGATGCGGGATCGCTACCGGCGGCTTGCCGCTG
>JBAQIQ010000229.1:0-10133 GCA_049288935.1 Candidatus Competibacteraceae bacterium
GTGCAGGCGTTCATGCGCATGGTCCAGTACCAGCGCAACCAGGCGTTGCTGATGGAAACTCCACCTTCGTTGCCCGAGGAATTTACCCCGGACGTCGCCACAGCCCGGGCGATCCTGGCCGAGGCGCTGGCGGAGGGGCGGCGGCGACTGGACGCCCATGAAGCCCTGCGCCTGTTAGCCGCCTATGGTCTACCGGTGATTGAGACCTGGCAGGCACAATCACCGGACGAAGCAGCGGCGATTGCTGCGCAACAACATGGACCGCTGGTGTTGAAAATCCTCGCCCCGGAGGTTGCCCACCCAGCACTGCTAGGCGGTATGGCCAGCGTGCTGAGCACACCCGAAGCAGTGCGACAGGCGGCGACTGACCGATTAGCGCGATTGCGGGAAGTTGCTCCCGCCGCCCGTTGCCACGGGTTCATCCTGCAACCGATGACCGCCCGCGACGGTGCGTATGAACTGACTCTGGGCGTGCGCGACGGCGGACGCTTTGGCCCGGTGATCTATTTCGGCCAAGGCGGCCCGGATGCAGTCGCCATTGATGACCTGGCCTATGGATTGCCGCCGCTGAACTTGCATTTGGCCCGCGAGATTATGGCGCAAACGCGGATTTACCAGCGACTGCGCTACAGCCTGCTGCGCCGCGCCAACCTCAACGCGCTGGCGCTGGCGCTGGTGAAGGTTTCACAAATGGTCATCGACTTGGGGGAACTGGCGACGCTGGACATCAATCCGTTGTGGAGTCATGCCCAGGGGTTGCTGGCGCTGAATGCCCAGATCGAGGTTGCGTCGGCAGTGGGTGATCCGGCCCAGCGGTTAGCGATCCGCCCCTACCCCAAAGCTCTGGAAGAGACCTTCCGGCTACCCAACGATCAGACTTTGCTGCTGCGCCCGGTGTTACCCGAGGATGAACCGGCCTTGCATGCCCTGGTCGGACGCGCCTCGCCGGACGATTTACGCCGGCGCTTCTTCCAGCCGATCAGGGAACTGAGCCACGAAATGGCCGCCACGTTAACCCAAATCGATTATCACCGGGAAATGGCGCTGGTTGCGGTCGGCCCCGGTCTGCCCGGCCAAGCGGTGATTTACGGCCTGGTGAACCTCAACGTCGATCCGAACAGCGACCGGGCCGAATATTCGATCATGGTTGATCGGGCGATGATGGGCCTGGGACTGGGTCACGGGTTGATGCGCCGGATCATCGACTACGCCCGGGCGCGCGGCGTTGGCGAGATTTACGGCGAAGTGCTGCAAGAGAACCAGCCGATGCTGCGCCTGAACCGTATGCTGGGGTTTGCGGTCCATGCCGACCCGGAAGACCCTGGTCTCAAGCATGTCGTCTTGAAGCTGCATCACATTGGCATGTCAGCAGGATGAAAGCGAAAATATGAGCGAACAGCGACTGTTAATCGTCGATGACGAGCCGGATTTTGGCCAGATGGTGGCCCAGGTAGCGGCGGATTTAGGGTATGAAACCCGGGTAACCACTCACGGGTACGAGTTCCAGGCGGCCTATCCAGACTTCCAGCCGACGCTGATTGTGCTGGACATGGTGATGCCGGAGATGGACGGCAATGAACTCGTGGTGTGGCTGATGGAGCAGGGCTACGCAGCGGGTCTGATTATTATCACCGGCTACAGCCCCGAATACGCTAAGGATGCACAGATGCTGGCGGAATTCAAAGGGCTGCGCTCGGTGATTACCTTGGCCAAGCCCATCCGCATTGCGCAACTGCGTGAAGCCCTGAACCGCGCGGCGGCGGCCGGGCGGGATTGACGACGAAAAAAGACCGGTTGCCGGGTGGAAACAGTTGATACTGTTGTGATTGGCGCGGGCGTCATTGGCTTAGCCGTCGCCCGCGCCCTCGCGCTCGCCGGCTACGAGACACTGATTCTGGAAGCGGAAGAGCGCTTTGGTACGCAGACTTCCTCGCGTAATTCCGAGGTGATTCATTCCGGCCTTTATTACCCGCCCGGTTCCTTGAAAGCCCGGCTCTGCGTCAGCGGTCGGGAATATCTCTACCGCTATTGCGCCGAGCGTGGCGTTGATCATCAGGCTATCGGTAAGCTGCTGATTGCCTGTGACGCTGCGGAATTACCAGCGCTGGCTGACTACGCCCGGCGAGCCGCCGCTAATGGCGTCTCTGTTCACACGCTGACCGCTGCTGATATTCGCCATCTGGAACCGGCGGTTTGCGCACTGGCCGGCCTTTATTCCCCAACAACCGGCATTTTTGACAGCCACGGATTTATGTTAGCGCTGTTGGGGGACGCCGAGCAGGCGGGAGCGGTATTGGTGACCCGGACTCCGGTTATGGGGGGGGAAATAACCGCACAGGGGATAGTCGTTAAAACCGGCGGCGCGGCGCCGTTCACGCTGCGAAGTCGCTACTTGATCAATGCGGCAGGATTATCCGCAACAGCGGTAGCACGCCGCTTTGCGGGATTTCCCATGGCGATGCTGCCACCGACTTTTTATGCCAAAGGTCACTATTTCACACTGAGCGGTCGGGCGCCATTCCGGCATCTGGTGTATCCAATGCCTGATCACGCCGGCCTGGGCATTCATGCAACGCTCGATCTTGGCGGACAGTGCAAGTTCGGCCCGGATGTGAGCGGTTGGCCGACGAACCCGGATTATGCGTTCGAGACGGGTTTGGAAACGAAATTTTACCAAGCCATTCGCCGTTATTACCCGGTACTGGCTAACGGGGCGCTTCAGCCGGGCTATACCGGCATCCGTCCCAAACTGACGGGGCCGACTGAAGTAGCGGGGGACTTCCTTATCCAGGGGCCGCCTGCGCATGGCGTAGCGGGATTCGTAAACCTGCTGGGCATTGAGTCGCCGGGCTTGACTGCGTCGTTGGCCATTGCTGAGGAGGTGATGCGGCAGTTGGGGATAGCCAGCGCTTCGCTTCACGCCTGAGCGGGGAGCGCATTCGGCGGGTTGCGTTCACTCTGAACAGCCCAAGATGAACTCCATGCATTCATCTTGATCAGGTTGATTAACCTCTTCCAAATCATCGATTTTTCTTAACCTCATATTCAGGCTAAATAATTCCTGGAAATCATTTTTGGCATACGGGTTGCTAAACGTTTCGTCACTGATGAACAGAAAACCGCTTTGCTGATTTGAGTCGCTGGGATGAAAGTTGACTGTTGGCGATACGGTTTTAATCAGATCACACCCAACGTAAATCCGGAAGGAGATGATGATGAAACAAGCCTTATTAGCCACTCTCGCTGCCGCTGCTATCTTTGGCAGCCCGCCTGGTTTTTCAGCCAATGTTGTAGAGCGTATTAGTAGCCAAGGGATTTATCTTGACCCAGGCGCCAGTGCTCGATATCTGGAGATGATTCATGATCATCTGCGCGACATGGGTATTGATCCAGAAATGTCGGGTTTCAAAGTTCGCGCAACTCAGGTGACGCTGGTGCTTTGCACGCCAGGCAACGGCAATTTGTGTTACAAAATGAACCAGCAAACCGTCATGATGTGTCCAACGTCCATACCAGTACAGCAGCCGGATGGATCATATCAGGACGTTGCGGTTGAGTGTAATCCGGACAAGCCTGACGCTGAGGGCAACTGCGAATGTAAGGTCAAAGGCACCTGATATTTGAGAGTGTTGATCGGTCATGGATGAACTCGAATCGTATCCTTTGCTTTTTAATCGCAGGTCCGTCTGGACAAGGCTGCAATTTTTCCAGGCGGTTTTTATCAGCCGCCTGGATTTAAACACTTACTGGCGCTTCACTGGATCTGAACTGATGGGTAAAAGCGTTCGGCTTGATGGAGACATCATCCCTGCTGAAGGCTGCAAAATTAAGCCGAACCTGGAACACGTCTTCGACCCGTATTGGGTTGTTCCATCTTTTACTCCCAGCCACCGGTTTTTAGCCAGAGGCTGCATCGAGTTAAAGCGCATCAAGCCAAACCTGGAATTCAGGTATTACCGCAGATACGCGCCATCCATCCCAATTTTGCCGGGGCCATTGAGCACATAAAGACCGGCTGAATTGCCGCGCACATGGAAAGAGAGATGGCCATCGCCGGCATGGATTTCATGGCCGGTGACCGCATCGCGATAAACACCGTTGCGGACGCCGCCCACATTGACCTCCTGATCACCGCCAATCGCCAGTCCGACCACGACATAACTTTCCCCGTGATGGTGATCACGGACGAAGCTCATGCCGCTGCCCCATTCATTGATATGGCTCATGGCGCCCTTTTGCAGGGCCGGAATGCTGCGGCGAATCTGATTCAAGCGCTTGATGTGCTGATAAAGCGGATGACTTTGCGTTGCGCCAATGCGCTCGTCGGTCAGATGGTCGCCGAAATAGGCGCGGCCCGTCTGGTCGAGGGTGTCGTCGTTACCGATCACATCCTGCGGAGCGCCCTTCATGAATTCGATTTCCTCACCGTAGTACAGGCAGGGAATACCGCGCACTGTCCAGAGCAGGTTGTAAGCCGCCGCCGCCATCCACTGTTCGCCCTTGAAGCGGAAACGAAAATCATTGTCCGGGCCAACATCATGATTTTGCAGGAACGTGACCAACGTGCTGGCGTTGCCGTAAATCCAGTCCATTTCCAGCACCCGAGCCACGCCGTCGAAACTGCCCCGGCTGAGATTATCGCGGAACGTGGAAAACAGCCCGAAGTCGAGTTGCGGAAAACCGGAGTCGCCACCGGAATTGGGGTCGCGGGGATCGTGACCCAACCGGGTGTACCACCAGGGGCGGATGAAGGATGGACCGTTGTCGCCGCCGCCAAGATCGCCCCAGCCATAGCCCTTGACCAGATTTTCGCCGAACACGAACAGCCCCGGCTTGTGCGCCTTCCAAGCGTTGACGTATTCCAGCAGGTTGTCGCGCGGGACGTGCTTCACCGTGTCGATGCGCAGTGCGTCCACGCCCATGTCGAGGTAGCGGTTGATGGAGCCGATCAAGTAATCCTTCACATTCTGCCGCTCAGTCGCCAGGTTGATGCAATCGCCGGCGATGTGCTTCAACTGGACGGCGGCGCTTTCCCAGTCGCCGCCACAGATGACACCGTGCTGCATGTACCAATCGGGGTCGAGAGTCTGCGCGTCGATGCCGAAGAAGCGGCCGGGGTTGTAGCCGGGCTTGGGCACGGTCTCGCCGGTTTTGGGGTCTACCAGCGGAATCTTGCCTTCCGGGTCCATCGCGTGCCGCTCCCGATACCAGTCGGGCGCCACCGGGTTGTCGATGTCGTCGCGGTTCGGCCAGGCGTAGTTGCCGAGATTGCCCTGATACGGGCCGTGGTTGACCCGGCCTGGTTCGGAACCCTGCGGCACGTAGTATTTGATCGGCAGGTGGTCGATGTGGACCTTGTCGCGAATGCCGTACTGGCAGGAATGGTTGACCACGACATCCTGAATGATCTTGATGCCGCGCTTGTGGGCCTCGTCGATCAAGTTCTGATAGGTCGCATCCGGCGATTCCAGCCGGGGGTCGATGCGGGTCCAGTCGTAGGCGTGGTAGCCGTGGTAGTCGAGACCGCTGCGATTTTCCACCGGCGGGGTGATCCAGATGGCGGTGAAGCCCAGATCGCGCAGATAGTCCAGTCGTTGAATCAGCCCCTTGAAGTCGCCGCGCCAGTGGGGGTCTTCGGGCTGGCCGGTCGCACGATTGAACTTGATGCGGTCGCGGCAAAAGAAACTGGTGCTGGGATCGCCTTCGTAAAAACGGGCGGTGAGCAGAAAGTAGATGGTTTCCTCACGGAAATCGCCTAATGGGCCATGGGGATCAATCGGCTCGCGGGCCGGTGGAATGGTGGTGGTTTGCAGAGAAGCGGCTACGGGAGAATCGTCAGTAGCGCCATTCGGCAGATCGACTGAGGGATCTGGTTGTTGGTCATACCACTGACCGTTCATAAAAAACCCGTCGCGCTCCCGGCGCAGGTCGCTGGTTTGCCAGCCTTGGCCGTCGTTGAAAATCAGGCTGGCAGCTTGAATACCATGGAATCGGTGGACAAACCAATCGTCGTCCATCGCCGCCATCGGCGTACCTGGCCAGTCAGTGCCGGAACCTCCCGGCTGAGTGTCCCAGTAGTGGATATGGACGCGGTTGGCCCAATCGGCGGGTTTCTTGAAATAAAGAGTCAGTTCAGTCATTCAGGGGATTCCGGTTAACTATTTAATAACGCCTGCGGTCACGATTTCAACAGAGGTCACGATACCGCACCCAACGGGTGTTTTCCAAGGATCAGGCGAAGAGTTGAAAATAAGATAGTTTATCCAATTAGTTGGTTCAAGATGATAGCCTCAGTGTCGTCGGGACACTGCAACCCGCCGGTCGGCATCCAAACGGCCACGACGGTCACGAACGCGAGATCACGGAGCACATCGCAATCTTCTACAACCGCATCAGACAACAGGCAAAACTCGGCTCTCTGTCGCCTGCCGCTTTCCGTCAGCACTACTCTGCAATCCAGAGGGCCGCTTAAACCATCGGACTCTACGAGTTGCAACAACCTCAGCAGTACGCAGGATCAAGGTGCTCCGATTCTCGAAAATAATTCTTGAAACTGTATTCTCGTTTATCTATTCTTTCAACGAGTTTTGATAAGAATAGGATGTCCCATGCGACCGTCCGTTGTGCTCGACATGATAAGTGAAGCGCGGGGTGCGAACCGACAAGCCGCTTCGACGCGGCGCATCGCCCGGGTGGTAAACCCGTCATGTTGATCGGCTACGCACGGGTTTCGACCCACGACCAGAACCTGGAGCTGCAACAGGACGCCTTGACCCAGGCGGGCTGCCAAAAGATATTCGAGGATAAGGTGAGCGGCGCCCGGGCCGACCGTCCCGGACTGGCCCGCATGCGGGAGGCGCTGCGTGAGGGTGACACGTTGGTCGTGTGGAAACTGGATCGCCTGGGCCGCAGCGTCAAGCAACTGGTCAATCTGGTCGGCGATTTGCATAAGCAAGGCGTCCAGTTCAAGAGCCTCACCGACGCCATCGACACCAGCACGCCGTCAGGCCGGTTCTTCTTCCATGTCATGGCCAGCCTGGCCGAAATGGAGCGCGAGCTGACCATCGAACGCACCCGCGCCGGGCGGGAAGTCGCCCGGCAGGGCCGTAAGGGCGGCCGCAAGCCGAAGATGACGAATAGCAAAATCGTATCCGCCAAGAAACTGCTGGCCAGCGGCGTACCACCCAAGGACGTGGCCAAGAATCTTGGTGTGTCCATTCCGACCCTGTACCGCTGGGTTCCAGCCTCAGCACACGCTTAACGTACTCTGCGATCCGTCTTCGAAGGAGGTCATTGATGTGGCATTTTCTCAGCCAATTCACGATCCGGCAGAAAATCCTCGGCCTGATCTTCGTTGCACTGCTCGGGGCGGCAAGCACGGGCTTCGAAGGGATGCGCGGTACCGCCACGATGAGCGAACTGGCGGAGAAGATGTATACCGACCAACTGCAGCCGATCGCCTGGGTGGCGATAGCCAATCAGAACGCCATTTACGTCAATCGCGCCGACTATCGCCTCGCCGTCGAGACCGATGAGGCGCGCCTGCGGGAAGCCGGGGATAACCGCGCCCGCTTCGAAAAGGAGTTGATTCGATTGCTCGACCTCTACCGGCAATCCGATTTGACGCCGGCCGAGATAGACGCCTTGAAGCGCTTCGACGATGCTTGGAGGGCGATGGAAGCGGCTTGTCGCAAAATCGGCGATCTGTCGCGTGGCGGCCCCGAGCGGAACCTCAAGCCGGCGCTCGACTGGATGGCCGCCGAATGTCGGCCGACGTTCCAGGTTGCCGACGACATCCTGACCAAAATCGTCGAGATCAATCTGGTGCGCTCGAAGCAGGCGATCCAAGAACTTAACCAGCAGAAAAGCGGCGTGCGCAACGTCGAAATCGCGGTTCTGTTCGTTACCGGCGTGTTGTTGCTCATCATCGGGATGGCCACCTTGCGCAGTACGCTGCGCCAGTTGGGTGGCGAGCCGGCACTGGTCCGCGACGTCATGAAACGGCTGTCGACTGGCGATTTGTCTACCTCGCTGCCGACCGCCCCCGGCGATGCCGAGAGCATGGCCTATTCGATCAACGTGATGATCGAGACGCTGTCGCGCCTCGCGGTACGCGCCGAGATCATCGGTAAAGGCGATTTTTCCCAGGGTGTCCCGCTGTTGTCCGAAAACGACCAGCTTGGCAAAGCGATCAACAACATGAACCGCATGCTGCGCACGACCAAGCTGGCGGATGCAGACCGAAACTGGATCAAGGACGGTTACAACCGCTTGTCGACCGAGTTGACCGGCGGGCTTTCGCTGCAACAGTTGGCCGACACGGCAATCTCTGTCATCGGCCGTTACCTCGGGGCCGGCCGCGGTGTGCTCTACGTTTTCCGGCCCGAGGAGAATTCCCTCGATCTGCTGGCGAGCTACATGCACACCCAACGCTCCAGCCTGGGGAATCGATTCGCGATCGGCGAAGGCGCGGTCGGCCAGGTGGCGCGCGAAAAAAAACCGATCATCCTGACCGCAGTCGACCCGGACGCCGCACCCGTCGTCACCGGGACGCTGAGCGCACTTCCCTGCTATACCTACACCTACCCGTTGCTGCGTGAAGGCGTGTTGCTGGGCGTTGTCGAACTGGCCAGTTTCGAGCGTTTCGACGAATTGCATCGCGAGTTTCTGCTCGGCGCGACCGAAGTGGTCGCTTCGTTTCTCCATGCCGCCGAACAGCAGGAAAGCGTTCGCCAGTTGCTGGTGGTGGCGGAGAATGCGGAAAAGGAGGCCAGACAGCGGAGCGCGAGCCTGCAGGAAGCGAATGCCCGCATGGAGGAACAGCAGCAACAGTTGCAGCAACAGGCTGAGGAATTGCGTCAGAGCAATGCGCAGCTCGAGATGCAACAGCAGCAAGTACAGCAGCAGAGCGAGGAACTCGAGCAAACCAATGCGCAACTCGAGCAGCAGCAGCAGCAACTCGAAAAGAGCAACATCGAATTGCGTCGCTCGCGCGGGGAACTCGACGCCAGGGCGCGGCAACTGGAACTCTCCAGCCAGTACAAGTCGGAGTTTCTGGCCAACATGTCACACGAGCTGCGCACGCCGCTCAATGCCATCATTTTGCTTTCCAAGATAATCGCCAACAACGCCGGTGGTCGCATGAGCAACGACGAGGTCAAACAGGCGCAAGTCATCCACCGTTCCGGAGAGGATCTGCTGCATCTGATCAACGACGTGCTCGATCTTTCCAAGGTCGAGGCCGGACGCATGGAATTCCGCCCTGCGCTGATTGACAGCGCCACGCTGAGCGATAATTGCCGCGACCTGTTCGAACACGCGGCGCAAGAACGCGGCCTGGCCTTCGACATCGAGGACCACATCCGGGGCAGCTTCGTCAGCGATACAGACAAGATCAGCCAGATCCTGCGCAACCTGCTGTCCAACGCGTTGAAGTTCACCAAGGTGGGGGGCGTCAGTCTGCGGCTCGAACGCCGCTCCGGCGACGCGCTGCCGATCCGGATCGAGGTCCGCGACACAGGAATCGGGATTCCCGCTGAGAAACAGGGGTTGATCTTCGAAGCCTTTCGTCAGCTGGACGGTTCGACCTCGCGCCAATACGGCGGCACCGGCCTGGGCTTGACGATTAGCCTGCGCCTCGCGCAGTTGCTGGGCGGGACTATCGAATTGGAAAGCACTCTCGGCGAAGGCAGCTTGTTTAGCCTGCGGCTACCCGAAAAAACCGCCGATCAGCCGCTTGCCGAAGCGGCGCCGCCCAGGCTGCTGCCGGCTGCGGCCAAACAGACGATCCATCCGCTCGATGATCGCGAACACTTGGCGCCGGGCGATCAGGCGATCCTGCTGATCGACGACGATGCGGCGTTCGGCGACGTCTTGCGGCAGATCAACGACAAACTCGGTTACAAGACGCTGCTCGCCGGTAGCGGGGCCGACGGTCTCGAACTGGCGCGCCGGTATCGACCGGCGGGGATTCTGCTCGACCTCGGCTTGCCGGACATGGATGGCCGCGACGTTCTGCACACCCTAAAGTCGAGTGATCTGGCGAGTATTCCGATTTATGTCGTCTCTGCGTGCGACCGCGACACGGCGCTGCTACAGGGAATCGTCGGCTACCTGCAGAAGCCGGTCAGCGC